>JAGBXS010000031.1 GCA_017629175.1 Clostridia bacterium
GGATCCCCTTCCTTTGCGTACCCCAGGGTGATCACAAGGCGCACCGTGCCCTCCAGCCCGCAGAGTTCACGAAACTCTGCATCATCCAGCCAGCCCAGAATACAGGTACTCAACCCTTGGGCTGTGGCTTCTGCAGTAATATACGCCGCAACGATCCCGATGTCGATGGAACGGTAGTCGTTTTTCTTTACCCTTGCTCCCAAGGCCGCGGTGGCAACGTAGGGCTTCTCGGAGATCACCAGCAGAATAGGAGCTTCCGATGCAAATTTGTTCATTCCCATGCCTTGGGTGGCTTTGGCCGCCTTTTTGGCAAGCTCCCCTTTGCATACGGTAATATGGTAAGGCTGTCCGTTGCAAGCGGAGGGTGCCAGCCGTGCCGTGGCAAGAATGCGGTCTAATTTCTCCTGCTCGATGGGTTTTATGTTGTCGTATTTGCGGCAGGACTGTCTGTTTTCTGCGATTTCGGTAAAATTCATATCGTTTCCTCTCCGTCCATGTTTTCAATGGCTATGGTCAGCCCCCGTGTGATCTGCTCAAGGGGCAGACAAGGCTCTTTCTCTTGGGTGGAAGCGTAGGGGATGTGGATAAATCCCACCCGCGTTTTTCTCCCTTTGTAATGGGCAAGTAAGGTATACAGCACGTCGTTGCAGACGTACGCTCCTGCGGAATAAGAAACCTTTGAGGGAATTTCCGCCTTCTCCACCGCCTGGGCCATCCTGCGCACCGGTAGGGTGGAAAAGAGTCCGCTCTCGCCATGCACCAAAATGGGCTCATCCTTGGGCTGTATTCCCTTGTTATCGGGGATCTCCCCGTGGCGGAGATTGATCCCCACCAGCTCAGGGGTGATGGCATTTCTGCCCCCCGCCTGCCCGATGCACAGGATCACGTCGGGGCAAAGTGCCTCCGCCGCCTGCAAAACCTTTTCCGCCGCCTCGCCGAAAGTGACGGGAAGGCGCAGCTTGGTCAGAAGGTATCCGCCCGCCTCTTGGGGCAAACGGGACACCGCCTCCCAAGAGGGATTGACCGTCTCGCCCCCGAAGGGCTCAAACCCGGTGATCAAAAGCTTTTTCATAGTCTGCCCTCCTGCGGCGTATAATTGTCCAAAATATCCAGAATATCCCGCTGATACACGTTTCCGCCCAGAACGTCGCCGTTAGGGGCAAAGGAAACGCAGGTCACATCATAGGGATCTTCCTTATAGGGATTGGCGGGAGCTTCCCCCGTAAAATATTCTGCCAAGAACTTTACCGCGTTCCCCTCGGGGAAGATCACGTTCCCATCATGCACCGGGATGCCCATGGCGGAAAACTCCCCCAGGATCTCCTTGGTCTTGCGATTGTAGGGGTTATCATCTTCACGGCTCACCAGCCACGCAGGCTGGAGCCGTATGGGAAGCCCCTGCTTCACCGCCTCTGCGGCAAAGAGCTTTACCACCTCTGCGGGAATGAACTCCTGGTGAAAAGCGTCCACCGACAACCGCAGATCGTTCACGCCGCAGTCCGCCAACCTCCGTACCACACAGCGGATGGTCTCGGAATCCTTGGAGAAATAGCCGCTTGTGATGACTTGACGGTGGGGAACGCCCTCTTGACGTGCCGCTTCCATAATGGCGTACACCGCCTCTCTGTGCAGTAAGGGCTCGCCCCCAAAGGCCATCACCGTCACGACGGCATAGGCCGCCGCGATCTTTTTCACCGTCTCCGCCGCAAGGGCGGGATCGATCCCGTCCCCGCGGGCAGGATGCTCCCCTTGGGAACAATGTCTACACCGCCCGCAGCAAGCGTCGGTCACCACGAATTCGATTTTATTGATATTACGAAGATAAGCGTTCATAACTTTTCCCCACTTCTTTCGGCCAATTCAGTATACCACAAAAAAATCCAAATAGCAACCCTGCAAGTTCCAAAAGGAATTTCAACAAAACGAGGCTGAGCATTGCCCAGCCTCATCTTTTTTATTGCTCTAATTTTGCCAATTCGGGGTCGATCTCTTCCGCTTCCTTCTGGGCGTTCTTCTTGGGAGGAGGTGCCACAAACTGCACCTCTTCGGGCGCGAAGAAGCGGATGGCGTTGTCCTCGGCGGTCAGCACCTTGATCTTCTTGGTCAGGAAGTTGCTTTCCAAAACCGTTGCCTTGCCCTTGGGGGTATCCACAATGCTGTTCACACGAGGCATCTCGGCGTTTTCACGCTCGTAGGTATCCTGCTCGTAACGGAGACAGCACATCAATCTGCCGCAGGAACCGCTGATCTTGGCGGATGCCAGGGAGAGGTTCTGCTCCTTTGCCATCTTAATGGAAACCTGGACGAAATCCGCCAGGAAGCTCTTACAGCAGAAGGGTCTGCCGCAGACACCCAACCCGCCGAACATACGGGCCTCGTCACGAACACCGATCTGACGGAGCTCGATGCGGGTACGGAACACGGAGGCCAGATCCTTGACCAGCTCGCGGAAATCCACTCTGCCCTCTGCGGTGAAGTAGAAGCAGAGCTTGGTGTTATCAAAGGTATATTCCACGTCCACAAGCTGCATATCCAGCTTGTTTTTCTTGACCTTCTCGAAGAATACGGGCTTTGCCGCTTCCACCAACTGACGGTTATCCCGGTTATGGGCGGCATCCTCTGCCGTTGCCTTGCGGAGAACGGGCTTCAAAGGCTGTACCACCTCGTCGGCGGAAACAAAGCGGTTCCCCATGAGAACCTCGCCGTATTCCACCCCGCGTACCGTTTCCACAATGGCGTGGTCACCGTCGGCAAAGGAAATGCCTGCCGGGGAGAAATAGTAAGTCTTGCCCGCACCGCGGAAGCGGATCCCCACCACCTCGATGGTCTCCTTGGGCTCTGCAGGCGCCTCTACGGGAACGGGAGCAGCCTCTGCGGGAGCTGCTTCTTCATCCAGCGTAAACAGCAGTCCGTCGGCGCGGAGCTGTTCGTCGGAGAACTCCTCCTTGGAAGAAGCGGGAGAGGTTGCCCTCTCCAGCACCACCCGTTCCGCACGGGGGGCACGGGGCGCGGGAGCATTTTTTGCCTTTTGCTCCCCCTTGTGAGGCTCCTTCTGCTTTTCCTTGGCGGGCTTTGCTTCCTCAACCTTTACCTGAGGTGCGGCCTCTGGCTTGCGCTCCTTACGATCCTGCTTTTTGTCGCCGTGACGGTCTCTGCGATCGTGCTTGCGCTTTGCCACCACCTCCTGGGGCTTGCCTTCCCCTTTGGGTTCCTTGGCGGGCTGAGCAGGCTTCTCTGCTTGGGCAGGCTTGGCCTCTTCTGCGCGAACCCGTTCCTTCTGCTCGGGACGGTCGTTCTTGCGGTTTTTGCCGCCGTGTCTGCCGTTGTGCTTGTCTCTGCGCTCCCCCTGCTTGAGAGGCTGTTTTTCCTTCTTTTCGCCTGCGGGAGCATCTCCTGCAGGAGCATCCGCCTTCTTGCTGATATGCTCGGTCATATCCGCGCCGGGATACGCCACCCGCACGAAGGGACGCTTGGGTGCCCTGGGAGCATTTGCCGCAGGGGCTTCCTTTACCGGCTTTTTGGAGGCGATCTTTTCCTCGCGGTTGCCGGTCATATCCTTGATCTTTTTTTCTTCCATACTATCTTCCTTTTATGGTATATCAATCAACACTTATCCCCGCTCGTTTGCCGCAGACCAAAGTCCCGTGGCAAGGCGGGTCATCACAGCGGTAACGTTTCCGTTGGATTCCAAGCTCTCTCTGCAAGCGATGGTTACGTCACACATGGCGGCAATGGCACGCTTGGTGGCACGGTTGCCGTAAAACTCCCGCTGTTCCTCTGTCAACAACACCGCCTGCCCTCCGCTTTTCTCCAGAAGCAGATCGAACAACAGCTGTAAGAAGGAGTCCAACAAGGGGAGCAACGTATCCCGCTTATGCTTGGAGGCGGTGAGCAACCCGATGAGGCGGTACTTGTCCCCATCCAGAGCCACGGTCAGCCATTCTGCCGCCGCTTCTCTCCGCATGACGGCGTCACGCTTTAAGAACTCCTCTGCTTCGCCCAAGCTTCCCCGAGAGTAGGCCACAGCGGCGGAAAGCTCTCCCGGCGAAACCCGGGGAAACATCAGCTTCAGCTTAGCCTCCATATCCCGAGGCTCCATGGGCGACAAACGAACCGTCTGCCCTCTGGAACGAACCGTGGGCAACAGCCCTCTGCGGGAATCGGTGAGCAAGAAGATCACCACCCCTGCGGGAGGCTCTTCAAAAACCTTCAAAAGCGCATTCTGGGCAGGAGCCTGCATTTTCTGTGCGTTCTCCAAAATGAACACGTTCTTCTCGCCGTCGGTGGGGATCCAGCCCGTCTCCTTGATGAGATCGCGCACCTGACCCACGGTAATGGCCTTATCGCCGCCCCCGTACAAATGCACGTCGGGATGATGCCCGCCCTGCACCTTGCGGCAGGAACGGCATACCCCGCAGGGCTTGTCCGCCGACTCGCAAAGCAAGGCCGAGGCGCACCAAAGCGCAAAGGCCTTCTTGCCGGAGCCCTTGGGCCCTTCCACGATAAAGCCGTGAGAGCAGGTGCCGTTTTGCAACCGCCGCAGAAAATCCGCCCGTTCAGGCGCAAGCGTTCCTGCCAGATCCATGCACATACCCTCCGTTTTTTCGTTTCTCTTCTTATTGTACCACATTTTTTGCCAATTGGGAAGTGATATTTCAAAAAAAGAAAAAAATAATTTGACTTTTTTGAAAAAAGTGTTACAATAGAGGTAGAGAACATCCACAGGAGGCGTTTTTATGAGTATCATCGTCGGAATCGATATCGGAGGCAGCACCACCAAGATCGTGGGCTTTGACGGCAACCGTCTTTTGGAGCCCTTAATGGTGCGCGCCACAGATCCCATCGCTTCTGTCTACGGCGCTTTCGGTAAGTTTACTTACCAGCACGGCATCACGCTCTCCGACATCAGCGAGGTACACATCACCGGTGTGGGCAGTGCCTTCGTGGAGGACTCTATCTACGGTTTAAAAACCATCCGCGTGGAGGAATTCACCGCCAACGCAAAGGGCGGCTTGTACCTTTCCGGGTTGGATCGCGCCATCATCGTCAGCATGGGCACCGGCACGGCTTACGTCTATGCGGATGCGCAAAGCAGTGAATATCTGGGCGGTACCGGCGTAGGCGGCGGCACTCTCGTGGGGCTTTCCAAAAAGCTTTTGGGAATGTCCGACCCCGAGCAGATCGCCGTTCTGGCAGAAGAGGGAGATCTCTCCAAGATCGACCTGCGGATCAACGATATTTCCAAATCCGCCATCAACTCCATTCTGTCCGACAACGCCACCGCGGCAAACTTCGGCAAGGTCTCCGACCTGGCCACCCGCGAGGATATCGCCTTGGGCATCTTTAACATGGTCTACGAGACCATCGGTATGCTGGCCGTCTTCGCCGCACGGCAGAAGGAATTGAAGGAGATCGTCCTCATCGGCAACCTGGCAGGCCTTCCCCACGCCCACATCACCTTCGATCAGCTGAACCGTATGTTCGGAATGCACTTTATCATTCCCGAGATGTCTACCTACGGCACGGTCATCGGCGCGGCTTTAACGCGCTGATGCGCGCACTTGAGAGTAGGAACTCGCGGTTTTTCCTTTATTTTCACTAACACAGGAGTCCTTATGGCAGAAAATACCCGTTGGAATAAAAAGATCTTCGCCATGCTGCTGGAGCAGGCGAAGGGTGTCCGCTCCTGGCGGCAGTTCGCCACCGAGTGCGATATCAGCTACGTACAAATGCGGAAGCTGGCGGCAATGGAGCAGGAGAACCCTCCCCGCCCCAAGCTGATCCGCAAGATCACCGCCAACGCCTTCGGCGATATCGATTTAGAGGATCTGATGTTTGCGGCAGGCTTAAGCCGCCCCGAGGTTGCCCCCGGCGGGAAGCAGGCAGAGGAGACGGTGTACGACCGCTTCCGTTCCCTGCCCGCCAAGGATCGACGTACGGTGGAGGAATTCATCGATTTCCTTTATACCCGCTCACATCAGGAGCAAGAGAGCCACCAGGATAATCAGTAAGTCGTTGTTCGCCCCGTCCCCATCTGTCAGCAGTAAAAAGCCGATGGCGATGAGAAGCAGATCCTCGATCTTGAGATCCTGCAGGAAGGAAAGATCCAAAAGTCCCTTCCGCACGGGCTCTTCTTTGCAGGGCGGTTCTCTGCGGAATACCTCCTCGTGGGGAGGCGGCTCCGATTCTCGCTCCCGCATGGGAGGGGTAGACGGCATCCCGTAAAGCTGTCCATCGCTTTTGATTCCGCCCATTTCGCGGCTGTACATCAGACCAACCCCTTTCCTCCACGGTTTCCAAAGCTCCCCAGAAGGGATGCCACCGTGGCGATCTGCATCAGATCATCGATACGTTTTTGCTTGCTCTCCGCCACCAAGGGGCGCAGAGCAAACAGCAGATCCAATCTTGGATCCTTGTGCTTCGGCACCGACGGCGGTGCGCTTGCAGGAAGGCTTTTTGGCTCTTCCCTGCCGCCCATGGAGGATGCAATGGCAGAGATCTTTGCCAAAGCCTCCGGGTCTGCCAACACCGCCTTCAATTTTTCCGAGAAGTTTTCGTCCATGGGGCTCAACGTCCCTTCTTTCGGATCAGCTCGTAGATCTCCCGGCTTTTCTCTTCTCCCGCCCGATCCAGCAGCTGCTTTGCCTGCTGAGGGGTGAGATCCTTAAGGCTTTCCCGCAACCCGTCCATATTTCCCAAGAGGGCGGAGGTCTTGCGGGGATCTGCCCCCACGGCGGAGGCGATCTGCGTCACCAGATCACCCAGCTCGCGATCATTCAAGCGGGCAATCGCCTCGGGATCCAAATTCATACCGTATTCGTTTCTCATAAAGTAGCCCTCCAAAAAAATATTACATACGAAAGGAATGCCCTCCATGTACAAATGCAAACCCGAACGCAACCCCAAGCAGGCCATGCTTTTACTGCTCGGCAGTATCCTCCTCATCATCGGTACCTTTTCCTTGGGCATCCTGTGGGAGGAATACAAGGGCGCAATCAACCTTGCCGCCATGTTCATCGTAGCCATTGCCATCTATATCATCATCCGTTTTACCATGACGGAGATGGAATACACCCTGGCAGACGGCACCTTCATCATCACCAAGATCGTGGGCAACAAGCGCACCGATCAAGGCGCGCTGGATCTGGCAGAAACCATCGATCTGGTCACCAAGGAAGAATACAAGGCCAAGGGATACAATAAAACCTACAACAACTTCTTCAACTACTCCCAAAATCTGGGAGGGAAGCATTGGTTCTTCGTGGTGGGGTTTGCAGGCAAGCGGGCTGTCATTGAGTTTGAGCCCAACGAGCCCTTTGTTGCCATCATGAAGGACGAAATCGAAAAGGCCAAGAAAGAGCCTCACAGCCAGCCGCCCCACGAAGGTCCCGGCGGCGGAATTCTGATCTAAAATTCCATAGCTCTTACGATACGCCCGTGATACGGGCGTATTCTTTTGTTAAGGACTCCCAGGTCAAGGGTCCCACGATGCCGTCCTGCGCAAGGCCAAAGTTCCGCTGGTAACGGCGAACGTTTCCCTCCGTGGCAGGACCGAAGATGCCGTCCACCGTCAGCATGGGCATATCCAGATCCACCGTGGAAACGGCGTTCAGCATGGTCTGCAGCCACCTGACGTCCTCCCCCGCAGAGCCTCTCCGCAAGGGCGTGCCCGGGTAGGGACGCAGGGTATCCGTCTCTCCCCCGCCCAAGGCGTAGAAGGAGGTAACGATGGCGTTCCAGGTGGCCTCGTTCACCGTACCCGTCTGCACCAGACCGTAATAGTTTTGGAACAGCCGCACCGCCTCCGCCATCCCGTCGCCGTAAACGCCGTCAACCTCCACGGCGGGTACCACGTCGGTACCCAATTCGCGGGAGATGTACTCCAAATACCGCTGGATGCGAAGCACCTCCGTACCGCGGCTTCCGCTCTGCAACGTTCTTCCCGGGAAGGTGTCTGTCTGAGGGAATTCCCCCTCGCTTCCCAGCTCCGCCAGCTTTTTCACCGCAGTGTAAATATACTGGATGCGGTACCAGGTCTCCCGATCCACCTGCCCCGTCTCCGTCAGGCGGAACAACCGTTGAAACGCCCGCACTGCCAAGGCGGTTGCCTCTCCGAACCTTCCGTCTGCAGGAAGGACAAAGGGAATGGCGGGGAAGGCGATGGCAATGCGGTTCAGTCGATTTTGCAACCGCAACACCCCTTCGGAAACGTCTCCCGTCTCCAATTCCCCGGGGAAGGATTCGGGTGCAACCTCCTGCACCCGGGCAGTACGCAGCTCGATCTCGTTGCCGTAGTAATACTGCAAGATCTGCAAGGGGGTGTAATTCTTCCGCGCCAAGGAGACCGTGCCCCACTGGCTCATGCCGTCGCAGGTGGTGTTTGCACCGTCGCAGTATTCTGCAAACAAGGGCTCCAGCCGCCTCTTGACGGAGATGTAGTTGGTAAAATATCCGTCCACCACCGTGTCAATGGCCTCAAAGATCCCCCGCTCGTGGACGTAATACTGATCGTAGGCCGTGGAGCTGGTGATATCGAAGTTATACCCCTGGGAGGGATACCACTCGGTGTACAGGCGGTTCAAGGTCAAGGACACCTGAGCGATCACGTTGGCGATGAGAGAATTTGTGGGCCAATTTGGATAGATCTCACTGCTGGCCACATTCTTGATATAGTCGATAAAGGGCACCGTCACCGTCTGCACGTTGGCACCGGGAGGCCCCAAATGCACCCGAATAGATTCCGGCACGATGACCTGCCGCGGCTGTTCCGTCACCGCGGCGGGCAGGGCATCCTCCTCGGGAAGCCGCACCTCCTTGCGGTTGGTGTAAAGCTGATGCTCGGGGATGATAATGATCTTTTCCAGCTCGTTTGGGGTAGCTGTCAAAACCTCCATCCGTACCGTCTGCTTGGTGGTCTGATTCGGGAAGATCTGCTCCCCGATGATGCTCACCGTGATAAATCCCCGCAGGATGATCCGCAGATCCACCGTCACGTAAGGACGCTCCCTTGGGTTGGGGGTCAACCCGTTGGTAACAGATCCCGTGGGAACGGAAAAGGTCGCAAACCCTTCCCCGTTGCTGATCTCAGTCATGGAGCCGCGGGAGATCCCCGTCAGGATGACCGTCGCTCCTTCCAAAACGCCCCCGTCCGCCGTCAGGACGGTGATTTCCAATGTTCCTCTGCTCTCTGCCAATGCGTATCCGCTCCTTTCCCTTGTTGTTACTATATGCGGAGAAGGGCGGGAATGTGAAAGGCAATAAGAAAAACCCTCCCGAAGGAGGGTCTGGCTTTTACGTCCCGTAAGGGAATTTGATGACGTATTCCGTTGAAATCGTATTTCCGGCAGGGACAACAATAGGCTCTTCCAGAACCGTGTGTTCCATCAAATACGCTTTGCCTGCCGTAGCAAAAATGATGTGCAACCCGACTTCCCAAATATAGATGTCCTCGGCCGTATTGTTGGTAAGCTGATGCACGCCGGAGATCCGCAGGTGATCTTCATTCAACGCTACAGTCAGAGCCCCGGGTCCTCCCTCGGAGACGGTGAGAGATCCGTCAACGATGGGATCTTCCATGGTGTAGTCATCCATGGTCGCGGGTGTTCTGCCTCTGCCATAGAAAACGCCATAAGCATTGCCGTAGTTTGAGGTTTTGGGCAGGCAAACCGACCCCAGCATGGTATAGGGCTTCGACGTTGACGAATATGGAGTTTCGGAGGCGGTGGTGCCGGATGTGTTGGTCATAACAACCGATTTTGAGCTGTTGTTATAACGGCCGAGCAATTGACTGGCAAGCGACCAGAAATTTTTCGTGAGCATAGTTTTCTTTCTCCTTTGAATTACTGATAGGAGGAGCAAGAAAAGTATATCACAGATGAAAAAGTATTTCATCCCGCAAAAATCCGAAGGAAATCCGAAGGAAATCCGAAATAGGATAGAAAAAACCCTCCCGAAACGGGAGGGTTTTGGTTCTCAAGAGCTAATTAGTTGAGAGCGGGATCAACGGTAACGCTATAACCGTCATCGCCGATAGTGAAAGTGTATTGGGTCTCAGTTTTAACGCTGGGAACGATCTTCGCAACAGCGGCAAAGAAAGCATCGCCTGCTTCAGCAGCAACAACAGTTCCGCCATTAAGATATGCCAAGCCAGAATCATTGACAACGAGGGTATTGTAAGCAGGTTTAGCGGTAACGGAAGGATCGATCAGGACTACTTCGATAGCGTGCTCAACTTCACCTGCGGTCTGCTTATCAACAGACGCATTTGCGGAAGTAATGTACTGGGTGTAAACAGGAACTGCAACACCTACGAGGATTGCCATGATCGCGATAACAACGATCAGTTCAACGAGAGAGAAACCTTTGTTCATGGGAATGTACTCCTTTTGTATGTTTATTTTTTAATTGATCTGCAAGAAAATGGCGGCACGAGTCGGCATTCTCCTACATATACTATTTTAGCGACCTTTTTGCACGGGAGCAATGCGTTCCGTGCAAAAATGCATTTCCTTCGTGAAAACCGCGAGAGATTTGGGACGTTACGAAATTATCTCTGGACTCTGCCGGAGCCGTCGCCGCCGGCCAGCTTTTCCACCTCGGGGACGCGGACGCGGTTGTAGTCCCCCTCGATGGAGTGCTTGAGGGCGGAAGCGGCTACCGCGAACTCGATGGCAGACTGGGTGTTCTTGCCGTTCAGCAGGGCGTAGATCAAGCCTGCGCCGAAGGAGTCTCCCCCGCCTACACGATCCACGATGTGGAGGTGGTAGGTCTTGGAGAAGCAGTAGTTCTCGCCGTCGTAGAGCATACCTGCCCAGTCGTTATCGTTGGCGGAGATGGAGGAGCGGAGGGTGATGGCGACTTTTTCGAAGCCGAACTTGTCGGCCAGCTGTTTTGCCACGGATTTATAGCCCTCGTGGTTCAGCTTGCCGCCGTAGATATCGGTGTTTTCCGCCTCGATGCCGAAGACGTCCTTGGCATCCTCCTCGTTGGAGATGCAGACGTCAACGTACCGGCAGAGGTCGGTCATAGCTTCACGGGCTTCCTCGCGGGTCCAGAGCTTGCCGCGGTAGTTCAAGTCGCAGGAGATCTTGATACCCTTGGCTTTTGCGGCGATGCAGGCCTGGCGGCAGATCTCCACTAAGTTCTTGCCCAAGGCGGGGGTGATCCCGGTGAAGTGGAACCAATCCGCCCCCTCGAAGATGCTGTCCCAATCAAAATCCGCGGGAGAGGCTTCCTGGATGGCAGAATGGGCTCTGTCGTAGATGCACACGGAGCCGCGCTGGGACGCGCCCTTCTCCAGGAAGTAGATGCCCACGCGGTCGCCGCCGCGGACGATCTTGGAGGTGTCCACGCCGAAGTAGCGCAGGGAGTCCACCGCGCCCTGGCCGATGGCGTGCTTGGGGAGCTTGGTGACGTAAACGCTGTCCAGCCCGAAGTTGGCAAGAGAAACCGCTACGTTGGCTTCGCCGCCGCCGAAGGTTGCCTGCATTTGGTCGTTCTGGAAGAAGCGGTAGTATCCGTTGGGGGCAAGGCGGAGCATCAGCTCGCCGAAGGTAACAACTCTGCTCATTTTATTTTTCCTCCATTTTATCCAAGGATTCTTTCACAAAGAAGCTTCCGCCGATGGCGGCAACCTTGTCGAAGGCAAGGAATTCGTCGATGTTGCTTCTGTCCACACCGCCGGTGGGGATGAATTTGATCTGGGGGAAGGGGGCGGAAAGGGCCTTCAGTGCCTTCAAGCCGCCGTACACGTTGGCGGGGAAGAACTTCACCGTGGTGATGCCCAGCTCCAGCGCCGCCATGATCTCCGTGGGGGTCACGCATCCGGGGTAGTAAGGGATGTTCTTCTCGGCGCAGATCTTTGCCGCGTCGGGAGACAAGCCGGGAGATACGATAAAGGTTGCGCCGGCCTCCAAGGCCGCCTTGCACTGTTCGCCGTTGATGACGGTGCCTGCGCCGATCTCCATATCGGGGTAGTTTTTCACCGCGTAACGGATAGCCTCCGCCGCACAAGCGGTACGGAAGGTGATCTCGGCGGTGTTGATGCCGTTGTTCTTCAGGGCGGTGAGGATCTTATCCGTCTCGGAAAGCTCCTTGATCACCACCACGGGGATAAATTTTTCCATATCAAGTCTCCTTTTCACTTACACGCCGGAGTATGCGGCAAATCCGCAATCGATGGGAAGCACTACGCCGGTGATGGCGGAGGCGGAACGATCGTCACACAGGAACAGGGTTGCGCCCAAAAGCTCGGAAGCATCCACAAAGCGATCCATGGGGGTGCCCTTCAAGATTTTTGCGCTTCTTGCGGTGGGGGTGCCGTCCTCGTTGAAGAGGAGTGCCTTGTTCTGAGCGGATACCAAGAAGCCGGGAGCGATGGCGTTGCAACGGATGCCCGTGCCTGCGAAATGGGTGGCAAGCCACTGGGTAAAGTTGGAAATGCCTGCCTTAGCCGCAGAATACGCGGGGATCTTAGTCAGAGGCGTATAGGCGTTCATAGAGGAGATGTTCAGGATACAGCCGCCCTTCTTCTCCGCCATATCCTTGGCAAATGCCTGGGTGGGCAGTAACGTGCCCTGGAAGTTCAGCTTGAACACAAAGTCCACGCCGGAGGCATCCAGATCGAAGAAGGACTTGCCTCCCTCCTTGGCCTCGTGGTGATATTCGTTGTCCGTGGTGGCTCTGGGGTTGTTGCCCCCTGCGCCGTTGACCAAAATGTCGCAGGGACCCAAGTCGGCAAGAACTGCCTGATGCACCTCTTCCAGAGATGCGGGCTCCAGCACGTTGGCCTTATAGCCCTCGCAGATAAAGCCCTCGGCCTTCAGTTCCTCCGCAAGTTTCTTTACTGCCTCCTCGTTTAAGTCAAGGGCGGCAACCTTTGCGCCGGACTGGGCAAAGGCTCTTGCCATAGCGCCGCAGATCAAGCCGCCTGCGCCGGTGACCACCACGACTTTTCCACTGTAATCGATGTTCAAAGGAAGGTTCATCATTGTGCTTTCTCCTTCTTGTCGTATTTTTCAAGGGAATCCCATACGCCAAGCATATACATAATGCCCAAGGCGCGGTCATACAGACCGTAGCCGGGACGTACGCTTCCGGGGCCCTCGCTCCACAGGTGTCTGCCGTGGTCGGGACGGATGTAACCCTCAAAGCCGCAATCGTGATACGCCTTGAGGATGTCCAGAATACCGGTATCACCGTCGCAATCTCTGTGGCTGGCCTCGGAGAAGTCGCCGTTCTCGAAATGCTTCACGTTGCGGATATGAGCAAAGGCAATGCGGTCACAATACTTGCGGACGATATCTGCCACGTTGTTGTCGGGGTTGGCGTTCAAGCTGCCGGAGCAGAGGGTGAGACAGTTGTACTCATCGTCCACCATAGAGAGGAATCTGCCGATGCTTTCCTCGTCGATCAGCAATCTGGGCAGGCCGAAGATATCCCACGGCGGGTCGTCCATATGGATGGCCATTTTGATATCGCACTCACGGCAGGTGGGCATGATGGCTTCCAGGAAATACTTCAGGTTCGCCCACAGCTTCTCGTGGTCGATGCCCTCGTAAGCCTTGAACAGCTCGTCCAGCTTGGCCATACGCTCAGGCTCCCAGCCGGGGAAGGACATACCGTACTTTTCGGTAAAATCCAGAATATACTGCGCCATGGCGTTGTAATCGTCCTGGATCATATTCTTTTCGTAAAACAGCGCAGTGGAGCCGTCTCCTACGGGATGGAACAGGTTACTTCTCGTCCAGTCAAAGATGGGCATGAAGTTATAGCAGATCACCTTCACGCCGAACTTGGAAAGGTTGCGGATGCACTGCTTGTAATTCTCGATGTACTTGTCTCTGGTGGGCAGGCCGATCTTGATATCGTCGTGAACGTTGACGGATTCCACCACGTCCATGTTGAAGCCGTAAGCATCCAGCTGACGCTTCACCTCCGCGATCTCCCAGGTCTCCCAGATCTCACCGGGCATTTTGTGGTGCAAAGCCCAAACGATCCCGTCCACACCCGGGATCTGCTTGATATCGGAAAGAGAAATTTTATCGTTGCCCTCTCCGTACCAGCGGAAACACATCTTCATCGCCATAAAGATCTCCTCGCTTTTTTGCATTCTTTTCCGTTTGCATTATACCATCATTTTTTTTACATTGCAATATCTTTTTGTGGAAAGAGAAAAAATCTTTCCCGTGACCTTCCGCCGCCGCGGCTCATACACTGGTAAAGATACAGCTTCAATCTCAAAGCAACAGGAGTTTTTTCTGAATGAACGATCAACAAGCCTTCCAAAACGGTAACCGTCGCAGTGCTTGCGGCGGGTGTAACAGCTGCCCCTATACCCTTTGTCCCGCGGAGTGCGACGCCTGCCGTTGCCTCATCTGTCCTCCCGGCCCTATCGGCCCTCAGGGCCCCCAAGGCCCGCAAGGAGAGCAGGGGGAAGCAGGCCCCCAAGGTCCGCAAGGGGCACAAGGCCCCCGGGGTGAAACCGGTCCCATGGGTCTGCAAGGCCCGGTAGGTCCCCAAGGCCCCCAAGGGGTGCAAGGTCCGCAGGGTGCAACCGGGGCGCAAGGCCCTATCGGCCCGCAGGGTCCCATGGGTGAGCCCGGCCCCGCAGGCGCAACCGGCCCGCGGGGTGCCAGCGGCGGACTGCTGTCTTATGGAGAATTTTATTCCCCGGCGCCCGGTTTGGACGGTGTCACCATCCCCGCAGGGGGAGATATCCCCTTCCCCCGCAACGGCGTGATCGCCAACACGGACATCGGCAGAGTGTCTTCCACCGAGATATTGCTCTCCGTCCCCGGGGTCTATTTCGTCACCTTCCGGGTGAACGTGGCCACCTCCGGGCAGGCTCTGCTCACCTTGAACGGCGTGCCTCAATCTGCCACCGCGGCGGGCACGGGGCAGAACGACTCGGTGCTGTTCGGCACGGCGTTGCTCAACGTCACCGCCTCCGGCACGCTGCTGACCCTGCGCAACCCCGTGGAGAACAATTCCGCCCTCGTCTTGTCCTCTGCTCCCGGCGGGACTCTGCCTGTGGCCAACTGCCTCACCGTCCTTCGCTTAAGCTGACAAAAGCCTCCCGCGGCAGATCTGACGCGGGAGGCTTTCTCTTATATATTATTTAAGGAAGGAATCGAGGAACTCATAGCCCTCTGCCAAAGCTTCGGCGGTGGGACGATGCCCTTTTCCGTGATGCACCAGCTTCAAGTGAGCGGGATCGGAAGCATACCCCAAGGCGCGACCCATCCTCTCCCCGGAGGAAGCGTCGTCGTACTCCCCTGCCAGCAGGCAGAAGGGCTTAGGCGCCGCCAGCTCCAAAAGCACGGTGTGATCCAACCCCAGAGCTTCCAACTCTTTCACGCGGCCGTTCCAATACCAAGGCTCGTCCCAGTTGGATTGCTCCCAGCCGAAGCCAAAATCGCTGGCCAGGATCACCTTGACACGTTCGTCCAAGCATCCCGTATAAAAGGCCATCTTACCCCCCAAGGAATGCCCTGCAATGCCCACGCGGGCAGAGTCTACTCTGGCATCCTCGCAAAGCCCGTCGATCATACGGCGGGTGTCGGAAATCAGCTTCCCCATGCCCGACCAGTGGGGATGGTCTGCGTGCAGCTTTCCTGCCGCATCCCGCCAACGGGTAAAATCATCTCGGGCTTTTGTGCTGTCTGCATAGGTCAGATGGTATGCATCCGCGCAGGCGGCAATATATCCCCGCTTCACCAGATGCACCATCATTTCCACCCCTGCAAAGTAAGGGAGTTCTTCCCCCGTGGCAGGGTCATACCCCAGCATGGCCTCGGGGTAATAAAAGGGAACAGCCACCGCAGGCGCGGGGAAGGTCGCGTTCCCCGGGAACGCCAGCATCACCCGCTGAAAGGTACCGTCCGCCAAGGGCTGTCGGTACAGCTCCAAGGTATAGTCCTCTTCCTCATAACGGCAGAGGAGAACCTTTTCTCCCACCTCCGCGGCGGCAGAAGGCGCTCCCAAAGCGTTTAACCATTTTTGCTTGCAGTCTTCCATAGACGGTTTCCTTCCTTTTGATGGTTGATGCTTTATTGTACCACACAAAAAGAAGAAATGCAACAAGAAAAAAGAGCCGCGCGGTTCAGCACGGCTCGAACAAACTCATATTTCCTTTGCATAGCAACGTCTGCGGCGGTGCTGACGTTTCTCGAACTGCCCCCACATACTGTGGACGGCGCCGTTGGTCTCCAGCTGAGGGCCTGTCTCGCAATACTTGACACCACCCTCGATCAAGATCTCGGTCAAAGCGTCGATGATGATGGCGGGAACGCCCTTCATCTGGTAAGCGGGATCCACAGCAACGAAGAACATCTCCAAGGTGTCGTTCTTCCCCTTCAACGCCTTCAGCAAACGGAAGATTCCCAAAGGGAACAGCTTGCCGTCGCACTTCTTCAAGGCTTTTGCTATAGAAGGCACCAAGGCGCCGAAGCCCACGATCCTGCCCCCTTTGTCCTTCACGGAGCAGATATACTCCGGCTTCACCAAGGGAATGTACCCGTCGACGGCGTGCTTGATCACCTCGGGGGTCAAGGGCACCGTGCCGTACAGCACGGAGAAGGCTTGGTCAATGAGACCAAATGCCTCGAAGGCATCCTTGTACAGCAACTTGCGGTCGTGATAGATCACACGGGTCAAGCCGTACTTCTTTTCCTGATGCTCTGCGATCCTGCGGATACGGGCATCCGGTTCCTCGGGCACGTTGATGCGGAACTCGATCCAATCGATATCCTTCACCAAGCCCAGCTTCTCCATGTGATCCAAGTAATAGGGATGGTTATAGAAGGTGATGGACATATTGAATTCCTCGAAGCCCTCTATCAGCATCCCCTCGTGATCCATGTCCGTAAAGCCGATGGGCCCCATGATGCGGGTAAAGCCCCGCTCCTTGCCCCATTCCACCACAGCGGTGAACAAGGCAGAGGAAACCTCGTGATCGTCGATAAAATCAAAGCGAGTAAAACGAATGGCATTCTGCTGCCACTTCTTGTTATAGGCATGGTTGATCAGCCCTGCAATTCTGCCTGCAAGAACGCCGTCCTTGTAAGCCAAGAACAGCTTCGTCTCACAAAATGCGTAGGCGGGGTTCTTCCCGGGGGTAAAGGTCTCTCGCTCATCCGCCCCCAAAAAGGGAACGAACCAAGGGTTCTTTTTGTACAGGCGATTGGGGAATTCTACAAAGCTCTTCAGATCTTTTTTGGTCTGCACTTCCTTGAGTGTAACGCT
Source organism: Clostridia bacterium (assembly GCA_017629175.1). Lineage (GTDB taxonomy): Bacteria > Bacillota > Clostridia > Oscillospirales > CAG-382 > Coliplasma. The sequence goes on from JAGBXS010000031.1 coordinate 17,245, forward strand.
CATAAATTCTGTCCGTTTCGTTTCGCAGTCTGCCTTATAGGCAAACGGATTTCCGCGCAGATGCCGCCCCCTCCGCGACCATCCTTGACATTTTGTAATATTTATATCACATTTCGTTAAAAAAGTCAACAAAAACTCTTTCCTTTTTGCAAAAAGCGTGCTATACTTATAAAAACGCTTGAGTTTTTTAGTTTCCGTGCCGGATTTCGGCTCTCCGGCGTACAATGAAAGGAATGGATACCAGCATGAAAAAACACGTCATCCGTCTTCTCGCCCTCTGTCTCGCACTGGCTCTGTGGGGCTGTTCCGCGGCACCTGCCGTCCCCTCCACCGCGCCGGAGGAAAGCGCCGCCGAAAGCTCTGCGGAAAGCACCCTTTCCGAGATCAGCGAGGAACCCTCCTTCGTCCTCAGCGAGAAGGTGGCGTTGATCGATAGCTTTATGACAGAGGAGATCGACAGAAGCCAAAAGGCAAACAATGTGTTTATGGATCTCCCCTATACAGTAAACCGCCCCACCGACGAAAAGTATCCCGACAACCATTGTTCCCGCCTTACCGACTGCGACCAAATGGATTGGGTATACGGAAGCAACACCTATGCGGGCTGGACGGGAAGCGGGCCCGTTCAGATACTGTTTGATCTGACAGGCAGAAACATCGCGATCCACGACCTTTCCATCGGTTGTGCAAGGATCGCGGATTACGATATCAACCTGCCCTCCACGGTCACCGTACAAGCCTCCAACGACGGCGAGACCTTCACCGACGTAGGTAAGATCTACACCCCCAGAGACCTGGACGCCACCTGCAAATACACCTTCTATTTTTCCTTCCCCAAGGCATTGGAGGCAAAGTATATCCGCATCGTCCTCACCCCTGCCGGCGGCTATCTGCTGGCAGACGAGATCCTCGCCTATGAGTACAGCCCCTACGGAGTCTTTGACATCGTACCCGGAGAAAAGCCGGACTATCGCAATCCCGTCACCGATTTTTACAAATATGATCTGAACCTGGGAGACTCCGAGGTTTCCGCGGATCCCTCCGATGCCGATTACGACGAATATCAGAACCTGGCCGCCCTTCCCGGGGTGGATTTCCAGATCCAACACTTCGATGCGCTCCCCAAGGGACACACCAACAGCGGCAGGGATAAGCTGCATCTGCTCAACGACGGCGTTCTTCACGGCAACGAAAGCACCTACTTCGTGTTCTACCGCGGAACCGGCCGCCACGTAACCGCCGACCTGGGTGCCGTAATGTCCGTCAGCGAATGTACCGTTTCCTTCTGGGATAAGCCCTCCTGGGGCGTTGCCACTCCGCCGGTATTCTATATCAGCCTCAGCGAAAACGGAACCGACTGGGTCACCGTTTACGCGGAGCATAATCCCGATTACGGCAAGGTTGCCCGTATCAACGACACCAGAGAATGTCTTTTTGCCGATGCGTACTTAGCAAGATACGTGCGAATCACCTTCCCCACCGTGCCGGATAATACCATCTCCAGCGCGGTCTATATGGGCGAGTTCCGTATAGACGGCACCAAGAATCCCGCAGGCGCCGTTCCCGCTGTGGAGCAGAAGGATAACCCCTATGGCAAATACCCCAAGCCCGAGGACTTCGGCTTTGGCGACATTCTTTGGGCAGGCGTGGGCAACGATGTGGGCGAGGTATGCGAGAACTACCACGTGATCACCGAGGAAACGGCTTACCATTACCTAACCACCGTGGATCAGAACGGAAAAGCCGACAAGACCCTCTTTGACGCCTTCTGCTTTACTTCCCGCGGCTCTTTAAGCTGGTATGCAGACCGCGACGAAGGATACCCCTGGTACGTTTCCGAAGTATTCCGCGAGGGCGTGAACATGGATGCGCTGGACGCCGCTCAGGGCAGGATCAACAAGGAGAAGGGCACCTCCGCAAAGATTGCCGCCTTCGTTTCCGTCAACTGTCCCGTGATCGGCGATACCTTCCGCGGAAAATCCGTACAAACGGCGCAGGACTATATCGACTGTCTGAAATGGATGGCGGACAGCGTGATCGAGGAATTCAACGCCAAGGATTATCAAAACGTCTATCTGGCGGGCTTCTATTGGCAGGTGGAGAACCTCCGCCCCAACCATTGGTCCCCCGGCAAGGCCCACGACGTGGAGGCTGCCATTGCCTTCAACGAATATGTCCACGAGCTGGGCTATCTCTCCCTGTGGCTGCCCTATTATTCCTACCTCAACGGCATCTGGCACAGCCATTACTACGGCTTTGACCTCACCTGCTGGCAGCCCAACTATATGTTCAACCCCACCGAGCCGGGCCGGCTTTCCACCATCGCAGAGCTGGCAAAGCTTTACGGCGTGGGCATCGAGATCGAGATCGAGCCCAACCGTCAAAGCAAGGAATCCGTGGAGCTGTACAGAGAATATCTGGGCGCAGGCTACGAATACGGCTTCATGAACGCCGTCAACGCCTACTATCAAGGCGCGGTTCCCGGCACCTACGTGATCTACCGCGAGGACAAAACTCCCTACAACCAGGCGATCTACAAGGATTCCGTTGCCTATATCCAAGGCACCATGGCAAAAGACCCCCGCATAAACGCTCCCGCAGACCTTTCCGCCTTTACGGATCAAGCTCTCACCACGCAGCACGGCAAGAAGGTGGAGGTGAATTTGGGCAAGCTTCCCAACTGCACCGTGCAGTTCGCCGCCACTCCCATTTACGGCTTGGTTCGTCTTGACAAAAGCGGCAAGCTCACCTATCTTCCCATGATGGGCTATAAGGGCGAGGACGAGATCAAGATCACCTTCCGCAATCAAAACGGCGAAAGCAAGACCATTACCGTCAAGATCACCGTAACGGAATGATTAAAACCCGCTTCGGCAGGGTATCCTATTCTTGGACAAAGAAACAAAGAAAGGATACTTTTTATGGTAGAGCAAGACACCATCCGCCTGCTGAGGGAATGCGACGCGGGCATCCAAATGGGGATCGCCTCCATCCAGGACGTGCTGGGCGCGGTGCGATCCCAACGCTTGAAAACGCTTCTCACAGACTGCCGCACACAGCACGATAAGCTGGGCACGGAGCTGCAATCCATGCTGGATCAATACGGGGACGAGGGAAAATCTCCCAACCCCATCGCCAAGGGAATGTCCAAAATGAAAACGGGCATGAAGCTGGGACTGGAGGAAACCGACGCCACCGTTGCAGACCTGATCACCGACGGCTGTAACATGGGCGTAAAATCCTTAAACCGCTATCTCAACCAGTACAAGGCGGCAGACGAGCCCTCCAAGGACATCGCCAAGCGGCTGATCAATCTGGAGGAAAAGCTGGCAGTGGATATCCGCAGTTATTTATAAATGTGTATGAAAAGGCCCGGCGGGACAGTTCTTCCGTCGGGCTTTTGTCCGCATTGTAAACAAATCATTACAATTAGGCAAAACGCACGAAAAGCGGGCACAACATTATTGCACTTTGACGATTGAAAAAAATACAGTTTCATGGTATGATAGGATAACCTAAAAATTGGATGTATGCCGCTTTCTTGTTTTTGGCATACGATCCTCAAAAAAACATGGAGGAAAACAAGATGAAAAAACTTCTTGCACTGACCTTGGCAGTTATGATGCTGTTTACCTTGGTCGCTTGCGCAACTGAAGAGGCTACCGAGTCTTCCGCTCCCGCCGCTTCTTCTACCCCCGCTACCGAGTCTTCCGCCGCTCCCGAGTCTTCTGAGGAAGCTCCCGAGTCTTCCGAAGCACCCTCTGAAGAGCCCTCCGAAGAGCCCTCTGAAGAGCCCTCTGTTGAAGAGTCTTCCGAAGAGCCCGCTCCCGAAGAACCCGTAGAGAACCCCTACGAGGAGCTTGAGATCGGTAAGGCTACCACCGCTCCCGTTGTTGACGGTAAGGTTGAGGACGACGAGTACGCTACCGTTATCGAGTACGACGAGCTGGACTTCCACTGGGCTAACGGCGCTATCGGCGAAGGCCTGGACGTTTACGAGACCGTTGTATACCTGAGCTGGGATGAGAACTACCTTTACACCTGCGTAGAGGTTATGGTTGGTAACCCCAGAACCTATGACAACACCGACTTCACTGCAAACCGTCCCTACATCTTCGATCGTCGTCACCTGATGTCCGCGATCGTTCTGGGCGATCCCTGCATGCCCAAGTATCAGCCCGCTGACGGCGAGTCCTGGGCTTGGGGCGATGCTTACAGCTCCGGTCTGGGTACCGAGTGGTCCATCTCCGCTCAGCCCGACGGCACTCCCATCAAGGCAGACCACTTCGGTGCTCTGACCACCAACGCAGACTTCCAGTACGTAATCGGCGTTTCCGGCTACGACAAGGAGTACTACGAGCAGAGAATTCCGTGGTCCGCACTGCAGGGCGGCGCTTCCTTCACCGCTGAGGCTGGCGTGAAGATCGGCTACTCCTTCACCTGCTGCCCCGAGGAAATCGACATCAGCGAAGACGCTGACGGTTCTAACGACAAGTATATCTGCTTCGGCGCAGGTATCACCGGTTACAAGAACTTCGGCGAATACGTTGGTATGACCCTGGTTGACTAATTGACCGTTTTATGAAAATCACGCTCCCTTGGCTTTGGCCGAGGGAGCGTTTTTCTCTTGCTTTTTTTTCAAAACCGTGCTATACTAAAGCCATCAAACCCAAGGAGAACCTCTATGGAAACGGAACGCCAAGACCTATACGGAAAACAGCTTGCCCGCATGATCGCCTGCGAGACCGTCTCGGTGCAAGGAATACACGGCGGGGAGCCCTTCGATCACTTCCGCAGCATCCTGCGGGAGGAATTCCCCGGCGTTTTCTCCGTCATGGAGGAGTCTCTTTTTGAGGGCAGTATCCTTCTGCGCTGGAGAGGCCGCGAGGAACACCGCCTCCCCATTCTGCTGATGAACCATCACGACGTGGTGGAAGCCACGGGCAACTGGAAATACCCGCCCTTTTCAGGCACCATTGCCGAGGGGAAGGTTTGGGGCAGAGGCACGCTGGACACCAAGGGCGGGCTTTTTGCCATGCTGAGAGCGGCAGAGGAGCTGATCGCCGAGGGCTTTGTCCCCGAACAGGACGTCTATTTCGTCTCTACCTGCACGGAAGAGACCGACGGCTACGGCGGAAAAAAGATCGCCGGATATCTCCAAAGCCAAAACCTTACCTTTGATCTCATTTTAGACGAAGGCGGCATGATCCTCTACGATCCCATCGGCGGGGCGGACGGAGAGTTCGCCATGATCGGCGTAGGGGAAAAGGGATTTATGAACTTGAAATTTACCGCCCGTTCCGCGGGAGGTCACGCCTCTGCGCCGGGGAAGGACACTCCCTTGGTACGGCTGGGAAAATTCATGGCGGAAGCGGAAAAGGGCAAGATCTTCCCCGCCCGACTCTCCCCTGCGGTGAAGGAAATGCTTTCCCGCTTCTCCCCCACCATGAAAGGGGTCATGAAGCTGGCCTGCGGGCATATAGGGCTCTTCGGCGGTTTGATGAAGAAGGTGATGCCTGCCGTTTCTCCCACGGCGGGAGCGATGCTGAAGACCACCCTGGCCTTCACCATGTGCGGCGGCTCTGCAGGCGCCAACGTGCTTCCCGGCGAGGCTTTTGTGGTGGGCAATATGCGGTATTCCCATCACCAAGGGCGGGATGCTTCCTTGGAGGCCATCACCCGTCTGGCGGCAAGCTACGACATCGAGACCCAAGTGATCACCGACGGAGGCGGTTCCCCCCTGACAGACCACCGCGAAAAGGGCTTCCGCTTTATGGAGAAGACGGTAGAGGAGCTTTTCCCCGGGGTGCACAGCGTACCCTACGTTACCACCGGTGCCAGCGACTGCCGTTACTTCGGCGGACTTTCCCGTAATTGCCTGCGGTTTGCTCCCTTCCGTATCGACAAGCAACAGCTGGCAAGCGTTCACGGCGAGGACGAAAACGTAGATCTGAACACCCTCCCCGCCGCCGTGGACTTCTACCGCCGCGTGATCTCTCGGTGGTAAGCAAAAAAATCAAGAACAAACGCCCGGGATGCCGATCTCGGGCGTTTTTTGCAAAAAAAGAAATTTCTCTCCCCTACTTGACAAACAGCACACTCTGTGCTATAATGCTCGCGAGTGTGGCACAGTGTGCCCTCTCCCCCCCTTTTTTGCTGCAGGGTTCTCCCCCCCAACGGAAGCCACCATTTCCGTGAATCCTGCAGCTCCTCTTAAAATTTTCGGAGCGTATCCCGCTCCAAAAAAATTACTCAGCACACAGTGTGCTGAAATAGAAAGGACTCATTCTCCTATGATCAAAATCGTTTTGGATTCCTCCGCCGATCTGACGGCAATGGAGGGAATTCCCTTTTCCTTCGCTCCCTTGAAGATCGTTACCCAAGAGGAGCAATTCATTGATGACGCCGATCTGGACGTGGAAGCCATGGCAGAGCATCTCTACAATTACCGCGGCAGATCCACCACCTCCTGTCCCAATCCCGAGGATTGGCTGGCAGCCTTCGGAGACGGCGAGGAGATCTTGTGCATCACCATTACCAGCGGGATTTCCGGCACCTATAACTCCGCCCGCATCGCCAAACAGCAGTACGAGGAGGCCTTCCCCCATCGCAAGGTGGAGCTGGTGGATTCTCTTTCCGCAGGACCGGAGATCGCCTTGATGGCAGAGAAAGCGCGGGAATGGATCCTGGAAGGGCGCACCCTGGAGCAGATCGCCGCTGCTCTGAAATCCTACCGCACCGAGCTGTTGTTTGCGCTGGAATCCCTGCAAAACTTTGCCAACAACGGCAGAGTCAGCAAGCTGGCGGCAAAAACCGCAGGCGTGCTGGGCATCCGCGCCGTGGGCAGAGCCAGCGATCACGGCACGCTGGAGCTTTTGGAGAAGGCGCGAGGCGAAAGCCGTACCCTCAGCACGCTGATCAAGCTTCTGGGAGAAAAAGGCTACCGCGGCGGCAAGGCGCGGATCACCCATTGCGGAAACCCTTCCGCGGCGGAGCAGTTGGCCATGCTGATCAAGGAGCATTTCAAGGGTGCCGCCGTCACGGTTGCCGATTGCAGAGGACTTTGCGCCTATTACGCAGAGAGGGGCGGTATGCTCCTGGGGTTTGAAGCATGAAGAACCATCAGTTACATCCCCGCTTGCAGTTCACCACCGTTCGCGAGGTCTTGGAGTGGGCAAGGGAAACCCACAAAGATAAAATCGCCTATTCTTACAGAGAGAAGGCGAGCGATCAAGAGATCTTAAAGGTATCCTTCGAGAAGCTGCATCGGGATGCCGCCGCGCTGGCCTCCGCGTTGACCGCCATGGGGGTGCAAGGCAAGCATTGCGCCGTGGTGGGTAAGCTTTCCTACCATTGGGCATTGGTGTACTTTGCAGTTCTGTCCGCAGGGGGCGTGCTGATGCCTCTGGACAAGGATTGGAAGCCCGAGGATCTTGCCCATACCGCAGGAGAAGGAGAAGCAAAATTCCTCTTCTGCGACAGCGAAAGCAAGGAAGCGGCAGAGGCTATTTCCGCCCGTGCAGACCTGGAGCATTCCCCCGTTTGGATGAATGCCTGCGGCGAGGGCTCTTTGGAGGAGCTTCTTTCCTACGGGAAGGTCAATCCCACGGCTCTTCCCGCCGTTGACCCCGCCAATCCCGCCCTTTTGGTCTACACCTCCGGCACCACCGGTGCAGGAAAGGGCGTGCTTCTGAGCCAGGAAGCCATCATCAGCAACATCACCGCCGCTTTGCCCTATATTGATTATTCCGAGAAAACGGTGGGCGTTCTGCCGCCCCACCACACCTACGGCTCCACGGTCATGTTCTTGGGGCATACCATCATCGGCTCCGAGGTATACATCTCCGCAGGCCTGCGGCATATTCAACGAGAGCTGAAGGAACAAAAGCCGGGGCATTTGGTTTTGGTGCCCTTGTACCTTGAGACCTTTTACCGCAAGATCTTGGCCAACGTCAAGGAGCAGAAGAAGGAAAAGCTCCTCTTCTCCATGATCAAGGTAAGCAACGCTCTGCGGAAGACCGGCATCGACCTGCGGAAAAAGCTGTTCGCCTCTGTGCGGGAGGCCTTTGGCGGGGAGATCAAAACGGTGATCTCCGGGGGCGCCCCCATCAACCGCGACATTCTGGCCTTTTTTGAAGCCATCGGTATCTCCACCCTGAACGGCTACGGCATTACGGAGTGCGCACCGCTGATCGCGGTCAACCGCTCCCGCTGTATAGTTCCCGACAGCGTGGGGCACGTCATCGACGTAGACACCGTGAAGATCCAAGACCCCGATGACAACGGCGAGGGAGAAATTCTGGTCAAAGGCCCCAACGTGATGCTGGGCTACTACAAAAATCCCGCCGCCACGGCGGAAGCCATTGACAGCGAGGGATATTTCCACACCGGAGATTACGGCAGGCTTGACGAAAACGGTATTCTGTTCATCACCGGGCGGAAGAAGAACCTGATCATCCTCTCCAACGGCAAGAACGTGTACCCCGAGGAGATGGAAAACGACCTCATCGCCCTGCCCGGCGTGCTGGAGGTTGTGGTCTACCAGGGCAAGAGCAAGCGGGGCGAGGCCCACGATGCCATCGTGGCGGAGATCTACCCCGACCCGGAATACTGCAAGAAGAACGGTGTGGAGGATCCCACCGCCTTCCTGAAAGCCCACGTGGATGCCTACAACCGTACCGCCACCTCTTACAAGCGGATCGCCAAGCTGAAGGTTCGCCACACCGAGTTCCCCAAGAACACCCTGCGGAAGATCAAACGGTTTGAGCTGGATACCACGATTGATTGATTTCTCCTTTTCTTGTGTAATATATTTGCAAAACAAAAAGCACTGCGGTTTTTCATGTTTCCGCGGTGCTTTTTGATTTTATTCCTTATTACGGGAGGCAAGAAGCTTGGCTTCCTGCTGCAAGTACAGAATTTCGGTGGCGAAGGCAAGCTTTGTCACCACGTTTTCCTTTTTGGGGTAGCAGTAGAAGGAATCGTTCTCCGTGGAAATATCCACGCAATCGAAGGGCTTGATATAGCAGTAATCGTATTCGATGTGCAGGCTGTTGGTCTGAATGGGGGTGCGCTGGATGCGGTACTCCGCGCCGTTGTATTCTCCCGTCAGCACGAAGCCCTCTCCCGGGCGGTGGGTCAGCTTGCCCTTCCCCAGGGTCTCAAACTTCCAGCATCTGGGCAGGGAGTACACCTCCACCTCGTCCTCAAAGGAATAGGTGCCGGAAAGGATCTGCTCCTCCACCTGCTTCCGCTCCCAAGCGAACCAATCGGGAACATGGGAAAACTCCGTCTCCCCCTCGTTGGCGGAAAGGGAGCCGTCCTCGTTCAGCGTCCAGCGCTTGCCGCAATGCTTGCAGAAGATCTCCGCGCCCTTAGAATCCATTTGGGATTCCGTCTTGCAATGGGGGCACTGATACAGCACCTTGTGCAAGCCTTCTGCGCGGAAGGGCTCTGTGACAAGGATGCCGTTTTCTTTCTGATACTTGTATTCGTTGTACTGCAACCCCTCACGGATGGCTGCGGTGATGGCCTCGGGGGTCATCTCCTGCACCTGCTCTGCGGTAAGGAGCTGAGTCATCACGGTGTGCATGGGCACCTTGCGCTTTTTGCGGTAGTTCCAGAAGGGGGTGTGGAGATAATTGCCGTGGTGAACGATGGTGACCACGGGCACGCCGTTCTGCTTCACCAAGCGGCCGATGGCATCGGGAATGTAAGAGGTGACACCGCAGGGGGAATACCGCGCCTCGGGATACATACAAAGCACATCGCCCCGCTTGGTCACCTTGCGAATGGAACGCACCAAATGGAGATCCATGGTGAACTTTCGAGTGCAGATGGCACCGATCAGCTCCAGCAGGAAGGGACGGCGGTAAAATCCGTCGATGCTCACCACGTTGTGCAGACGGTGGGGATAGGTCGCCTTGGCCGCCAGCTCAAAATCGATGAAATACATGTGGTTGGAAAGGAGAATGTAAGGCGGTTTGAGCCCCTCAACGTTCACCTTTTCAATGCGATGGGGCTTTCCGATCAGCAGAATGCCGGAAAGGAAGCGGATCAGCCAGGTCAAAAACCAAGGCTGGCGAATGGGATACTTAGGCTTGTACTTTTTCTTGTTTTTGTAGTTGACTTCGATATTCATGCAAGTCTCCGATCCGTAAAAATCGCTTTATTATACCAAAAAATATTCCAAAAATCAACAAAAAAAACGAAAAAAATCTGATTAAAATCGGTTGCAAAAAGAGTGCCAAGGTGATAAAATAAAAGAAGAAGGTATTTTTTCACAGCGAGGTTTTCTATGACAGCCCTTTGGATCGCCCTTGGCATCATCATTTTTCTGCTTTTAGCGGTACTCATCACCGCTTACGTTTGCTTTTTCCGCATTTTTTACTATCCTCCGAGACGGCGCAAGGGCGGCAGTCTCAAATCTCTCCCCTACGGGGACATTTTTGCCCCCTACAAGGAGGAGATGGCGGAATGGATCCGCAAGGCGGGAGAGCTTCCCTGCAAGGAGGTTTCCGTTACCTCCTTTGACGGGCTGACCCTGCGGGGACGGTATTTTGAATATGCTCCCGGCGCACCCATCGAGCTGTTGATGCACGGCTATAAGGGGAACTCGGTGCGGGATCTCAGCGGCGGGATCTTCCGTTGCTTTGCCTTGGGGCGGAACGCTTTGCTGGTGGATCACCGCAGTGCGGGAAACAGCGAAGGCAACGTGATCACCTTCGGCGTTAACGAAAGCAGGGATTGTCAGACCTGGGCAAATTTCATTGTTCGGGAGATCGATCCCCAATCAAGGATTATCCTCACGGGCATTTCCATGGGCGCCGCCACGGTAATGACTGCCGCAGGGTACGACCTGCCCGAGAACGTGGTAGGCGTGCTGGCGGATTGCGGCTATACCTCCTCGGAGGCCATTATTAAGAAGGTCATTCGGGACATGAAGCTCCCCGCAGACCTGCTCTACCCCTTTGCGCGGCTGGGGGCAAGGCTCTTCGGCGGGTTCGACCCGGATGAACGCTCTGCCGTAAGCTCCATGAAACGGTGTAAGCTCCCCGTGATCTTTATCCACGGCGACGGAGACAATTTTGTTCCCGCAGACATGAGCCGCGAGAATTACGACGCCTGCACCGCAGAAAAACGGCTGGTGATCATCCCCGGCGCGGGACACGGCCTGTGCTTCCCCGCCGATCGGGAGCGCTACCTCAAAGAGGTGCGGGAATTCTTCGAGCCCTATTTGTAAAACAAAAAGAACAGAGCCGATGAAGGTTCTGTTCTTTGTTTTTTGCTGTTTTTTTAGTTGGTATAGTTATCGAAATACCCCTGCACCAAGATCACGGGAGTGCCCTTATCGCCGCTGCCGCTGGTGAGGTCGCAGAGAGAGCCGATGAGGTCGGTAAGCTGACGGGGAGTAGTACCCTGGGAAGCCATGTTGCCCACCAGGTCGGACTGCTTAGCGCGGATGCTCTCGGAGATGGCCTTCTTCAGCTCCTCGCCGGAAAGATCCTTGTAGTCGTTGTCAGCCAGATACTTCAGCTTCAGCTCGTTGGGAGTGCCGATGAGACCGTCGGTAAAGGCGGGAGAAACCACCGGGTCAGCCAGCTCCCAGATCTTACCCTTGGGATCCTTGAAAGCGCCGTCGCCGTAGACCATAACCTCTACGTGCTTGCCGGTTGCCTCCAGGATCTTCGCCTGGATTTCCAGCACGAGGCCGGTGCATTCTCTGGGGAACAGCTTTACGGTGTCCTCGGTGGACTTGTTGGAGCCCAACAGACCGTAACGCTCGTTACAGCCGCTACCCTCAACGGAAGAAACAAGAATATCATCCAAGCCGCAAACCACCTTAGCGCCTGCCGCTTTCAGGATACGCTTAGTACGTGCGCGGGTATGAATATCGCAGGTAAGGATATGATCCGCATAAGGCAGGATTGCCTGGGGACGGTTGGCGAAGATGATCTCCACCTCGGCACCGCTCTCACGAATCAGGTTGCCGTAATACTCCACGTAATCCACGCCGGTGAACTCGTGCTTGTTCACGCCGAACAGCTCACGATACTTCTCCAGAGTCAGAACGTCGGAATAGGGGTTCACCCCTGCCTCGTCCAGCTTGTCCAGGCTGACCAGCTCGTTGCCAACCTCGTCGGAGGGGTAGCTGAGCATCAGAACGATCTTCTTTGCGCCCTTGGCGATGCCTCTCAAGCAGATGGCGAAACGGTTACGGGAAAGAATGGGGAACAAGACACCCACGGTTTCTCCGCCCAGCTTTGCGCGAACGTCAGCGGCAATGGCATCTACGTGTGCGTAGTTACCCTGTGCGCGTGCAACCACGGACTCGGTTACAGCAATAACGTCACGGTCGCGAAGGGCAAAGCCTTCACTCTCGGCGGCGGCAAGCACGCTCTCGGAAACGATGGTAGCAAGGTCATCTCCCTGACGGATGATGGGGCAACGAATTCCGCGGGAAATCGTGCCAACTCTTCTCTCTTTTTGTTCCATAAAATAGGTTCTTCCCTTCTATAACCCGCAAAAAGCGGGCGGTTGATAACGTTCATAAAATGCCATATTATCCGCATTTTCCATATCACAGGAATATTATAATCTTTTTTCTGAAAATTTCAATAGGTATCGCACATTTTCTCAAAAAAACTTTCGTTTCTTCTCCCTGCGCCATTGTATAAAGTGTATATTTATGCCCTATCATTTCTGTGCAACTCGGGGAAAAATCCTCCTCTTCTTGACATTTGCTCCAAAATCAAGTATACTGTCCCCAAGTAAAGAAAGTGAGGAATTCATTCATGAAAAAGACTTTCATTTCCCTGCTGGTTCTGGCATTGCTCGCCCCCGCCTTCGCAACCTTAATGCCCATGGCGGCAAGCTATGACCATGAGAACACCTACACCATCAAGGATTTCGACGCCAAGGCCGGCGGCGGTGTTACCTTGTACCCCAACGACACCAACGAGACCCGCGTGATCAGAGCTGAGGATTACGGCTTCCGTTATTCCAAGCTGATGATCTTCAACAAGGACGGTCTCCTCATCGAGGCGGGCGGCGACTTGGTTGCCAACCCCGACGGAACCAACGGTTCCTGCCAGAGCTTTGTAAGCATTCCCGCCGGCGGCTTTATGATTGCATTCCCCTCCGGTACTCAGGGCTTGCAGACCTGCTTCACCACCGCCATGGAAGGCGCTATGCTGTACAACGCTACCATGTCCATTACTTACCCCGTTTACGGTAGCTACGACAAGGATGCAAAGACCCTCTCCATCCGTTACGACGATCCCGAGGCGCCCTCTAAGGATGCTCCCCGCTTCCTGTTCGTGGGTAACTCCACCACCTACTTCAACGGCACCCCCATCAAGTTCAAGGCTATGGCCGCCGCCGCAGGCAAGGAGATCGTGGTAGAATACTGCACCTTTGGCAGTGCGTTCCTTTCCGAGTTTGCTGATGCTGGCCACGAGAGAGGCAAAGCCCTCCGCAACAAGCTGAACACCACCAAGTACGACTACGTTGTTCTGCAGGATGCCGCAAGCGCAGACTACTTTATGTCCAAGGCCGCTTTGGACAAGATCATTCCCTTGATCGAAGCCAACGGCGCCCAGGCAGTGCTGTACATGCGCTATTCCACCGGGGATGAGGGCACACAGCGCCACTACAACAACTATCCCCGTCTGGCCAAGGATTTTGACCTCCCCGTCGCCAACGTAACCGGCGCGTTCAACATCTGCCGCAAGGAATATCCTGACATCAACCTTTTGGCAGAAGACCTGGGTCACCACTCCTGCGAGGGCAGCTACCTCATCGCCGCTACCTGGCTGGAGGCTTACCTTGGCATCAACCCCGTAGGCAACACCTACACCGCAAACCTCCCCGCCGCTACCGTAGCCGCTTTGCAGGATTGCGCGGTAAAGGTTGCCGAGGAAGGTCTGGAGCTTCCCGAAAAAGATACCTCCATCACCATCGACGGTGAGAAATACGAGCTCGTTTCCAAGGATAAGTCCTACAAGGTTGTAGGCAGCGTTTACGACGGCAAGTGGACCGACGCGGCAGACAACGGCCTGCCCCTCGGCAAGCGTACCGACGGTAACTTTGCCGCCGCAGGCGACGAAACCTCCGTTGGTTGTTGGTCCGATGCCAGCGGCACCACCTCCATCACCATTGATCTGGAAGAAATCTTTAAGCTGAAGGCATTCAAGGCTGACCTTTGGGGCGGCACTTGGGGCATTCCCAGCCCCGAAGGCTCTTCCATCTCCATTGACGTCAGCACCGACGGCAAGTCCTTCACCTCCCTGGGCGAAGCAAGCTTCGAGGATCTGGATGCCTCCGGCGAGTGGAAGGGCAAGCTGTTCACCCTGCTTCTGGAAGAAGAGGTGGACGCACGCTACGTAAAATTCACCTACACCCTCACCGACGGCAACAAGAAGTTCTGCTGGTCCTCCGAAGCGGCAGTCTACGGCACCGCTACCGAGCAGCCCTCCACCGGTGACGAAAGCAGCACCGAGGAAAGCAGCGAGGCAGAGACCTCTGAGGAAGAGACCTCCACCGAAGCTCCTGCAGAAAGCACTCCCGCAGAGAGCACCCCTGCAGAAAGCAGCACCGCACCCGCAGAGGACGGCGGATCCGCTACCCTGTGGATCATTCTCGGCGTGGCAGCAGCTGCCATCGCAGCCGTTGTGGGCGTTCTCTTCGCACGTAAGAAGAAGGCATGACATTAACCTTTCTGGGCGCAAGCCACGGTATTCCCGAGCCCCACAGAAGATGCTCCTGCACTATGGTTACCATTGGAGAACGGATCTACTTCGTGGACATGGGAGTCATGGCAATTTGTGACCTGACTGACCGTGGCCTCCCCGTGGAGGCGGTGAAGGGGATCTTCATCACCCATATGCACGGGGACCACACCAACGGTCTGATCCATTTTGCGGATCTTATCAGCTGGTATTACACCGCTTCCGACCCGGAGATCTTCCTTCCGCTCTTGGAGGGGAAGGAGATCATTGACAGCTGGATCGCCCTTTCCTGCCACGCCACCCGCGATCTGCGTTATAAGCAGGTGGCGGAAGGATCGGTTTTCGACGACGGCTTTTTGAAGGTGACTGCGGTACGGACACAGCACACCAAAAGCTCCTTCTCCTACCGTTTGGAGGCAGAAGGAAAAGCGGTGCTGTTCACCGGAGATCTTCGCAGACCCGACGCGGATTTCCCCAAAGGGCTTGCAAAGGATGCAGATCTCATTATCTGCGAGGGCGCACACTTCCCCGCCACGGAATATAAGCCGTTCTTAGAAGAAGCGTCTCCGGAGCGGGTCATCGTCAACCACTACGCGCCTTGGAATATCCCCCATATCATGGAGCTTTCCAAAGCCCTCCCCGACCTGCACATCACCATGGCAACCGACGGGATGGAAGTGAATCTTTAAAAAACAAAAACAAGTGCCCCGAGCGTAAGCCCGAGGCACTTTTTCTGTTTTTTCTTACTCGATTTTCAAGCTGCCGAAGACGCAATCCCCGGTGATGGTCAAGGTCACGGGATTGCCCTCGGTGCGGACGGTACGGTCAGATATCCCGCCGAACACGGTGTTTGCCGCTACCTTTACGTTTACCGTGGGAGGAACCAGAACGGTGGCACCGCCAAAGACGGAGGTCACCTTCAAAACGCAGTTCTTCTCAATGCTGGCATTCCGCAGATCGCACTTGACGCCGCCGAACACCGAGGAGAGAGAAGCGCCCTCGAACACCTTGCCGCTGTAATCCGCGTAGGTGGAGGAGAACGCGGCGTGGATCTCTTCAAAATCGTCATCCCGTTCGATCACGATAATACTCTTTTTCCGGCCGGATATCCCGCCCCAAAACAGCTTGATACCAAAGAAAACGATCAGCGCAGGCCAAACCAGCTTCCATGCAAGGGAGCCGTCCAAAACGTCCTGAGCGGCAAGCAGCAGGTAAACGCCCAGCAGGAAACCGAACAGATTCCCCCACTTGTCCCGCTTGGTGAAGATGCCGATGCCACAGGGAACGATGAGAAACAGTGTCCACCAGCCGTCAAACAGCACGTCCACGTCGGTAATATCCAAAGCATTCAGCCCGCACAGCACTCCCGCCGCCACCAGCAGAAGTCCCCAAATGATTCTGTTAGGTCTCGCCATAAAGCACCTCCCCGAAAAAGCAAAGAGTGCCTACAAAACGCAGGCACTCGTAATTATCAAAGACCGATCTTACCCAGCAGAGCCTTGGAGCAATCCAACTGGTTGGGGATGGTACCGTTTTCATCGCGGATACGCCAGATGTCGGGAGTGATCTCGTCTGCAACGTAGATCTTGCCGTTTTCGTCGTAGCCTACCTCGATCTTGAAGTCGATGAGAGTCCAACCCAGGGAAGCCAGCTCGTTCTTCAGCACTTCGCCAACCTTCAAAACGATTGCCTGTGCCTCATCGTACTGACCTTCCTTCAGCAGGCCCTTCATCAGGCAGATTCTCTCGCTGATCAGGGGGTCGCCCTGGATGTCATCCTTCAGAGTAACCTCTGCGTAGGGGGGATCGAAGGGGATGCCCTCCTCCAGAGTGAAGCGGCGGCACATACTGCCTGCGGTAAAATAGCGGAGAACGAACTCCAGCTTGGGAACGGTGAGGTTGCGAACCTTCATCAGGCCCTGCTCCACGTCAGCACCCAGATAGTGGGTGGGGATACCGTTCTTTTCCATCAGCTCAAAGAAATACTTGGAGATGGCAAGACCGATCTTGCCCTTTCCCTCTACACTGCCGCCAACGGTGTTGGAGCCGGGATCAAACACGCCGTTCTCGCCGGTCATGCTGTCCTTAAACAGCAGGTGCACGATGTTGTTCTCTTCATCCAGAAGAACGTCCTTGGTTTTGCCGGTGTACAAAGTCTTCATAATCATACTCTCCTTGTGCTCATTGAGCAAATGGCAATTTTTGATGATTTATGATACCACATTTTTCGATAGATTTCAAGAGGATACCACGAAAAAACGCATCCGCGCCCACAAAAAATTCTGGCAGGATGCGTTTTTGTTTTTGTGCAATTTGCAGGATTTCAGCCCAGGCGATCCAAGCAGTCCCGCTCCAGGGCGTTCAAGAACGCCCCTGCTGTAAACACGCGGTAATCCCCTACCACGTCCCCGTTGTCCAACGGCCACGTTTTATCCAATCGCACCCCAAATACCTTGCGAGGCACGGGATTGATGATCAGCACCCGCCGGCAATCCGCCTCAAAGGCAAAATTACGCTCCGACTCGTAGCGGAAGATCTCAAAATTCCGAAGCCGTATCTGATGTAAGATGCGGAAGATCCCGTCGGCGCCTACGTACACAGGCGCCATGGGGTTGGGCGCGGCAACCAATGTGCAAGCATACAGCTTTCCCTTACTTTCCACGGTGAAATCCGCCTCCCCTTCCTTGAAGTACAACAGGGAGCGGTAAGGGTTCTTCACGTCCTTTTTGTCCATGCGGGTCAGCTTCAACAGCCGCTTCACCAGCCGACGGCGGGCAAGGAACACCCTTCCCCAGCGGAAGGCGAAGAAGCCCACCACAAGGATCACCACCCAAGTGATGGCATAGGAAGACAAAATGGAAAGGAACCCCAAAATATAGGAAGCCAAGAAAGGAATCAGGAAGTTCAATAAGATCATCCCGCCAAGCAAATACGCCACCATCCAACGGGCGATGGCTCTGTTTCGCACCTTTTCCCGGAATGGGGTGGGTGCAAACTTCAAGCGGTGCCATTGCTTCACCCCGGAAAGCCTGCCCAAGAAGGACACCAACACCACCAAGGGCAACAAGAGCAAGAGGGCTTGCCATTTGCTGGCCAGGGTCTCCTCCGTGCCCACCAGCCAGGCATGGAAAGCGGCGAAGGTCCATTTCATGGGCAGTACGGCGTGGAGAAGGCCGATCAGCCCCAAGGGGATCCAGAAATCCTTCTCCCCTGCCAAGAATGCCAGCCTCCCGAGAGCGTTGTGGGAGGGCGTGGCGGCGTACCGCACCATGGCTTCCTCGTGGTAGATGGTCTCCAAACGGCAAAGGCTGTAAAACGCCCAAAGCGCCACTACCACGGTGAAGAAAAAGCAGATCTTCGGGATCACGATGGCTTCGTTCCCCTCCACCGTGCCCATAAAGATCCCCCACGCACGGTAGGAAAGGCAAAGAAGCTGGGACATCAGGATGAAAAATAACGGCGCCGTTACCCAGCGGTCAAGTGTCTTGACGGTTTTCATAAAACTTCCTTATTCTTCAAGCTCTGCAATAAAGGCGTCTACGTAATAGCTTGTTCCCGCGATGAAGGTTCCGCCCGAAAGCATGACATACTTCATAGCTTCTTTTCCCTGCTTATCCAGCGATACGTAAAGTTTTTCCGGCAGATTTTCTGCCCATAGCCGCGCCAATTGTCCAATGCAAAGGAAACCCTTATGATCAGGTGTCACTATATAGAGAACACGTTCAAACGGAAGGTTTTCGGTGGATTCAAAGAAGTTGGCTCCTCTACCACCAAGCTCATACTTTTCTTTCTTGGCCTCCTCTAACGCCCTTTCAAAGGTAACGGTCTCTCCGTACGTATACAGGCCGCCCTTGTAAAGGGGAACGGGTGTCGGCAAAGTCAGATTGCAGGCTTCAAAAATGTCTTGTACGCCTTGATCGCCGCGTAAAGTACCGAATATCGTTCTGCCTACTCTCACAACGACGGAACTGTCCCAGGGTTCCGCAAGAAAAACATGCGAACGATCACGTGCCATGATCTGCTCGAAAACCTTCTTTGCACGCTCCTCCGTTTTGCACTCCATCATCACAACGTGCACCCCGGTTTCTTCGTTTTGCGCCGAATAATAGCAGGTATCTTCCTGGTGACCCAACCTTTTTGAGAGGTCTCGGATGTCATACCCTCTTTCCTCAAAAAACGGCTTCACATCCTCCAAGAGAAGGTCACTTTCATACTCCTCGTAAAGATAATACTGTTCTCCGATCTTTTCCGCAGAAGGAGCGTACGCTTCAAAGGTTGTGGATCTCTCAAGTTCTGCAATATAATCGTCTACGTAATAGCTCGTTCCCGCGATGAAAGTGTCCTCGGAGAGCATCACGTATTTCATGGAATCTTGTTCAAAGGGATTACCAAACAGCGGGAAGAGAGCTTCCGCCACCATTTGATATGCATAAAGCACCACGGGATCATCCTCGGGAAGCTCCCCTTCGAAGCCTTCCTCCGAGATCGTCAGCTTCACGATGCTGAGATACCCCCGCCCGTCCGGAGTCAGATAATTGCGGCAATCGACAATGGGTGCCTCGTCCAACAGCTCGTTGTATCCGAAAGAGGTATATCGCAGCCGCCGAGCAGTGGTCAAGGCCTGTTCATAGTCAACAAATCCCCAATAGGTATACGTCCCGCCCTTGTAGAGGGGTACCGGCTCCGGCATAGGAAGATCGTAAATGTCCATCAGATCGGAAAAAACGGCGTCGTTGAAGGCTGTGCCGTACACCATCCTGCCCATTCTGGTGACGGTATAATTATAATTGGCGAAGATTTGATAACCGTACTCCCAGGAACATTCCATGGCGGCGGTATACACCTTTTTCGCTTCCTCTTCCGTGGTACACTCTACAAGGAATACGGTCGCTTCCGTGGAGTCATTCCTTGCCAAATAATAGAGGTTGTCGTCGTCCTCCTCCAAAGCTTCTCCCAAGTCAGCCAAACGATAGCCCTTTTCTTCCAAAAGGGGCTTCACGTCTTCAAAAAGAAGATCGCTTTCGTATTCACCGTAGAAGTAGTAGCACTCTCCCAGCTTCTCCGTGGAAGGAGTATAGTCCTCAAACAGCACGACCTGTTCCCGTAGTTCGTCAAGGGTGGGCTCGTCGTCATCTTCTACCTCAGGCTTCATCACCAGGTAGATCCCCAAAAGCAACGGGATCACCAAAAGCCATAAAAGCACCTGCACAAGGAGCACTCGCTTCCCCTTGCCCTTTTCCTTGGCAGAACGGTACCACAGACGGCACAGCACTGCAGTGTACCAGACGGAGAACACCTCGCCGGCGGCAATCAACAGCGTTCCCACGCCGTGTGCCACTGCCGAGATCCAAAACGCCGCAGATTCGGCGCCCTGCGTGTCACGGATCTGCAAAACGTCGGGGATGTTATCCATTTGGAGCCAGAAAAGCAGCCCCAAGAAAAACAGCTCCATCAGCAACATGGTCACAGAGGTCCACCGATAGTATTGGTGCACCTTTTCTTTATGTACGGCAAGATCCGCTTCGTCCGATAAAAACGCCTCGTTGGAGATCCCTCGCACACCATCCAGATAGAGGAAATTGCCCATACCGTCCAAGGAATGGGGAATGCAGATGTATCCGTTCTCCTCCGCTAATTTGGAAAGCTCCGCCACCCGTTCCTTGGGTACCGCGCGGACAATGGTAAAGTGCTCCTCTGCAGTCTCTTGAAACCGATACCGATTGCTGGACCAAATGCTAACCAAGCGGTACCCCTTTTGGTTCATCTCGTTGATGAACGCCTGCTCCCGATCCACGGAAGCCAAAAGCTTGGATTTTACGATCATTCTCTCCATGACCTTCCTTTCATCATTTTCTCACGGTCGTTTGACCGTTTTGCAATATTATTGTATCACACATAATGCCCTTTGTCAAGAGACATCACGCAAAAAAAGACCGGCAAGTGCCGATCTTTTTGAGCTTTTACACCTTGATCTTCTTATCCTTAAAATAATACTCCAAATCCTTTTCCCCAATGGGGCGCATCGCGCGGCAGGGATTGCCCACGGCAACCACGTTTGCGGGAATGTCTTTGGTAACAACGCTCCCCGCACCGATGACGGTATTATCCCCGATGGTGACCCCGGGCATGATCAACGCTCCTGCACCGATCCAGCAGTTCTTACCGATACGAACGGGTGCGTTATACTGATACCCCTGCTCCCGCAACGCGGGCAGGATGGGATGCCCTGCCGTAGCCACGGTAACGTTGGGGCCAAACATGGTATGATCCCCCACGTAGATATGGGTATCGTCCACCAGGGTCAGGTTGAAATTGGCGTACACGTAATTTCCGAAATGCACGTGCTTTCCACCCCAGTTGGCATGGAAGGGCGGCTCGATATAACAGCCTTCCCCCACCTCCGCAAGCATTTCCTTCAGCAGAGTCTGCCGTTTTTCCTGCTCTAACGGACGGGTGGCGTTGTAATCGTACAGCTTTTCCAGGCAGAGCAGTTGCTGTGCCATAATGGAATCGTCCATGGGAAGGTACAGATCCCCGCTGTGAAGCTTATCCTTTTCACTCATAAAAACCTCCCAAGGCTTGCATTCTCTGCCTTCATTCTATCACAGAAGAAACAAATTTGCAATAAAAAATCCGCACCAATCGGTACGGATTTCTTTGTGTTGGCATCGACCTATCTTCCCGGGCCGCTTCCAGCCAAGTATTGTGGGCACAGACGAGCTTAACTTCCGTGTTCGGGATGGGAACGGGTGGACCCTCGCTGTCAAAGACACCAACTATGAAACGCAGTTAACTGCGA
>JAGBXS010000032.1 GCA_017629175.1 Clostridia bacterium
AGTCAACGTGAGCGTAGTGACGGTTCTCAGTCTCGTACTCAACGTGTCTGGTGTTGATTGTGATACCTCTTGCTCTCTCTTCGGGAGCGTTGTCGATCTGGTCGTATGCCATGAACTCGACGTTACCGTTCTGCAGACCAAGGGTCTTGGTGATTGCAGCGGTAAGGGTGGTCTTACCATGGTCAACGTGACCGATGGTACCAATGTTAACGTGGGGCTTAGTTCTTTCAAATGTAGCCTTTGCCATTTTGAATGTCCTCCATTATATTTTTTTATTTTTTTGTTTTTTCATAAGGGGGCAATGCCCCCATTATTTCTGGTTCGGTAAAACACCGAGAGGTGCGCTTTTGGCGCTTCGATCAAGCGGCGATCAGTTCTTGGCTCTTGCCGTAATGATCTGCTCCTGGATCGACTTCGGAACCTCAGCGAAGTGGCTGGGCTCCATGGAATACACACCACGACCCTGGGTCATGGAGCGCAGGTCGGTTGCATATCCGAACATCTCGGACAGAGGCACCATAGCCGTCAGCTCCTGTACACCGTTTGCAGATTCCATCGACTGGATCTGTCCGCGGCGGGAGTTGAAGCTTCCCATAACCGTTCCCAAATACTCGTCGGGAACGATGGTAACAACCTTGGTGATCGGCTCGGTCAGAACGGGGTTAGCCTTTCTCATAGCCTCCTTGAATGCCATAGAACCGGCAATCTTGAACGCCATTTCAGAGGAGTCAACCTCGTGGTAAGAGCCATCGTAAAGGGTAACCTTTACGTCAACTACCTGGTAGCCTGCGAGAATACCGTTCTGCATAGCGCCCTGGATACCCTGGTTAACAGGCTCGATGAATTCCTTCGGAATTGCACCACCAGTAACCGCGTTGACAAACTCGTATCCCTTTCCGGCCTCGTTGGGCTCGACGATGATCTTGACGTGACCATACTGACCCGAACCACCGGACTGACGCTTGTACTTGCACTCGTGGTCAACCTTAG
Source organism: Clostridia bacterium (assembly GCA_017629175.1). Lineage (GTDB taxonomy): Bacteria > Bacillota > Clostridia > Oscillospirales > CAG-382 > Coliplasma. The sequence goes on from JAGBXS010000032.1 coordinate 991, forward strand.
CACGGATGGTCTCCTTGTAGGCAACCTGAGGCTTACCAATGTTTGCCTCAACCTTGAACTCGCGGAGCAATCTGTCCACGATGATTTCCAGGTGAAGCTCACCCATTCCGGCGATGATGGTCTGACCCGTTTCCTCGTCGGTGTAGGTACGGAACGTGGGGTCTTCCTCAGCAAGCTTGGAAAGAGCGATGCCCATCTTCTCCTGACCGGCACGGGTCTTGGGCTCGATGGCTACGCTGATAACAGGCTCGGGGAATTCCATGTTCTCAAGAATGATGGGATGCTTCTCGTCACAGAAGGTATCACCGGTCGTGGTGTTCTTAACACCCGAAACGGCGGCGATATCACCACTGTAGCATACGTCAATGTCCTTACGGTCATTGGCGTGCATCTGCAGAATACGGCCGAAGCGCTCACGAGAGCCCTTGCTGGAGTTGTACGCAGTGGTACCTGCCTCGATCTTACCGGAGTAAACACGGAAGAAGCAAAGCTTTCCAACGAAGGGGTCGGTCATGATCTTGAATGCCAGAGCCGAGAAGGGCTCGTCATCCGATGCGCGTCTCTCGTCCTCTTCCTCGGTGTCGGGGTTTACACCCTTGATAGCGGGAATGTCGGTAGGAGCGGGCATGTAATCAATGACAGCGTCCAGCAGCTTCTGAACACCCTTGTTTCTGTAAGAAGTTCCGCAGACAACGGGAACGATCTGGTTGTCAATGGTTGCCTTTCTCAGGGCAGCCTTGAGCTCGTCAACGGTGATTTCCTCACCGCCGAAGTACTTCTCCATCAGTTCCTCGTCGGTCTCGCAGATCGACTCGATCATCTTCTCACGATATTCCTCAGCCAGGTCCTTCATGTCCTCAGGAATTTCCTCGACACGCATGTCCTTACCAAGGTCATCGTAATAAACGTCAGCCTCCATCGTCATCAGGTCGACGATTCCACGGAAGGTCATTTCCTTACCGATGGGAAGCTGAATCGGGACGGCGTTTGCATGAAGTCTATCCTTCATCATGCCAACGACACGGTAGAAGTCCGCACCGGTGATGTCCATCTTGTTGACGTACGCCATACGCGGAACCTTATACTTGTCAGCCTGACGCCAAACGGTCTCAGACTGGGGCTCAACGCCTCCCTTTGCGCAGAGAACGGTAACCGATCCGTCCAGAACGCGGAGCGAACGCTCTACTTCCACCGTGAAGTCCACGTGGCCGGGGGTATCGATGATGTTAACTCTGTGCGTGTTCTCCTTCACGGCCGCGGGATCGTTGTGGTACTGGGAGTGCGCCCAGAAGCAGGTGGTTGCGGCAGAAGTGATGGTAATACCTCTCTCCTGCTCCTGAACCATCCAGTCCATGGTAGCAGCACCCTCGTGGGTCTCACCGATCTTGTGCGTCTTACCCGTATAGAACAGGATACGCTCGGTCGTGGTGGTCTTACCGGCATCGATGTGAGCCATGATACCGATATTTCTTGTTTTTTCAAGTGAATATTCTCTTGCCATTAATGTGTTCTCCTTATTTTTATACGATGATACGATTAATGACAGACAGATTAATATCTGTAGTGAGCAAACGCCTTGTTTGCTTCAGCCATACGGTGGGTTTCTTCCTTCTTCTTGAACGCTCCGCCGGTGCTGTTCTTGGCATCCAGGATCTCTGCTGCCAGACGCTCCGCCATGGTGCGCTCACCGCGGTTTCTGGAATAAGCAACCAACCAACGCAGACCCAGGGTCTGACGGCGCTCGGCTCTAACCTCCATCGGCACCTGATACGTCGAACCGCCTACACGGCGAGCCTTAACCTCAAGGACAGGCATAACGTTCTCAAGAGCTGCGGTAAATACGTCAAGGGGATTCTCTCCAACCTTAGCTTCAATAGTCGAAAATGCGTCATAAACGATTTTCTGGGCAACGCCCTTCTTGCCGTCGTACATAATGTTGTTGATCAACTTGGTAACCAACTTCGAATTGTACATAGGATCCGGCAAAACATCTCTTTTGGATATACGACCTCTTCTCGGCACTGTACTTCCCTCCTTCATTAATATTATGAAATCATAGGTACTCAAAAGCATACTTCTGTAAGCGCGCGGCGATCGGTAAATAAACATTAAATTTACGCGGACGCGTCTTGCGGCTTAATTTGCTTTCTACCTCTTCTTTTGACCGATTACTTCTTCTTCGGTCTCTTTGCGCCGTACTTCGAACGGCTCTGGTTACGGTTTG
>JAGBXS010000033.1 GCA_017629175.1 Clostridia bacterium
CTGCCATACAGGATGACCGTCCTTTGAAACCGTTAGTCAAAAAGCCGCCGAAAACGTTGCTTTTTCGCTTATTATAGCAAAGACCTTTGATTTTGTAAACCGAAAAAACGGTTTATTTACAATTCGTTCAAAAACCGTTCAAGAGATTGGCAATTTCCGTGCCTGGAAAGTAGAAGGCTATGAGGTCGGGGTACTTCACGCCCTTTGCCGCCAGCTGCTCCGCCCCCTGGGAGGAAAAGCCAACACCGTGCCCTGCGCCCTTGCCGTAAAACACAAGGGTATCCGCCCCTGCCGTCCCCCCCGACGTCAGGGGATGCTCCGCAAAAGAGGAAAAGGGGACGTACTTCCCCTCACTGTCTATATAGCCAAGCAGGGCTTGCTCTTCGACGGTGCCCTGTGCCGTTACGGCGGGAGCCGTCAGTCGATAGGCAAAAGAGAAGTTCCCCGTGGGCAGAGAGAGGGTACTGCGGATCTTCTCGGAGGTCTTCACCTGCAGGGTGTTGCCTTGGCCGTCGGCGGCGGTGAGCAGGGTCACGTAGTCCGAGCCGTAGGGGTCTCGCCCGCTGACCGTTAAGGAAAGGAGACGCCCCTCCAAGGCGGGAAAGCGGCGGGCAAGCTCCTCTTGGGTGAAGGTCTTCTCCCAGACCTTGGAGGGGAATTCCTCCGATTCCGCCAGAGAGACGGACACCAGATAGGGAAGCACCGTCCCGCCCCAGGCCGCGGCGGAGGAGCAGGTGGCACCTCCGTTGCTGTGGTGGTAAAGGCAGGTGATGGGCTCTCCCTTGTAGGTCACGTACTGCCCCTTGGTGGAGTCCACGATGGCGTCGTTTTCCTTGTCCCGCTTGTCATTTCCCAAGAAGACCTGACAGCAGGTGGTGGCGCAAACGTCGGCCCCTTCGGATTGATGCTTTCTGCCGTGGAGCGCCACGGTGCGCACCAGCAGGGAGAAGGCGCGGCGCACCTCCACGGAGGCAGAGGTGCCGATCTCGCACCCCATGACGCATTTGGTGTAGGTCTCCAGCTCCAGGGTGCAGATCACCCTCAGCTTCCCCTCGCGGACAGAGACGGACAACACCCCGGGGATCCGGCATTCCTTCCCGCCCAGGGGGAGGGTGACACAGCCGTCCTTCCCGCCCAGGGAAAGGGGCTTGTCCCCGCCGTGGCGCAAGAGAAGCCTGCCGTTTTTGGCTTTCACGGTAAGACCGCCGTCCTGATCGGGGGACAGGATCAGGCTCGTCTCCCCCGTAAAGGGGAACAAGAAGCCTTTGGGGGAGGAAAGCTCCAGAGAGGAGACGCCCGTGCCCGCCCCGGGCAGAAACAGACCCACCCGCACCGCGGTGTCCTCTCCCGCACTTGCCGAGACCCCTTCTCCGGGGACGGGAAGCAGGGAAAGCAGCAGAAAAACAAGTATAAGCTTGCGGAGCTTCATCTTACCGACAGTCCTCCCGCAGAGGGTCGGGTTCTCCCGAGAGGGGCTTTTTGGCGGGCAAGGGGAGCGGTCGGGAGGGCCCGGGAGCTTGCGGCTCCGTTGGCGGCTCTTCGGGTGTCTCTTTTTGCGATTCCATCACCGCAAGAAGCTCCTGCCGCAACGCCTCCAGCTCCTTTTGCAGATAGCCGTAGGTCACCAGGGCGTCATCGGGGATCTCCGACGGTTCCGCGCTGACGGAGGCGGTGCAGAGAAGCAATGCACACAGCAGGGAGGGGAAGACAGCTCGTTTCATCATAACAATACGTACCTTTCTTTTTTTGGTGGCTTTTGGTTTTTACCTTGACGGTACAGTGTATGCGGAGAGCGCCTCAAATATCCCCCCCGAAAACCCCGGGGGCGAATACAGGGGAGGAAGGTCGAAAAATATTGTATAAACCTATTGACTTTACGTAAAAAAAGTTTATAATAAAATCAGTTTTTTTGCATCTGTGCTACCACGTTCGCAGGGCGCGTTTTGCGTGCCGCGGGCGCACAGTCCAAAGAGGGGTGACGCCCTCTTCGGGAGGCAGGTATGCATCCTGCCTCAAAAATAAAATAAATGTGCTCGACAGGCAGTTCCGAGCAGGAACCGTTACGGCGATTGCAAAAAAAGCAGTTTCCGTTTGAGCAACCGTAGCTGCAATAGGGGCGTACTGCTCTGATTTGTAAAAACTCTTTGCGGGGCGCTATGGTTAGTCTGTGGAGGGTCTGCGCAGAGTTTTGTGAAAGACAAAGCTATACGCGGTCAGGTGCCGCAAAGGGTGGATGCAAAATGAAAAATGAAAACATTATCGAACTGAAAGACATCACCGTTTCCTTTGACGGGGAAGTGATTTTGGACCGTCTGAATCTTTCCATTCAGGACGGTGCTTTTGTCACCTTCCTTGGCCGTTCCGGATGCGGCAAAACCACGACGCTTCGTATCATCGCAGGGTTTTTGCAGCCGGACGAGGGGGATGTTTTTTTTGACGGACAGCGGATCAACGACGTTCCGCCCTACCGTCGTAACGTCAATACCATCTTCCAGCGCTATGCGCTGTTCCCCCACCTCAACGTGTTCGAGAACGTGGCCTTCGGCCTCCGTGTGAAGAACGCGCCCAAGGAGGAGGTGACCGAGAAGGTCAAGGAGATGTTGAAGCTTGTGAACTTAGAGGGCTACGAGAAGCGCAAGGTCACCAACCTTTCCGGCGGTCAGCAGCAGCGTGTTGCCATCGCCCGCGCCCTCATCAACCGTCCCTCCGTGCTCTTGTTGGACGAGCCCCTTTCTGCCTTGGATGCCAAGCTCCGCAAGGATATGCAGGTGGAGCTGCGCCGTATCCAGCGTGAGACGGGGATCACCTTCATCTTCGTTACCCACGACCAGGAGGAGGCACTCTCCATGTCCGACGTGATCGTGGTCATGAACGACGGTAAGATCCAGCAGATCGGCTCTCCCGTGGATATTTACAACGAGCCGAAAAACGCCTTCGTGGCGGATTTCATCGGGGAATCCAACATCATCGACGGTATTATGAACCGTGACGACACCGTTACCTTCGCAGGGCATACCTTTACCTGCGTGGACGAGGGCTTTGCCTACAACGAGCCCGTGGACGTGGTCATTCGTCCCGAGGACGTGGACGTGGTTCCCGTCAGCGACGGCATGATCACCGGTGAGATCACCCAGGCCACCTTCAAGGGTGACTATTACGAGCTGATCGTTGAGGTCAAGGGCTTTAAGTGGATGGTGCAGACCACCGACGCTTACGAGGAGGGTCAGGTCATCGGTATCGCTTTGGATCCCGATTCCATTCACGTTATGCACAAATCCGAGTATTCCGGCCTTTACGGCGACTACAGCTCCTTCTCCGACGAGATGGATGCTCCCGCAGAAGAGGAAAAAGAATGAGCGCATCCGGCAAGACCGTCCGTCGGTCTCCCGGAACGGTGCTGTTGAACGCCCCCTACATGCTTTGGGCGGGGCTGTTCATTATCATCCCGCTGTTTTTGGTGCTGTATTACGCACTGATCGACGGCGACGGGAATTTCACCCTCGACAATTTGAAGGAGTTGGGCAATTACACCGACGTAATTTTCCGTTCCTTCTGGTATTCTATCATTGCCACGGTGATCTGCCTGGTGGTGGCCTACCCCTTCGTGTACGTGGTGTGCAAGTTCGGGCCCACCTCCAAAAAGCTTACCAATATGTTCGTCACCCTGCCCATGTGGATCAACCTGCTGATCAAGACCTACTGTCTTACCACCTTGATGGACAACAACGGTCTCATCAACCAGTTCATGGCGTTCTTGGGCTTCGGGCGGCTTCCCCTTTTGAACAACACCGGCGCCGTGATCTTCGGCATGGTGTATAACTACCTGCCCTACATGATCCTGCCCATCTTCAACGTGATGTCCCGTATGGACAATTCCCTCATGGAGGCGGCGGAGGATCTGGGGTGCAGTCCCATGCAGAGATTGCGCCGCGTTGTCCTGCCCCTTTCCATGCCCGGAGTGATCTCCGGCATCATCATGGTGTTCATTCCCTCCGTTTCCACCTTCTACATTTCCAGCAAGATGGGCGGCACGGAAAACTCCATGATCGGCGACTTGATCGAACGGCAGATCCGCGTGCAGAACGATCTCTCCGTGGCGGCGGCCATCTCCCTGCTTTTGATGGTGGTGATCCTGGTGAGCATGTTCGTGCTGAACCGCTTCTCCGACGATAACGAAGGGGGGAGCATGCTGGTATGAAAACTCTCGGCAAGATCTTTGTAGGTCTGGTCTACACGGTGCTGTACGCTCCCTTGGCGGTGATGGTGCTGTTCTCCTTCAACTCTTCCGACAGTACCACCATTTTCACCGGCTTTTCCCTGCGCTGGTACGAGAACCTGTTCTCGGATTTCAGCCTCATGGA
>JAGBXS010000034.1 GCA_017629175.1 Clostridia bacterium
CACGGTGCCTGCGGGAACGGTCTTTACACAGCCGTCCAGGTTGACGGTAACGGGAGTGTCAGCCAGCTCCTCGTTTTCGCCGCAGTTATACACCTTCACCATCAAGTGTCCGCCGGCGCGGTTGATGATGTCTTCCATTTTGTTCCAATGGAAGTGCATGGGGCTGTCCTGATCCTCCTGGGAGATGAGGTACTTCTCCGCGTAGGGCTTCTTGCAGTTGGGGTCCTTCAGATTGCCGTTGCGGATGGTGAACAGGAACAGACCGATGCGGTCGAAATCTCCGTGGCCGTAGTCGGTGATGTCCCAACCCAGCATATTGTTGCGGATCTCGTCGTATTCGTGACCCTTTTCCGCCCATTCCTCGGGGGTGAAGTAAGCAAAGGGAGGCAGAGCGTAGTTCTGCTCCTTTAAGAAGGCAATGGTCTCGCGGAGGATCTTGTTGATCTCGGAACGTTTCATGGTTGAACTCCTTTATGATAAATGTATCTTTTCAAACAATTTGCCCACCGGGTGGGTAAGGGTAACGGCACCCCGCATTTCCTTTGCAGCAGGGTCAATGCAGATCAAATGCTCCCCGCCGAAATAGCGGATCAGCCCTGCCGCAGGGTACACCCGCAGGGAGGTGCCTGCAATGATCATGGTGTCCGCCGAGGCGATGGCGTTTACCGCACCCGTGACGGTTTGATCGTCCAAGGGCTCTTCGTAAAGCACTACCTCGGGCTTGATGATCCCGCCGCAGATGCAGTGGGGAATCCCCTCGCAGTCTGCCACGGCGTGAACGTCATAGAGCTTGCCGCATTCCATACAGCGGTTGCGATGCACCGAGCCGTGAAGCTCGTACACCACTTGACTTCCCGCCGCCTGATGCAGGCCGTCGATGTTCTGGGTGACGATGGAAATTGATTTCCCGGCCCGTTCCCATTCTGCCAATCGCTTATGGGCGGGGTTGGGCTTTGCCCATAAGGCGATCATCTTCTCGCGGTAGAACTCGTAAAAATCTTCCGTATGACTTTCAAAAAAGCTATGGCTCAAAACTGTTTCCGGGGGATATTTCCATTTGCTGTTGAAAAGCCCGTCGACGGAACGGAAATCGGGAATCCCGCTTTCCACGGAAACGCCTGCGCCTCCGAAGAACACGGTGTGGCGGGAGGACTTCAAAATCTCCCCCAAATGGGTGGCGCTTTCTTCCAACGTCATGACCATGTTCTCCCTTCCCGTACGATCTTTTTCTCATTTTAGCATATCGGAAAGGAAAATGCAATAAAAATATTTATGAATAAAGAGAAAGGAACGGTGTTTTTTGTGAAACGGTTTTTGATTTGCTTGTGTTTGGTTGCTTTTTTTCTTACCGGGTGCGGCGGCGAGGGAGAGACTTCCTCCTCGGGAGAGCTTTCGCCGGGGTTGGATTATCTGCGTAAGGATGCGGTGCTGTACCGTCATACCGCCTATCAAGAGGATCTCTCCTTCACCTCCGGGGAGTTTTGCGCCCTGACGGGAGCGGAGACCTCCTACATCGTCATCGGCACGTTGCCGGAAAACGGTGTTCTTATGCTGGGCGGGGTAGCGGTGCTTGCGGGGCAGACGGTGCCCGTGTCCTCATTGGATCGGCTGAAATACGTCCCTGCGGGAAAAGAGGGGGAGGAGAGCTTCACCTTTACCGCCAACGCTCCCGGCTGGGAGGGGCGGGAGCTTTCCTGCGTGATCACCGTGTCGGAGAGCGAGAACTTCCCGCCGGTGACCGTGGATGCTTCTGCCTATACCTTTGATTCCGTGGCTTGCTTTGCGCCCTTGACGGTCTCCGATCCCAACGGGGACGAGGTGCTGTACCAAATTCTCACCTATCCCCGCCACGGCACGGTGGAAATTGTTGACGGGGAAGCGGTCTATCTTCCCGAGGAGGGGTTCACGGGGGAGGATGCCTTCACCTACGTAGCCTACGACCGCTACGGCAGCAAGTCTTCCGAGACCTTGGTGACTTTTTTCGTGGAGGAGAACGAAACGGGGATCTATTTTGAGGATATGAAGGACTCTCCCTTGCACGGTGCCGCCATCCGTCTTTGCGGGGCTGAGGTGATGACCTACCGTCTGGAAAAGGGGAGTTATTACTTCGATCCGGAGGAGACGGTCTCTAAGATCGATTGCTTGGTTATGATGATGTGCCTTATGGGGCAGGACGGGGAAGTGACCGCGGCGGCAGACACCGAGGCAGTGGACGATACGGGACTTTCCTCCGGGAAGAAGGGCTTTCTGCGGAACGCCATTGCCACGGGCTGGGTGTATCTGGAGCAGGGGAAGTTCCGACCCGATGACCCCGTCACCGTAGCTGATGCGGTATACATGGCCATGCGGATGCTGGGAACACCCGCGCTGTCCCCCAAGCAGGAATTTACCGATCTGAATGCCACTCCCGCCTGGGCTTGCACCGCTTTGGTGTCCGCAGACTCCACGGGGATCTGGGAGGCAAGCGGCGGATTGCTGGACGCCTCTCGGGTGTTGACCAAGGCGGATCTGGCAAGACTGTTTGAAAATATGCGTTCCTACGGAAAAGGTTAAGAAAAAACATTGCATTTTCCGATAGGGTGTGCTATACTGCAATGGTGAAGAACTAAGAAAAAGGAAGTTGAGCTATGGCGATCAATCAAAAAATGGTAAAATTGGGTCAAGTGCGAAGCGTTATTCGCGAGACCTTTGAATACGGCAATAAAAGAGCGGCGGAGATCGGACGGGAGAACGTGTTTGATTTCAGCTTGGGCAACCCCAGCGTTCCCGCTCCCGCAGAGGTGGAGCAGGGCTTGCTGCACTTGCTGACGGAGACTGACCCCGTAGCCCTCCACGGCTATACCTCCGCCCAGGGGGCGCCGGACGTGCGCGCCGCCATTGCGGCGGATCTCAACGCCCGCTTTGGGGCGGGAATTCGTCCCGAGGATCTGTATATGACCTGCGGCGCGGCGGCCTCCCTTACCGTTTCTCTGAACGCCCTTTGCAACCCCGGGGACGAGGTGGTGGTCATTGCTCCCTTCTTCCCGGAGTACCGTGTGTTTGCAGAGCAGGCGGGGGCGGTGTTGCGGGTAGTCCCCGCGGATCTGGAGAGCTTCCAGATCAATTTCCCCGCTTTGGAGGAGATCTTAAATCCCAAGACCAAGGCCATCATCATCAACTCTCCCAACAACCCCACCGGGGCGTTGCTTTCCGCCGAAACGCTGAAGAAGCTTTGCGCCCTGCTGAAGGAGCGCAGTGAAGCCTACGGAAGCCCCATCTTCCTGCTTTCCGACGAGCCCTACCGTGAGCTGGTATACGATGCCTCCGCGGAGGTGCCTTACCTGACCAATCTGTACGACCATACTCTGGTGTGCTATTCCTTTAGTAAATCTCTGTCCCTTCCCGGTGAGCGTATCGGCTACATCGCCGTATGCAACCGCATGGCGGAATACGGGGAGGTCTACGCCGCCGTTTGCGGTGCGGGCAGAGCCTTGGGCTTTGTCTGCGCTCCCAGCATGATGCAAAAGCTGCTGCCCTCCGTTCTGGGCAAGACTGCCGACATGGAGGTATACCGCACCAACCGCGACCTGCTGTACGGTGCTCTTTCCTCCTACGGCTTCTCCTGCGTGTACCCCGACGGTGCCTTCTATCTGTTTGTGAAGTCTCCCGTAGAGGATGCCGCCGCCTTCTGTGAGAAGGCAAAGGAATTCGAGATCCTGCTGGTGGCCTCCGACAGCTTTGGCTGTCCCGGCTACGTGCGCATCTCCTATTGCGTTTCCACTCAGCAGATCCGACGTTCTCTCCCCGCGTTTGAAAAGCTGGCAAAGGCTTACGGACTTTGCTGAAGATGTATATATAGAAAGGAAATAAATTTATGATCCGTTACGCTCTCGTGCCCGAAACCTACAAATTGGTTTACGGCTCCTACCAGCAGTTCCATCCCACCAAGATAGACGATATGTCAAAGACCATTTCTCTCTGCACCGCAAGGGGAATGAACGCTTCCTTCCAGCTTTTGGTGTGTAAGGATACGCCCTGGGCGTTGAACGTGGGAACCGTTCCCCATCTTTCTCAGAAGGGGGCTTTGTCCACCCTGCGTGTTGCCGCACCTGCGGGAGTTTCCCTGCATATTGAGGATATGCACGTCTGTGACGACGGATATTTCCGTGCCGACGCCCTTTTGGAGGACGAGGTCACCGAGCAGACCGCCAACTATACCCGCGCGATCTTCTGCGAGGTGGAGATCCCTGCCGATGCCCCTGCGGGTAAGCGGACGGTTACCCTGTCCTTGTTCGAACGCACCATGTTTGAGGACGAGGTGAAGGTGGGCGAGGTTACCGCGGAGATCGAGGTCTTCCCCGTGGTGATGCACGCGCCTGCGGAGAACAAGTTCCACCTGGACCTTTGGCAGCATCTTTCCAACATCGCCCGCAAGCACGAGGTCAAGCTGTGGAGCGACGCCCATTTCGCCGTGCTGGAGCCTTACGTGAAGTCTCTTGCGGAGCTGGGGCAGAAGGCGGTTACTCTGGTGGTGACCGAAGCACCCTGGGGCGGACAGTCCTGCTTCCGTGAGTACCGCATGGCGGCAAATCTCTTTGAATATTCCATCGTTCCTCTTTCCAAGACCAAGGAGGGCGAGCTGGTGGCAGATTTCGGCCCCATGCAGAGATACATCGATCTTTGCGCAAAGTATGGAATCAAGGACGAGATCTCTCTCTACGGCCTGATGAATGTATGGTGCGTGGAGGAGGAGGGCTTTGGCAGACTTGCCGCAGATGATCCCGATGCTCTGCACGTCCGTTATCTGGACGAGGCGGACGGCGCCTATAAGTACCTCCGTACCGAAGAAGAGCTGGAGACGTATATCCGTCTGCTGGCGGACTACTTCAAGAAGACGGAGCAGATCGACCGTGTTCGCGTTGCGGCGGATGAGCCTGCTGACGTGCAGAAGTACCGCGCCTCCATGGAGCGCCTTTTGCGGGTAGAGCCTGCCTTCCGTTGCAAGGCGGCCATCAACCATTCCGAGTTTATCGAGGAGTTTGGGGAGGAGATCTACGACTTCGTGCCCTACTCCGGCCATTTGTTCACCCATTTGGCACTGCTGCAGAAATACCGCGATACCATGCCCGGCAAGCGCTTCCTTTGGTACGTGTGCTGCTGCCCCCATTGGCCCAACACCTTCCTCAGAAGCAATCTCTGCGAAACGCTGTTCATCGGTGCTTTCACTTCCTGGGCACGGATGCAGGGCTTCCTGCGGTGGAACTATACCGTCTGGAACGACGATCCCAGAAAGGATATCCGCTACGGTGACTTCCTGGCGGGGGATACCAACTTCGTGTATCCTTCTCCCTCCGGCAAGCCTTTGCTGACTCTGCGCTACAAGGCTATGAAAAAGGCCATCCAGCTTTATGAGCTTTTGGAAAAGGTTCGTGAGTGCAAGGGTGACGAGACCGCGGACAAGCTGATCTTCGCCGTGCTCAAGAATACCGAAACGGAGAAGTATTACACCGGAGGCCACGACCTGGGGGATGTAGTCAGCCTGAATTGGGAGGACTACGAGGGCATGCTTCGGGAGGCTTTGCATATTTTGGCAGAAAAAGATTGACTTTTTGCAAAAAACTATTTACAAACCGAGAAAAGTGTGCTCTTCTCTAAGAAGATGAAAAAACTTCTCGGAGAGAAAGAATCCTCTGACGTTCCCGAGCCCGGCAATACCGGTGTTCGCGGTTCCGGGCCTGCCGGCGTGGCTACGGTCGGCAAGGTAAGACGCTGATTATAGTTTTAAATTTGTGCGGCTCCCTGTAAAAGGGGAGCCGTTTTTCTTTGCTTAAACACCGCTTTGATAAGAAACCTTCGTGAAACTGCCTAAAAAGTAAAGTGATTTTTGGCAATTATCAAGAAAATATAAAAAACCTCTTTACAAATCGGAAAAAATGTTGTAATATAAAATTAACCAAAAATCCATAAAGGAGAAACACACATGAAAAAGACTCTTGCAACTCTTCTTGTCGTTGCTCTGGTTGCTTCTCTCTGCGGCGTTATGTTCGTTTCCGCTGAAGAGACCAACATCGCTCTCGGCAAAGAAGTGCTCAATGCCGGCAAGCGCGGTAGCTACTATGCTAACCTGACCGACGGCGTTGCTCTCGACTCTCTCACCTACAATGCTGAAGACTGGTTCGGCTTCTACTGGAATCCCGGTATGGATCTGGCCGGCAACGAAGCTCAGCAGACCAACGCAATCGACGGTATCGCTAAGCCCACCGTTGACCTTGGCGCAACCGCTTCCATCGATAAGGTTCGCGTTAACGTATTCGATGGCTGCACCTCCGGTATCACCGCTCCCGAGACCATCACTCTGAAGGTTTCCACCGACGGCGAGACCTACACCGACGTTGACGTTGCTTCTATGGAGTGGCCCGAGGACGGCTCTACCAACGTACGTTGGATCGAGTTCGCTCTGGAGACCCCCGTTGACGCTCGTTACGTTCAGCTGGAAATGAAGATGAGAACCACCTTCGTGTTCATCAACGAGATCGAGGTTTACGAGGCTGCTAAGGCTCCCGTAGAGCCCGAGACTCCCGCTGCTGAGCCCTCTGTTTCCGCTAAGGTTCTGGATGGCAAGCTGGCTTTCGACGAAGCAGCTCTTGCTAAGCTGATCGACGGCAACACCGCAGCCAATGCTACCGCATTCTCCGATGCAGGTTTTGTTTCCTTCGAGAACAAGGGCTTTACCCACACCGACGGTGTTGACGCCGCTGTTCCCGCTACTCTTGAGCTGGTGGTAGATCTGGGCTCCGTTCAGACCATCACCAAGATCACCTTGAACGCATTCAAGGATTCCAACAGCATGATCGCTCTGCCCGATGTTATGTTCTACGCTTCTCTGGACGGCGTGAACTTCTATGAGATGAACTCCGGTAAGGCCGTAGCTCCCGCTGCAGACGCTGCAGAGACCGCTACCGCAGCTATCACCGCTGACTTCTCTACCCGTATCCTGGCTAACGCTCGTTATATCAAGGCAGTTGCTACCTTCAAGAACGGCTGGGTCTTCCTCTCTGAGCTGAACGTTACCACCACCGACGCTGAAGGCGAAGATCTGGGTGCAGGCTATGCTTACGTCGATTCCTACATGGAAGGCTACTGCATCGGCGTATACCATCCCGAGGATGGCGAGCTGGATCTGACTCAGAACGGCGACGGCAAGATGCTGAAGTCCGCTCAGCTGATCAAGGCTAAGTACAACGCTGATAAGGGCGCGTACGAGGTTATTTACAGCAAGGTTAACCCCTGGCCCGCAGGCCACGAGGGCACCGAGACCCTTGCAGAAGGCGAGATCCTGGTAGCTATCTCTACCCAGGGTAACGTTGGTACCGACGCATTCACCGGCGCTAAGTGGATCGCACGCGGTCTGAAGGAAGGCGACCTCATCACTCTGAAGGATGGCGTTATCACCTTCTATCCCGCAGACGGCAAGCTGCCCAGCGAGGACGCTCCCGCTACCGGCGATGCAGGCGTTCTGGTATTCGCAGTTCTGGCTGTTGTAGCAGTTGCAGGCGTTGCAGTTGTTTCCAAGGCTAAGAAGGCTCTTTAATCTACGCTTTTTCATCAAGAGCTCCCTCAAAAGGGGAGCTCTTCTTTTGTCGTTGTGCAAAAAAAACGGAATGGAGTTTTGTGTCAAATCAACAAATTGCTTCAAATGCGTAAAAAACTCTTTACAAATAGGAAAAATAGTAGTAATATATACTTAACCAAAAATCCATAAAGGAGAAACACACATGAAAAAGACTCTTGCAACTCTTCTTGTTGTTGCACTGGTTGCTTCTCTCTGCGGCGTTATGTTCGTTTCCGCTGAGGCTACCAACCTGGTTGCAGGCAAGACCTACACCATTTCCGAGCAGTTCCGTATGAGCAACGTTACCTGGGGCTACGACGAATCCTTCCCCCCCTCCTACCCCGATGACAACTACGAGCTGACCGACGGTCTGCTTCCCGAGCCCGGCTACTCTGAGCCCGGCTTTATGGCGTTCAACCAGCAGACTCCCGCTCAGGCTGAGCGCGGCTACGCTTACGTGAACTTCGATCTGGGCGCTGTTTGCGATCTGGATGAGCTCACCTACGTTACCTACAAGGATAAAACTTCCGGTATCCAGGCTCCTCACACCGTAGAGGTTTACGTTTCCAACGACGGTGAGAACTACGAGCTGGCCGGCACTAAGACCTACGAGGGCGACGAGCATGCGAACATGACCGACCTGGCTCTCGCTACCGAGAAGATCGCTCTTGATGTTTCCGCACAGTACGTTCAGGTTAGAACCATCTCCTACGGCTGGTGCTTCCTGGGCGAGATCGAGATCCTCGGCACCGCTGCTGCTTCTGAAGGCGGCAACGACGAGCCCGCAGAAAACAAGACCTGGGAAGACACCCTGGTTGAAGGCGAAGACGGCAACTACACCTGCGGCGTTCCCTATGGTTACACCTGGACCGTTAACTACGTTGACGGCAAGATCGGCGGCGAGGACGTTACTGTTTGCACCACCGACGACGCATACAAGGCTTGCAACCCCAACTGGGCAATCACCGTTCTGCTGGAGAAGCAGGCTGACGGCACCTACGTTGCAGTTCAGGATGCAGTTGTTACTCCCGGTAATGCAGATAAGGTTACCGTAGGTGAGAACCAGATCGCTCTGGTTGCACACTCCGCATACTCCAACCCCAACGGTACCAACTGGCAGGGCAAGGTTGTTGCTATGTCCGTTAAGGCCGGCGACGTGTTCAACGTTGATCTGGAAGGCCTGACCGTTACCGCTATCGATCCCAACGCTCCCGTTGAGCCCGAGACTCCCGACGTTCCCACCGGCGACGCAGGCGTTCTGGTATTCGTAGTTCTGGCTGTTGTTGCAGTTGCAGGTGTTGCAGTTGCTTCCAAGGCTAAGTCTGCTCTTTAATTCCTGATACAAACAAGGATCTCCTTCGGGAGGTCCTTTTTGTTGCCATTATGCCAAAAAAAGCAGGGGCGGTTTTGTGCCAAACAGACAAAAAATATAAAATACTTAAAAAACTATTTACAAACCGGAAAAAAAGGGGTAAAATGAATTATCCTAAAAAATATCAAAGGAGAAACACACATGAAAAAGATTCTTGCAACTCTTCTCGTTGTTGCTATGGTTGCGTCTCTCTGCGGTATGATGCTCGTATCTGCAGATGCTGCTAACCTGGCTGCAGGCAAAGAAGTAGCTAACGCAACGGTTAACGTCGCAAACGCTAACTATTGCGCAAACCTGACCGACGGCGTGATCGCCGATGCCATCTCTACCGACAACGGCGTTTGGTTCGGTTATTTGTACAATAAGGACAAGCCCGAGAATGCAAACACCGCTGAGAACGGCATTGCTATTCCCACCATCGATCTGGGCGCAGTTACCGAGCTTGCTTCCGCTCGCATCCACATCGTAGACCAGGCTGACTGGGGTATCTGCGCGCCCGATTCCATCGTTGCTCAGATTTCCAACGACGGTGAGAACTTCACCGACGTTACCACCGTTACCGAGTTCGAGTCCGGCGTGGCTTGGGTAGAGTTCGATCTGTCCGGCCAGTCCGCACAGTACGTTCGTCTGGCTATCGACCTTTCCACCACTTGGTTCTTCCTGGATGAGATCGAGATCTACGGCGCAGCTTCCGAGGGCGGCGAGGACACTCCCGACGAGCCCGCAGGCAACAAGACCTACGAGAACACCCTGACCCAGAAGGAAGACGGCAACTATATGGTTGAGGTTCCCTACGGTTACACCTGGACCGTTAACTACGTTGACGGCAAGATCGTTGGCGAAGATGTTACCATCTGCACCACCGATGAGGCTTACAAGGCATGCAACCCCAACTGGGCAATCACCGTTCTGCTGAACAAGCAGGAAGACGGCACCTACGTTGCAGCTCAGGATGCAGTTGTTACTCCCGGTAACGCTAATGCCATCACCATTGGTGAGGGTCAGATCGCTCTGGTGGCTCACTCTTCTGCTTCCAACCCCGACGCAGGTTATGCTAACTGGATGGGCAAGATCGTTGCTGTTTCCGTTAAGGCAGGCGACGTGTTCAACGTTGATCTGGAAGGCCTGACCGTTACCGCTATCGATCCCAACGCTCCCGTTGAGCCCGAGACTCCCGACGTTCCCACCGGCGACGCAGGCGTTCTGGCATTCGTAGTTCTGGCTGTTGTTGCACTTGCAGGTGTTGCAGTTGCTTCCAAGGCTAAGAAGGCTCTTTAATCTACGCTTTTTATCAAGAGCTCCCTCTAAGAGGGGGCTCTTTTTTTGTCATTGTGCAAAAAATACGCGCTCCCGATTTGTGCTAAATCAACGAAATGTAAAAAAAGACTCAAAAAGTATTTACAAAGCAGTGAATTAGGAGTAAAATGAGTCATAATTTAATTTCATAAAGGAGAAAAACACATGAAAAAGACTCTTGCAACTCTTCTTGTCGTTGCACTGGTTGCTTCTCTCTGCGGCGTAATGTTCGTTTCCGCTGAAGAAGTGAACGTTGCTCTCGGCAAGACTTGGACCACCGATGCTGATGATGCAGACGCAGGCACCGGCTACGTTGGTAACGTTACCGACGGTACCATCGAGGAGACCGGCGCATATGACACCACTCTCTGGTTTGGCGCTGACCGCAGAAAGACCGATGACGACGCGTTCGCTATGGTTTTCGATCTGGGCGAAACCTACGATAGCCTGTCCAAGGTCAACCTCCACGTTTGGCCCGCAGCAGCTTCCGGTATCGTAGTTCCCGCTTCCATCGACGTTTACACTTCCGCTGACGGTGAGACCTATACCAAGGTTGGTTCCGTTTCCGAGTTTGACGGCACCGGCCCTCAGTGGGTAACCGTTGAGTTCGACGCAGTTGCAGCTCGTTACGTTAAGGTTGATTTCGTTTCCTCCGTTGAAGGCGATACCGGCGTGTTCTGGTTCGTTTCCGAGATCGAGATCATCAACGTTACCGCTGCCGGCAACGATGAGCCCGCTCCCGAAGCTCCCACTACTAACGTGATTACTGTTTCTCACGTGAACCTGTATTCTTGGAACGCGTACAACTGCCAGATCATCTCCGGCGAGGGCAACGATTCCAACAACTACGAGCACACCGCATTCGATGCTACCGCTTACATCGTAATCAAGGTTGAGAACGATGTGGTTACCGCTATCGAGGGCGCAGGCGTTGCTAAGACTCTGACCGCTCCCGCGGAAGGCTATCTGCTGTACTGCGCACCCAACGATTCCGCCAGCATGGCAGCTGCTGCTAACGTTAAGGTTGGCGACGTTGTTGTTGATTGCACCGTAGATCTGGGCACCAACGTGGCTTCCGCTACTCCCATCGGCACCATCACCTTCGGCGCAGCTACTCCCGCTACCGGCGATGCAAGCGTTCTGGTATTCGTAGTTCTGGCTGTTGTTGCACTTGCAGGTGTTGCAGTTGCTTCCAAGGCTAAGTCTGCTCTTTAATTCTTAAGCAATCAAAAAGAACCTCCCGCGGGAGGTTCTTTTTTTGCGCGTTTTTGCGTTTATTCTGCGCGGAGCGCCAGCACGGGATCCTTCTTGGCGGCGATCTTGGCGGGAACCAAGCCGGCTACAAAGGTCAAGAACATGCTGATCAACAGCAGAGCGATACCGCCGACTACGGGCAGTGCGGCGTTGATGGCTTGGATACCCGATACGGCGTGGATGATGGCGTTGATGGGGAAGCACAACAGCACGGTGACCAGGATACCGATGGCACCGGCGCAGAAGCCTACGATGAGAGTCTCTGCGTTGAACACGCGGGAGATATCCCTCTTGGAAGCACCGATGGCACGCAGGATGCCGATCTCCTTGGTACGCTCCAAAACGGAGATATAGGTGATGATGCCGATCATAATGGAGGAAACCACCAAAGAGATGGAAACGAAGGCGATCAGCACGTAGGAGATGGCGTTGATGATCACGGTGACGGAGGAGAGCATGATGCCCACAAGATCCGTGTAGGAGATAGCGGCATCCTCGCCCACGGAGGCGTTGTAGTCTGCAATGAACTGGCTGACCAGATCCTTGGACTCAAAATCCTTGGAATACAGAGAGATAGAGGCGGGGGAGGAGAGGTCTACAAATCCCAGATCCACACTGCGCTTGGGCAAGGTGGAGTCGGACACCATGGGAGGCATATACTCCTTGTAAAGAAGCACCTTTTCCTCCTCGGGGAGGTTGGGGTAAAGCTCGTCAAACTTGGCGGCCAGCTCTGCGGTGGTGAAACGCTCCAGAAGCTCGGCTTCCATGTTTTCTGCCAGCTTAGCGGCGTAGAGGGCGGTGGTGATAGCGGCTACGTCCTCCTGGGAAAGGCTTGCAAAGTATTCTGCCATAGCCTGCATATTCTCGGGAGTGGCGTTTCCGGGGTTCATTTCTCCGGAGTTTTGCATCATTTCCACAAACTGCTCAGGGGCCATGGATTCAAAATACGCCTTGTACTGCTCGTATTCCTCGCCCATGGTGGCTTGCATCAGGGAAAGCACCAAGGCCTTGAACACTTGGGGCTCTACCTTGGCCAGATCCATGAAATGCTCCATGACGTAAGCGGTCTGCTGTTCTCTGGTCATAGCGGCCACCTCGTCCTTGGCGATGCTTCCCGCTTCCGCACCCAACAGGCTGAGGGCAATCTCCGCCTTTGCCTTGGTGTTGCCGGAAAGCCATGCATCAAAGAAGAAGATCTTCTGGCTGTCGGTGAGGTTATCGTATCTGCCGTCGTCGAAGGGCAGACCGGAAAGCACATCGTAATCGGGGGTGGTCTCGGTTTGCTGGATAGCGATCTCGGAGACTCTTACCAGATCCATGATCTCGTAGGCCAACGCGCTGTTATAAGCGATGGTGCCTGCCATCAGAGAGGTGGACATGGCGTCGGGGTTGGGGCGGATGATACCTGCGATCTTGACCTCCACACCATGCTCCTTGGCAAAGGAAGCCTGGTCAAAGCCGAAGGTCTCGCGGATGTCGCTCCAGATGGGGTAGGTATTGCCGTCCTTTTGATAGGTAGCATCGGTCTTCACATAGAAATCGCTGTTGGGAACAATGTAGAAGGTCATTCCCAAGAAATCCTCGTAGGTGTAGGTGGGGTACTCCACATCGATCTTGTTGCCTGCGAGAACGTTGTTGACCAGCTCGGAAAGCTCCGACTGATCCATGAGTCCCAAAACGTACAGCATCAAATTGGTAACGGTGTTGTTCTCGTTGACCACCAGCATGACCTCGTTGCTGTTGTATGCCCATTCGCCTGCGATCACGTCGTATTGGGATTGCAGCAGCTCCGTGTTGTCCATCATCTCGCGGAACATGTTCATGGTGGAGGTATAGGTGCTGGCGTAGAGGGAGTTGGCGGAGGACATCATATCGATCATGCCGGAAACGGATTCGCCCATGTTGTCCACGATGGTGGTGGGGTTGACACGGGTATTACCGTCGGAGGAATAAATCTGCATATTGAAGTTGTAGGTGTAGCGAACGTCCGAGAGGGCGTCTCCCAGCTTGTCGCGGTGGGCCTCCAGATGCTTCTTGAACGCCGCCAGATCGTTTTTGGTGGTGGACATCATAGAGGACATCATGTTCACCAAAGAGTCGTCTACGTAGATGATACCGTCTTGTACGGGGCGGTTGGCACTGTTCTCCGCATCTACCATGGCAGAGAACATAGAGGAGAAGTCTGTGGTCTCCTGCTGGAGGGTAATGGGGTAGGAGGACAGCGCGTCCTCCTGAACGTCGTCGATAAAGGCGTTGATACCCGCAGACAGAGAGAGGATCAGCGCGATGCCGATGATACCGATGCTTCCCGCAAAGGAGGTCAAGAAGGTTCTGCCCTTCTTAGTCATCAGGTTGTTCAAGGAGAGAGAAAGCGCCGTCTTTAAGGAAAGGGGCTTTTTCTTCTTGGCGGCCTTTTCCTTGGCGGGCTTCTCCGCCTTTTCTACCTCAAAAGGATCGCTGTCGGAGAGGAGAACACCGTCCTGCAAACGGATGATACGGGTGGAGTAGGCTTCTGCCAGCTCGGGGTTATGGGTAACCATGATGACCAAGCGGTCGGAAGCGATTTCCCGCAGGATCTCCATGATCTGCAGGGAGGTTGCGGTATCCAAAGCACCCGTGGGCTCGTCGGCCAGGAGGATCTCCGGGTCGTTGACGATGGCGCGGGCGATGGCTACACGCTGCATCTGTCCGCCGGACATCTGGGTGGGCTTTTTATCCAGCTGATCGCCCAAGCCGACCCGTTCCAGCGCCTGTACGGCGCGGCGTCTGCGCTCTGCCTTGGAAACGCCGGAGATGGTCAACGCCAGCTCCACGTTTGTGAGAACAGTCTGATGGGGGATGAGGTTATAGCTCTGGAATACAAAGCCGATGGAGTGGTTACGGTAGGTATCCCACTCATGGTCGCGGAAACGGGTGGTAGACTTCCCGCCTATGCAAAGGTCGCCCGTGGTGTAGCGATCCAAGCCGCCGATGATGTTCAAAAGGGTGGTCTTGCCGCATCCGGAAGGCCCTAAAATAGAGACGAACTCATTGGCGCGGAAGCCCATGCTGACGCCCTTCAGTGCCTGTACCACGGTATCGCCGATGCGGTAGTCCTTGGTTATATTTTTCAGTGCAAGCATATTGAAAAAAAATCCTTTCCAACGCAAGCGCGTTTTATGCCGTATTTTCCTTCAATTATATTATAACGGAAGCGAAAAGGAAATGCAAGAAGAAAAATAAGACGATTTATGAATAATTTTCGTAGAGACGCATTTTTTTGTTGAAAAATGGGAAAGAGTATGATATAATGTGGGCGCGCAAAAGAAAGGCAGGCTTACACTATGAGCAATACGTTTCGTTTTGATACCCACGTCCACACCGATGAAACCTCTCATTGCGGAAAGGTTCCGGGAGAAGAGATGGTACGGCTGTACGCAGAGGCGGGGTATTCCGGCTTTGTGATGACCGATCACTATAACCGTTACAGCATGCAGGTTCACGGCTGTCAGACTCCCGAGGAGGAGGTAGAGACCTTCCTGAAGGGCTACCGCGCCGCCAAAGCCAAGGGGGACGAGATCGGCTTCGACGTGCTGCTGGGGATGGAGCTTCAGCCGGACGGAGCGTATAACGAATACCTTCTTTACGGGCTGACGGAGGAATTTCTCTACGCCCATCCTCATATTTATGAAGAGGATCTGCTTACTCTTCGCCGCTTGGCCACCGAGAATGATATTCTGATCTTCCAGGCTCACCCTTACCGCCCGGGGCTGACCCGCGCCATGCCCGGCTTTTTGGATGGCGTGGAGGTGTTCAACGGCAACCCCCGCCACAATTCTCAGAACCAGCTGGCATTGATGTACGCCACTCAGCACAAGCTTTTGCAGTGCGGTGGCTCCGATGCCCATCAGACGGAGGATATCGGCAGAGGCGGGCTTCTCACCAAGGAGCGGATCACGGATCTTGCTACGCTGAAGCGTATTCTGCGGGAGGGCTCCGCAGAGCTGATCCGCAACGAATAAAAACCAAGAAAGGAATTTGATAAACATGAGTAAATGCTTGCGCAAGCTGTTGCTTGCCTTCCTGCTTTTGGCACCCTACCGTCTCGACCGCAAGGTGAAGGGCGGCTACGTCCTCCGCGCCGTGCTTTACGAGGTGGAGTGCACCCCCGGCGAAGAGAACACGAACTACGAGATCTCTCTGTTTAAGATTCTTGAACGTCAGATCAAAGTGTTAAAGCGGCTGTTTCGATAAAAAAATGAGGCTGAGTCAAACTCAGCCTCTGTTTTTTACGATTTTTTGATCTTCTTTTTTGTTTTCTTTTCGGCGGTTTGTTCTTCTGCGGGAGGTGTTTCGGGCTCCGCCTCGGGTGCGGCAGCTTCCGCCTTCTCGGAGGTTTCCGCATCGGAGTTCTCGGCCTCCTTCACAGCATGCTTGCGCATATCGTGGCGGATCATACGGTATGCCGCGGCCGCCAAGGGAACGCCCAAAAGCATACCCCAAATGCCGGCAACGCCGCCGCCTACTACCACGGCTGCCAAAACCCAGATGCCGGGCAAGCCCATAGAGGTGCCTACCACACGGGGATAGATCAAGTTGCCCTCCAGCTGCTGGAGGATCACCAGGAACAGCACGAACAGGAACGCCTGGGCGGGAGATTCCGTCATAATCATCACGAAACCTACGGCACCGCCGATGTAGGCACCCGCAACGGGGATCAACGCAGTAAAGGCGATGCAGGCACTGATCATGGTGGCGTAGGGGAATCCGAAGATCAACATGAAGATACAGCACAGTACACCCAAGATCACTGCTTCCACAGACTGCCCCACGATGTAACGGCGGAAGCAATCGTTGAGAACCCGCAGAACGTATTTGATCTTATGGAACCAAACGTCGCTGGTAAAGCGGCGAAGGATACGGTCGGATTGAGAGATCAGCTTCTCTTTGTTCAGCAGAATATACACCGCAAAGATGGCACCCACCAAGAGGTTGACCACCAATGCGAACAGCGAGGAAACGGTGGAGATGATCAGGTTCACCGCGTCGCCACCGTAATTCTTGATCACGTCGATCAGACCGTTGAAGATGCTGTCCCAGTTGATGGAATCTAAATAGGAGAGAATGCCCTCGGGCAGCAGATGACGGGCATCGATCCATTCGATGGCGGCGTCGATGGCGTCGGGGAGCTTTTCAAACAGCAGGATCACCGCATTGGTAAACTCGGGGATCACCAGCCAGCCCACCAAAGCGATGATGGCGATCAAGGCCACCAGAGCCATCAGAATGCTTACAGGGCGGCGGGTCTTTAAAACGATCTTTTTATTGCTTTTGGGGAAGTAGAGCTTCTCCAGCTTTTCCATCAGAATATTCAGCAGGAAGGCAAAGCCGCAACCGATGAACAAAGGAACGGCGGCACCCAGCAGAGAGAAGACGAACCCTGCCAGCGGTTGCCAATAAAGGATGCTGATGTACAGCAAAAAAATGCTGACACACACCTTAAAACAGCTTTTCCATTCGATCTTCATAGGGCTTACGTCCTTTCTTGTCTCTCTTTCTTTCAGTATACAACATTTTTTTGCGTTTCGCAAGAGCTTTTGACGTTATTTTCTTGACGGTGGCGTTTTTTTGTGATAAGATGAAAGAAAAAATGCGTGAGGTTTTGATATGAGACGTTATATGGAAGTATTTCACCAGCATTGTCATATGCAGGGCTTTTCGGTAGATAAAGAGAACGGATACGTTTATTGGTCCTTTACCGACAGCGTGGTAAAGACCAATATGGAGAGCATGATGATCCTCCAGGCCCACGTTTCCGGCGGGCATCTCGGCGATATCGCCTATTACGACGGCAAGGTTTATTCCAGCTTTATGGGGAACAGCCTGCCCGGTCACGCCTGGGACGATTGGACTGCGTTCCGCATTCACGTATACGATGCCAAGGATCTCCGTTTGCTGAAGGAGATCGAGGTTCCGCTGTGCTACGAGATGCACGCTATGCAGGGCAAGCCCGGCGACCCCTACGGCTTCTCCGGTATCGACGGCATTACCTTCGGTAAGGATGAAAACGGCGAGATCAAAATGTTCATCGCCTGCGCCCTGATCACCGGGGAGGAGTACGATCACCAGATGATCCTGCAGATGTCTCTGGAGGGCGAGTACGAGAAGACCCATCGTTTCCTGACCGGGAACACGGTATACGGCATTCAGACGCTGGATTATGATTGGGACACCGACTCCTTCTGGTTCACCACTTACGGTGCGGCGGCTCCCCATCAGGACAGAGAGACTCTGTACAACGTCTCCTTGAAGGGTGGCGTTATTTCCCGCTATCCCTATTCCAGCCCCTACGGCCTGTTCTGCTTGGGCGGCGGCAAGTTCCTGGCCTCTCTCCACCAGGGCAAGACTGGCAACTGCTCCGGCTACGCTTACGAGTGCGAGGAGGAGCTGTTCCAAAACAGAAAAGGGGAGCATGACATCAAGGACTTTATTTTCGGAGAAGAATTGAAATGACCTTTACCGTAGACGAACATAACTATTTAATGGACGGAAAGCCCTTCAATCTGCTTTCCGGCGCTATGCATTACTTCCGCATCCCCAAGGACTATTGGTACGACCGCCTTTTGAAGCTGAAGGAATGCGGCCTCAACACCGTAGAGACCTACGTGGCGTGGAACTTCCATGAGAAGAAGGAAGGGGAGTTCTGCTTTACCGGCATGGCGGATCTGGGCGCGTTCTTGGATACCGCGGCGGAGCTGGGGCTTTACGCCATCGTCCGTCCCGGCCCCTTCATCTGCGCGGAATGGGAGGCAGGCGGCCTGCCCGCATGGCTTTTGAACGTGCCGGGGTTGCGCATCCGTTGCGACAACAAGCCCTACCTTGAGAAGGTAGAGCGTTTCTTCGAGAAGCTGTTTGAGATCATCGTCCCCCGCCTTTGCACCAGGGGCGGCAACGTGCTGATGCTCCAGGTGGAGAATGAATATGGCAGCTTCGGCAACGATAAGGTGTACCTGAAAAAGATGGAAGAGATGTTCCGCCGTCTTGGTGCAGATTGCCTGCTGTTCCGTGCCGACGGCCCCAACGCAGACATGATGGCCTACGCCGATACGGGAATTTTCACCACCAACACCTTCGGCTCCCAGCCCGCGAGATGGCAGGAGAATTACTACGATCTGGGCTACAAGGGCCCCTTTACCTGCATGGAATACTGGTGCGGCTGGTTTGACCACTGGCACGAGGATCACCATACCAGAGACCCCAAGAACGTGGAGGAGGAGACCCGCACCTTCTTGGATCGCGGGGCTCACTTTAATTTCTATATGTTCCACGGCGGCACCAATTTCGGATTTATGAGCGGTGCCAACGAGGTGCCCGGCACCTATGCTCCCACCACCACCGCCTACGATTACGACGGATTGGTCTCCGAGGCGGGGGACAGAACGGAAAAGTATTACCTGGTGCGTGATGCCATCGCAGAAAAGTTCGGCGCGCCGGAGCTGACAGCCAAGGAGACGGAGAAGAAGGCTTACGGCGAGATCAAGCTCACCCAAACCGCAGAGCTGTTTGAGCATCTGGAGGAGCTTTGCCCCAAGACCTATTCCGCTCCCAACCCCATGACCATGGAGGAGACGGAGACCTACTACGGCTACACTCTTTACAGAAGCAAGATCACCTCTCCCCACGGCTTGACGTTGTATCCCGAGCCCTTGGCAGACAGAGTGCAGGTGTTCTTGGACGAGACATCGGTGGGCAACATGGAGCGAGGACAAAAGGAAACTCCCGTAGAGCTTCCCGCTGCTCCCGCAGGCACTACCCGCACCTTGGCGCTTCTCTGCGAGAACATGGGGCGGATCAATTACGGCCCTCATATCCTGGATCATAAAGGACTTTCTGCAGTACGGTTGAACAACGCGTATCACTTCGGCTGGGAGACCATCCCTCTGCCCATGGAGGATCTTTCCCGCTTGACCTTCGGCGAGTTCCATACCACCGGGAAGCCCGCCTTCCACAAGGGCGTCTTGCGGATTGAGGGTGCTCCTGCAGATACCTTCCTTTCCATGCGGGGCTTCCACAAGGGCTTCGTGACGGTAAACGGCATCAACGTGGGCAGATATTATACCGATGCAGGCCCGCAGTACGCTCTGTATATCCCCGCGCCCTTCCTGCAGGAGGGGGAGAACGAGATCATCGTTTTCGAAAGCGAAGGAACGGAAACCGACACGCTTACCTTCCGAGACGCTCCCGACTATAATAAATAACCAAAAAATCTCCGCTTTTTTCAGTGAAAGCGGAGATTTTTTACGTGCCCTCTTGACAAGGCGTGTCTATCGTGGTAGACTTATGGTGTCGAATACAATAGACGATATGGAAAGGATGATACCCGATGGCCAATATTCCAAAAATATTTGAAAGTGAATACCGTTTTTGTCTGATCCTGTGGGAGCATGAGCCCATCACCTGCGCTCAGCTTGCCGTTTTGTGCAAGGAGAAGCTGGAGTGGTCCCGCACCACCACCTATACGGTGATCAAACGCCTGGAGGAGAGGGGCATCCTGAAAAACAGCCGTCCCGTGATCACCTCCCTGGTCACCAAGGACGAGGTACAGCTTGCAGAGCTGGAGGAAATGATGGAAAAGCGGTTTGAGGGCTCCTTGCCCGCTTTCGTAGCCGCCTTTGCCAAACAGCAGAACCTTTCCCAAGAAGACGTGGAGGAGATCCGCAGGATCATAGACAAGGGGGCCCGTTGAGATGACACAATTTTTTATTCAATTGTTAAACGCAAGCATAGCCGCGTCCTGGCTGATCGGGGCGGTGTTGCTGGTGCGTTTGATCATCAAGGGGCGTTCGCCCCGCTGGATCGCCTGCCTGCTTTGGGGGCTGGTGGCGCTCCGCCTGGTGATTCCCTTCTCGGTGGAAAGCCCGTTGAGCCTGGTACCCGAAACTCCGGAGATCACCCTGGAGTTCTCCGAGGAAGCACCTTCCGAGACGGAAAGCATCCCCGCTCCTCCCGTGAGCGAGATGGGGAACGTATCCCGTCCCACGGAAGACAGCTCTGAAACCGAGGAAAGTGAACCTTCCGTCCCCTCCGAGGAGCCGTCTTCCGAGCCCTCCGCGGAACCTTCTTCCGAGCCTTCCGAGGAGCCTTCCTTTGAGTCTTCGGAAGAACCTTCTTTCGAGCCTTCCCGTGAGCCATCTTCCGAGCCCTCGGAAGAACCCGATGAATCCGAGGAGCCCGAAGAATCCTCCGAGGAAGAATCTCAAGAGCCCTCTCAAGAACCTTCCCAAGAATCTTCCGAAGAGTCTTCCGAAGAGTCCGAGGAATCCGAAGAAGAATCTCTTGAAGAAACTTCCGAGGAATCTATTCCTACCGGGATGATGGGGACGACCTCCGCCCCCGGCAACCCTTCCCACGGAAGCGGGATCTCCTTTGCCGCTCTGGCAAGCGGGATCTGGCTGGCAGGGGTGCTGGCGCTGGCAGGGTACGCCCTGGTAAACTACTTCCTGTTGAAACAGCGGGTTCTGGTGTTCGTGCCCGATGAGCGGGGCTTTCGCCGTTGCGAAGGGATCGATACGCCCTTCGTCCTGGGCTTCTTCCGTCCCCGGATCTACCTGCCCTACGGCCTGTCCCCGGCAAGTGAGCCTTACATCATCGCCCATGAAAAAGCCCATATCAAGCGGATGGATCACCTGGTAAAGCCTATTGCCTACTGCATCCTGGCTCTCCATTGGTTCAACCCCCTGGTATGGATCGCCTTCGTCCTTTTCTGCAAGGACATTGAGTACGCCTGCGACGAAAAAGTGCTGAAAAACGCTGCCGCAGACATCCGCAAGGAATACGCCACCGCATTGCTGGAATGTGCCTCCAAGCGGAGCTTTCTCGCCGCATGCCCCATCGCATTTGGAGAAGTGAGTGTGAAAGAGCGCGTGAAAAAGACTATGTTATATAAGCGACCCTTGCTTTGGGTCATTGTTGTAAGCGTTCTCCTCTGCGCCCTGGTGGCGGTGCTGTTCTTCACCGCGCCCATGGACGAGGAAAGCGCGCCGAATACCTCTTCGGAGGAATCGACCTCTCCCGAAGAAACCGAACGAAAAACCACCTTAGAGCTGATCAGCGATATTCCGGTAGGCTCAGATCTTTCTGTTGTTGCGTTAGGATACGATAAAGATCCTTCGGATGCACGGATCATCGCCCCCGATGCAGTGGCAATGGCTACGGAAGGACAGTTGTACTTTATTCTTGACGGAGAGTGGTACAAACTTGGTTCGGACAAAGCCCAATCCGTCATCGAAAAACCTCTTATAGAGTTAAAAAAAGGCAGAAAATATTCCACAATATCCCTGGCGATATTTAGCGATCAAGCTTACGTGGCGTTCGCTTATTCGGATAATCCCATAAACGGAAAACCATGGAACTATGCCGAAAGCAGGGTGGGCTATCCAAACGGACACGTAGCACGCCAGATGGGTTACTTGATAGAGAACGCGGATGTTCCGATCAGTGTTTTCCGCACGGATGACGGGGAACCCTTGATACAAGTAGGTGATTATGTATATACACCGGACCATAAGATCGTAAAGTCGGTTCTTACACCTTCGGGTGAAGGCGCAGAGCCCTACGGCATTACCGTTGGCGGCGTTACTCACACCATGGCAAACCCTCCTGTGATCGTATGTCAGATGGGCGGCTTGCTGACGGTGAAGGAGACCGATCGAAAGACGGTCGTTTCCAAAGACGGCATCAAACACGTCATGGTACAGGAGATCTACCATCAGTATGACGAGTCCGGAACCCTGATCGCGGAATTTAAGGTGACCGACTTGGGCTGTGGCTTAGAACTTCCTTGCCGCGTGGAAATCGATGGCGTCACCTGCAAGGCGGCGGCATTGAAAACGGTTGCTATTGGTGAGCAGGTATTCGAGGACGTTTACAGCTATTACATTTTTGCCGGCGGTGAAGGAGAGCTGTATGCGCTGCTGGTCTATACCGACGGAGCAAAGCTTTACAAAATTACTCCCGGGATGTCGGAGGTCGAGTTTACCGATTGGGCAATCTCTTGCGACACCTGCGGCTATCGGTCGCCCTCTCGTCCCGATGAATCCGAGCCGGACGAATCGGAACCCGATGAATCCGAACCCGATGTATCGGAACCCGAGATTTCCGAACCCGATGAATCCGAACCTGAAGTATCCGAACCCGAGGTTTCCGATCCTCCCGAAGAACCCGTGATTCCTCCCACCTTGGAGATCCCTCCCGAAGAGAAGGTTAAGGCGGAGCTGCAGCTTCGGTTTGACATCGGCCCGGATCACACGGTACAGTACGGCGGGGAATACTACGAGTTCCCGGAATATGCTACCCCCATGCTTTATGATGGAATCGTTGCGGATGGTAAGGGAGATTTCTATTGGACTACCTCAAAGCTTACCCGCATTCGTGATGGGAAGGCACTCCCGTATGAGTTCCACTATGAGTACGGCAGTATCCTTTTCGGTGAAGAAGAGCTTTACGTGTTTACCTATGATGGCTATGTTCGTAGATTTGATCTTTCCGAAGGCTTTGAAAGCGGAACGATGACTGGCGAGTGGAAGGTGACCGAATCTTACGAAAGCGGCAGCCTACGGCGCATCAATGGGCAGATCCTCTTCCGCGACGAGCAAGGACAGTATAGTACTCTGGACGGCGAAGCCGTGGAGCAAAAGGAGCCTTACACCTTCGTATCTTCCGCTGAGCAAGTCGTGACAAAGCTGGAGGACGGCACCTTTGCGGTGCATAACGGTTACGACAACTGGGATTATTATATCCGGTGCATTGACGGCGAGGGGTTGATCATCGTAAATTATGAGGCAGACGTTTTTTGGACGGATACCCATTCCGTTTTGCAGACGGAGTATCTTCTCTTTGACCGCAACGGCGAACTGTACTCCCGCTTGATGCTCCGCAGCGAGGCAGGTTATCAGTATCAGCCCTGCAAAATCGAGTGCGATACTTGCACCATCGAATACTATCATCCGAAAACCCTTTACTTCAACGGGATGGTTTTCGAGGACGTGATCTATGATACGGTTTTTTACGGAGAAGATGGCACGTTCTATCTGATGGTGCTCTATCCCCATTACGGCGAGATCTACGCCATCACCGGTGGCGTTACCCACGAAGAGTTCCTCTCTTCCGAAGGGTGGACGGACGACATCGACGATTTGCCCATCCTGGTCAGCATTGATATGATGAAACGTGACGCTTTGTTAGAATTCTTGGCTGACCCCCGGACGTATTCCTTTAGAGGGGGATGGGATATTCCCGTAAACGGGATTCCCGGGTATCCCACTCTTAATTATGAGAGATTCTACCTGAAGCCGGATCTGTTGGAGATTGCCACCGATCATTCCGCCATGGAAGCGTTTTTGAAAAAGCGTGGAATCACCTGCGATGTGACCGAGATCCACCTCTTTGAAGCGGCGATCACTCCCTTTACGTTGTTTGTGAAGACCGGGGACGGAACGCTGTACTTCATCGGCGTAGAATACAGCGAAGATGTCCATACCTACACTCTGTATACTGAAGAAGAATATCTTGCCGCGTATTATCCCCACCCTTTGACCATCATGGTTGACGGCAAAAAGCTGGAAACGGATGATCCTTTCGTGACCTACGGCGGATATGCGGAGCTGCCCCTCGTCGCCATTATGGAGGCATTGGGCGCACAGCTGGAGTGGAAGTACGACGACTACGTGGGGATCACGTGGGGCGGTAACCAATGTTGGATAGACACCGATTATTCTTCCTTGACATACGGCGGGCAACGCTTCCATGCCGTGATGGATCGATACAGCCTTTACAAAGGGAATGACGTCACGTTCCGTTCCGACACGCTGCAAGAGTTCTTCAAGGCATTCTGCCACGGCGTGACGGTGCGGGTAGATGCAGAAGAAAGCGTCGTTTATATTGACAATCAGTATGCCGATACAATTGAATGCTACTTCTCCCCGGACGGAAAGAGCGTTCTTTACGCAGTTTGGAACGAGGACGAAGCATATGATTGGTATCGCATCGTGGGAGACGGCGAGCCGGAAGCGTTGCCCATAGACATACAGCCTTATCGTGATAGTATGAAACGGTGGGCAAACGATTTCTCGGTAGTTTATTTCACGGATATCGATCAGTCAACCTTCTTATCATGCCTATACAAATGGGATGAAAACGGAGAGGTGAGCCTCCTTTCCGAGACCTGCGACGCAGATGCCCTCAGCGTGCTTTATGAAGACGGCAGCCTGTATTTCCAAGAGATGACGACTGTTTCGTACGATATCTTTGTCGAAAACGATTTGGGAGAAGCCGGCGAGGAGCCCATGGCGTGGGTCTCCCGCATGCGCACCCGCTTGGCGACTGTCTACTATTACGACGGCAACGAAAAGAAGCTTGCCGCCGAAAACGTATGGTGCGATGCCACCGGTTGGGATCCTTACGCCGCCGAAGCGTCAGGAGGCGCCTACCTTACCTTGGATCCCGGCGAGAAGGTCAAGCTTTCCGCGATCCTGGAGATCGTGGGAGAAAACCGCAACGTAGGGTGGCTGGATACAGCCATGCGTGCCTTTGCCAAGTGTACATACACCGTAAAGGATCAATACTACACCGTGGATCTGGATCGGGCTTCCGTGGCGATCATTGCCAAGGATGCGAAGCATCTGGCGGTACTGTCCGATTGGGATCCCCACACGGAATTCGGCACGCTGTATCTCGTGAAGATCGGAGAGCAAGGTGTAGAGGAAGTAACGCTGATCTCTGAAAAGATATCTTCCAAAGAACCGATGAGGATGAACGCATACTTCTCCGGCAGCAACTACTTAGTCTATCGCACCGACGGTGCGGAACGAGATACTTACGTTCAAATTGGGGATAAATCATAAAACGAAAAAAAGGGAAGAACAGCGGCACCGCCATGGTGCCGCTGTTCTTATGTTGTTTATTCTTTTAGTAAGGGAAGGTATAGGTGCCCAGCACCACGCGCTTGATCTTGACGTAGTCGATGGCGCGGACGGTAACACCGTCGGTAACCGCGGCGGCGCGAATAGCTACCGCAGAAGCCTCGTAGGTACCCATTACGATCCGCTTTGCCATGGCGTAATCCAGCACGTTGACCGTGCCGTCGCCGTTGAGGTCACCCTTCACCACCGCAAGGCGGGTGTAGATCACCGTCTGCCCGATATAGAAGCGGATCTCGTCTCCGGTATACAGCAGATCTGTTCCCGCAAGCTCCGTTCCGTCTGCGCGGAAGATCCGCACGTTGTGGTCGAAGTCTGCAAGGAAGGCGGAAAGGGTGGTGCCCGCGAGGATCTCCGTGACGTAAAGCTCATCCACGGGATAGCGGGGCTCTTCCGGTTCTTCGGGGTCGGTGGGGATCTCCACAGTGCCTACCAGCAGGATGTACTCCGTGGAAACGTAGCCTTCCATTTCCTCCCCTTGGTAGGTGAAGCGGATGTGGTACCAATCCTTATACACCGCCTCCGTCTCCATGTGGATCACGTCCTCCAAAATGACCACTTGGGCGCCGTTGCCCAATTTTGCAATCTTTTCTCCCGTAGTGCCGGGGGTGTCGCGGACGTTGAGAGAGTCCTCTACGTTCACTTCGCCCAAGGGGTAGGAGATGACAGCGTCGCCTCCTTCGCTTTCAGAGCCGCCCTCTGAGGGATCCTCTGACGGGGGATCGGGATCCTCCGTGGTGGTGTCGTCCTCGGAATTTTCCGGCGGATCCTCCGTTTGGGGACGATCGTAGTAGCGGGAATAGCTGTACCCTTCTATGGGTACGCCGTTGATCACCGCCAGCACGTGATACCAGCCGTCGCCGGTATCCAGGATCAGCTTGGCTTCTTGCCCTTTTTTGACCAGCCCCAGAATCTCGGAACCGGATTCGGAGGAGGCTCGGATGTAAACGTTTGCGTTCGCCGTGATGGTCTCATAGGCCGCTGTTCCCACGTAAACGGTGACGCTCAGCGCGATCTCGCCGTCAAAGGCCAGGGAGATCATCGCCAGGCCTTCCCCCACGGCGGTGACGTTGCCGTTTTCGTCTACCGTAGCCACGGCGGTGTTGGAGGTAATCCAGGAGCGTTCCGCAGTCTGTAGCTCGGGAGCGTAGACCTCCACGGGGACTTCAAAGGTCTCGCCGGGGTTCACTCGATAGATGGAGGTGGGAGTCCCCACGGGGATGAGATAATCCGGGGTTATGTAGATATTTGCGGCGGAGGCGTATCCGCTGACCAAAGAGTTTTTACTGCCAACGCGGGCGGTCACGGAGTAGTATTTCACGCCATCCTCGTCGGTGTAGACGTCCTCGCTGTTGACCTTGATGGGCTGACCTCGCACCATCTTACCCAAGGAGTTGGAATCCGAGGAAGGCTTGCTGAGAATGGCAAGGCTTTGGTTCATAACGTGGGCGTTGGTATCCACGCAGACCATGGTGCAGGCTTCCTTACCGTTGTAGGTCGCCGTGACCAGGGTAAAGCCGTGCCCCACGGCGGTAATGTTACCGTACTGATCCACCGTGGCAACGGTGGGGTCATCGCTCTTCCAAACCACGTCCAGGTAGGTTTCCGTTGCGGGGTATGCCGTGGCCGTTAAGGTGTCTGTCTGACCGATGGCAAGATCCAGTCGGGCGCGATCCATCACCATACCGAACACGCCGTTCTCGTCCGCCTTCACCAGATCCAGCTGGTCAAACCCATATGAGGTGATGAAGTTGATCAGGTTTTGCGCGTACTTTTCGTCGGAACAATATCCGGAGGTGACCAATGCATAGGACGCCTCCTCATAATTCTTGGCGTTCAGCACGATGTCGTAGCGGTCGTACCTCAAAAGAAGCGCGGAATGGTCTGCAATAGATTCCTCCAAGGAGTCGTAAGCCCGCCACAGGCTGGCTTTTTTTGCGTAGCTTTCGCCCTTGGCGTCTACCAATGCAGCGTAATTGAGGTACAACACGTCATCCTTGTGATCAAAGATCTTGCCGTCCCAGCTGTGCATCTTGATGCCGAAATGGTTCTGGGCAATGATGGAGATGGGGTAGCCCGCACAGCCGCCTTCATAGAAGAACTGACCTGCGGTGATGGAGGGCAGAACCCCCGTGTCGTAGTAATCCTTAAGGGACAACGACATTACCGTGCGGCAGATATACTGCTGCCAGGTGTTCAATTTCTGTTCCAGCAGGGTGTAATCCAAGGCGTGAACCGTCTCCCCCGGGAAGATCACGGGGACGGAAAGCATGATACATATCGTAAGAAGTATGGCGGCGAAACGGGTCGCCATTCTTTTTATGGTCAAGGTGATTCCTCATTTCTGTTTTTGCTCCTTCATTATACCATAGGGAAGCGGAGGTTGTCAATATATGGCACAAAATATATTTTATTGGCAGAAAATTGGGAAAATGTGGCTTGCGTGGATTTTTGTGGGATTTTCTTCGGAAAAAAGCGGGATTTCTTTCGGAAAAAATCGAGATGATTTTTCTGAAAAAAGGTGATAAGATGATCCCGTCGAAGGCAAACGGACACAGGAAAACAAGAAAGGAGGATGCCTTATGGAAACCAATACCGAGACACCGCAGAGAGAGCCCCGCCGCACAATGACAGCGCGGACGGTGTTCACCTCGGGAAAGGATTGCGCGGAAAAGATAGAGCGGTATTTTGAAGAATACCTGCCCTCCAGCGAGGAGGTAGCCGATATTGAGGGGCTGGCAGATTTTTTGGGGGTTACCCGACGGGATCTCATTGCTCTGACAGAGCATAAGACCTACGGAGTGATGCTGAAGCGTGCGTGGAACCGCATCGCCAAGATCAAAAAGCAGTTGGCCTTTCGTGGGAAGCTCCCTGCCGCAGTGCTTTCCTTTGACCTGAAGAACAACCACGGGTACAGAGACCGACCGGAGGAGCAACAAGATGGCTCTGTTCCCACGGTGATCTTTCAGGGCAGGGCGGAGGATTGGGCAAGGTGACGGGGGAGACCAAGGAGATCCTCATCACTCCCAACCCCAAGCAGCAAAGCTTTTTTGAATCCACAGCCAGATACACCGCCTACGGAGGAGCGAGAGGCGGCGGAAAAAGCTGGGCGATGCGCATGAAGCTGGTGCTGTTGGCCTTGGGCTACGACGGGATCCAGATCCTGCTGTTGCGCAGAACCTTGGGAGAACTGAGAGAGAACCACTTGTTTCCCTTGCTGTCCCTTTTGGATGGCATCGCCAAATACGCCTCCACCGAAAAGGAGTTCCGTTTTCCCAACGGCTCCCGCATCAGGCTTGGCTACTGTGATACGGAAAACGACGTGTTGCAGTTCCAGGGGCAGGCGTACGAGGTGATCGGGCTGGAGGAGGCCACCCATTTTACCGAACGGCAATTTTCCGCACTGACGGAAAGCAACCGTTATTCGGGACAGATGCAGGTGCCCTTTCGCCCCAGAATGTATTTCACCTGCAATCCCGGCGGTGTGGGGCATGACTGGGTCAAGCGCTTATTTGTGGACAGATGCTACCGCACCGGGGAAAAGGCAGAGGACTACGTGATGATCAAAAGTCTTGTCTTCGACAACACCTTCTTAATGGAGCGGGATCCGGAATACGTACAGACCTTGATGGCGTTGCCCGAGGCAAGGCGAAAGGCCATGCTCTACGGGGATTGGAACGCCTTCGAGGGGGCCTTCTTCCCGGAATTTGACCCGGAACTTCATACCTGTATGGATTTTGAGATCCCGAAGGAGTGGATCCGCTTCCGCGGGCTGGACTACGGGCTGGACATGACTGCTTGCCTTTGGTTTGCGGTGTCAAGCGATGGCACGGTGTACGTATACCGTGAGCTTTACGAGAGGGATCTCATCCTTTCTCAGGCGGGGAAGTACATTCTTGAACACTCCCCGGAGGAGGATGCGATCCGTTACACCGCCGCATCTCCGGATCTCTGGAACCGCAGGCAGGACAGCGGAAAAAGCGGATTTGATCTTTTGCATACCGCGGGAGTGAAACGGCTGATCAAGGCCAACAATGCCCGCATCCCGGGCTGGCGGGTCATACGGGAGTATCTCCGCCGACGGGAGGACGGCACGGCAAGGCTTGTGATCTTCCGCTCTTGCAAAAATCTGATCCGCACCCTGCCCCTGCTGCGGTTTGATCCGGACGTGATCGAGGATGCGGCAGACACCCCTCACGAGATCACCCACGCCCCGGAGGCGTTGCGGTACGGACTCATGTCCCGTATGCCAAAGCCCGCCTCCAAGCCCGTACCCTTCCGTTCACGGCTTTACAGCTTTGATGCCCCCGCAACGGAGGAGGGGTACGGACAATTTATCGCATACTAACAAGCTACGAAAGGAATGGTCATCACTATGTTCCGAAAACAAAAGCCCTACACGGAGGAGTGGCAACTTTACGAGCAGGGAAAGGAATACCACTACTCCATCGGACTTTATGACAAGGTGAACACCAACGAGCGGTTTTACCGCGGGGATCAGTGGGAGGGCGTACAATCCGGCGGCCTGCCCACCCCGGTGTTCAATATTTTCCGCAGGATCATCGATTTCTTTACCTCCTCGGTGCTTGCCGGGGCGGTGAAGCTCCGATTTTCCGCGGACACCCCGGGGGAGACCCGTGACGGAAAGGCGGAAACCCGTGCCACGGAGAAGCTGAACCGCATCGCGGATTTCCGCTGGGATAAGCAGAAGATGGATGCGCTGCTGGCAAGCGCCTTGCGTGACGCCGCCATTACGGGGGATGCGGTGTGCTACACCTATTGGGACCCCTCGGTGCGCACCGGTCAGCCCTACACCGGAGATTTCGTCAGCGTGCTGGTGGATAACACCAACGTGTTCTTCGGTAACCCCAACAGCAAAAACTTGGAGAAGCAGCCCTATATCCTGCTTTCCATGCGTGAGACGGTGGAGGATCTCCGTGCCCAGGCCAAGCAGAACGGCATGGATGCCGAGGAGATCCGCAAGATCGTCCCCGACGGAGACACCGCCTACGAAAGCGGTGACCTGGCAAAGAAGGAGCTGGAGAACACCCGCTGTATCTCCCTCATCAAGCTGTGGAAGGGAGACGACGGCAGGGTGCGCTTCCGCAAATCCACCAAGAACGCCATCATCAAGCCGGAGACGGATCTGGGGCTTTCCCGCTATCCCATCGCCGTGATGAACTGGACCCCCGTGAAGAATTCCTGGCATGGCCAAGGGGTAGCCACGGGGCTGATTGAAAATCAGATCTTCATCAACAAAGGCTTTGCCATGGTGATGAAGCACATGATGGATACCGCCTTCTCCAAGGTGGTGTACGACTCCACGGTGATCGATCAGTGGTCCAACCGCGTGGGAGAAGCGGTGGCCGTCAACGGTCCTGTGGAAAGCGTGGCAAAGGTCTTGTCCTCCGGGCAGATG
Organism: Clostridia bacterium; assembly: GCA_017629175.1. GTDB lineage: Bacteria > Bacillota > Clostridia > Oscillospirales > CAG-382 > Coliplasma. The sequence continues at coordinate 30,888 of JAGBXS010000034.1, forward strand.
CAATCCGGAATGCTGGACGTGATCAACCTGGCCATCTCCGCCACCAAGGAGTTTATGGGGGCTACGGACACCGCCCTGGGAGACGTGCTGCCCACCAACACCTCTGCTATTCTGGCGTTGCAGAAAAGCTCCTCCGTGCCCTTGGAGGGGGTCAAGCGAGGGTTGTATCAGTTTGTGGAGGATATCGGTCTGGTATGGCTGGATTTCCTGTTTGCATACTACGATGATGCCCGTTTGGTGCCCGTGGGAGCGGAGGGCTCGGTGGAATACCTTCCCTTTATGCTGTCCTCCGAGAAGAACAAGCTTTACGGCTGCCGCGTGGACGTGGGCGGCGGCAGTTATTGGTCTGAGGTGTCCACGCTGAACACCCTGGACAACCTATTGAAGCTGGGGAAGATCACCATGTCCCAATACCTTGAGCGCCTTCCCGACGAGCTGATCCCCAAGAAGCGGGAGCTTTTGGAGGAGATCAGACAGCAGGAGCAGGCACTTATCGATCAAGAAGAAAGGAAAGCAACATGAAAACTGTGAACAACGAGCAGGTGCTGGACGTGGTCTACGATCTGGCATCTTCCATGGGTCTGCGCATCGGTGAGTTTCTCGACCGTCTGCAGGAGGATTACGGCGACCCGGTATTTGACACCGCAGGTCTGCCCGCAGAGGTGATCGCGGAGCTGGAGCACGCCAAGACCCTGCGCAAGGAAAGCCGCGCCGCCAAGCGCGCAGGAGAGGAGGAGACCCGCCGCAACAAGGACATTGCCGCCTTCCGCGAGCAGTTCCCCGATCTTACCGCAGAGGAGATCCCCGAGGAGGTGTGGGCAGAGGTTGCCTCCGGCATGGATCTGCTCCACGCCTACGCTTACTACCTGATGACCAAGGGTAAGAAGGGCGACCGCGCCGACGCGGTGAACAAGGGCAATCTGGAAAGAAGCGCCCCCGCCCTGGGCGAGGGTAGCACCGAGCCCTCCTTCACCCGTGAAGAGGTGGAGAGAATGTCCCAGAAGGACGTGAAGAAGAATTACAAGAACATTCTCCACTCCATGAAGAAGTGGAAACTGTGATCGCTTCGCTCTCGATGAAAAAGCATTACATTATTTAAAAAGGAGAAATGAAAGCATGGCTAATTACAACAGCATCGAAAAGATCATCAGCGCGGAGATCATCCGCACCAACGAGGATAATCTCCTTGCCAACACCATCTGCAACACCGCCTTCGTGGGCGATATCAAGAACAAGGGCGACTCCGTCACCTTCATCGGTCTGAACGATCCTGCCGTGTACGATTACGACGGCAGTCTGACCTACGAGGACATCGACGACCACGCCACCACCCTGTACGTGGATCAGGATAAGGCCTTCTCCTTTAAGGTGAAGGACATCGAGGAGCTTCGTTCCTCCATCGGCCTTGCGGACAGCCAGACCAAGAGAGCCAGCTACCTTCTGAGAAATCAGGTAGATACCTACGTCTTCGGCTTGTACGGCGACGCGGGAGAGACCATGGAGGAGACCGAGGTGACCCCCGAGAACGTTCTGGCCGTGGTCACCGCCATGAAGCAGAAGCTGGAGGAGGCGAACGTGCCCGACGGCAGAACCTGGATCGTGGTACCGCCCTTCATCAAGTCCAAGCTGCTGTTGGCTGGCATCAAGTTCCAGATCAACAACGGCGTCAACGGCACCGGTGCGGTGGGCTTCACCGACGAGCTGGGCTGTGACGTGTTCGTTTCCAACCAGCTGGCCACCCAGGACGGCAAGACCATGATGCTGGCTGGCTCTTACTCCGCCATCGCCTACGCGGAGCAGGTGCTGGAGACCCAGGTCATTGACCGTATGGAGGGCTCCTTCGACAAGGCTGTGAGAGGCCGTTTGGTGTTCGGCGCCAAGGTCATCAAGCCCGAGGAGCTGGTTTGTTGTCCCGTTACCGACGGCGCCAACGTATAATTCATTTTTTGAAAGGAGAAAACCCACATGACTTTGAACGCAACCTACGTAAGCAAGAATTTCGCCGCTTCTCAGGTGGCTTTCACCCCCGTGACCCAGGCGGATTGCACCGTGGATCTCACCGACTGCAAGGAGGAGCTTCTGCTGTTGCTTGACACCTCTGCCTGCGGCGGAGCGGTCACCGTTTCCATGGAGGCAGGCGACTACGCCTCCGCCAGATGTATCAGAGAGATCTCCGTTGCCAAGGGCGGGGTGGCAATGATCCCCGTTTCCACCGGTGAGGTGATGCAGGCGGACGGCTGTCTGCACGTTACCTTCGGCGGCTACGACGGCCTCACTGCCGCCGTGCTGAAAAAGCGTTACGTCACCAATCATTGATAACGAAAGAGAGGGGCGGGCGGCACAGTCCGCCCCTTCTTTGAACAGAAAGGAGGAAGCTTTGCTTGAAGGCACAGGAAATTTTTGAACAAGCCATGGATCTTTGCGCCCTGCGGGGGAGCGACGGCGACGGCGAGCCCATGCTCCCGGGAGATCTGTCCGATCTTGCCGTCCGCGCCGTGGGAATTCTGAACGTGCTGATGGGAGAACTGCATTCGTTGGAGGAGCGGCTCACGGGAAAGGAGCGTCCCTACGCCCGCATTTACGGCTTGGAGGAGACAGTGGATCTCTCCGATGGGATCTGCCGCTGTGTATTGCCCTACCGCTTGGCGGCCATGCTCATTGCCGAGGAGGACGGGGAGCTGTACCGCGTGTTGTTGCACCATGCCGATGAGGCGGTCAAGGGTCTGCTGTCCCACGGGGTAGCCCACCGCCACAGCATTCTGGAGGTGTACGGATGAAGGAACGGGTGACCCTGACGGCTTTTGGCGGGCTGGACGAGCGGGAGGTGTTCTCCCACGACCTTTCCCGCTCTCCGGATATGCGGAATTTCAAGGTGACGGAAAACCGCACGTTGAAAAAGCGAGACGGCGTCTCTGTGGCATTCACCGCTCCGGGGGAGATCACCGGGCTTTGGAGCGGCTATTTGCAGGGGAAGCGTTATCTTCTCTATACCGCTGACGGGGTGCTGTATTTTATCAACGAGGACACGCCCCATCCCGTAGCGGCGGGAACGGTGGGGCAGGGCAGGCAAACGGTGTTCCGCTTTGCGGGGATGGTGTATCTCAAAAACGAAAACGGCTATTACCGCTTTGACGGTGAGAAAACGGAGGCGGTGGAGGGCTATATCCCCTTGGTGGCCATCGGCTGTGCCCCCTCGGGCGGGGGAAGCGGCTTTGAGCCGGTGAATATGCTCACCTCCAAGCGCAGGGTGCGTTTTTCCTGCGATGGAGAGTCCGACACCTTCGTCCTGCCGGAGCAGAAGCTTGCGGCCATTACGGACATCACCTACCAAGGGGAGGTCTGCCCGTTGGGCTATACTGCGGATCTTTCGGCGGGAAAGCTCACCTTTGAACAGCCCATCTCCAAGGGTCTGAACAATTTGGAGATCACCTACGATACGGGGAGAAGCCGCAGAGAGGTGATCCTGAAGGCCGGGGGTGCCATGCTCTTCGGCGGAGACACCGACGGGCACCTGTTCCTCTGGGGGAACGAGGAGTACCCCGCCTACCGCTTTCACTCGGAGCTGGCGGACGGACAGCCCTCGGCGGAATACTTCCCCGAGAACAACTATACGGTGATCGGAAGCTCTCCCATCACCGATATCATCTCCCAATACGACCGCCAGCTGATCTTCACCAAGGAGCGGGCGTATTACTCCTACTGTCAGCTCCGGACCGACGTAGAGGGACATCTGTACAGCTCCTTCCCGGTGTTCAACCTTAACGGGGAGAAGGGAAGTCTCTTGCCCTTCGGAGGCTGTATTATGAACAACGAGCCGGTAACGGTGTGCGAGGACGGGCTGAATTGCTGGCGCTCCACCACGGTGGAAAACGAGAAAAACGCCATTTGCATCTCTGCTCCCGTGGGGAAGACCTTGGGCAGGGTGCTTGCCACCGGGGATCTTTCCCTGCTTCGTCTGTACAATCACCGCGCCGCAGGGGAGCTGTATCTCATCTGCGGGGAGGAGGCCTTGGTCTATAACTACTCCTTGGGGGTATGGTACGCTTACGACGGCTTTGCCGCAGATCTGCTGACGGAGTACGAGGGCAAGCTGTATTTCTCCAGAGGGGCACAGCTTCTGTTTTTGGATCCCGATGCCGCGGAGGATCACTGCGGGGAGATCAGGGCCCATTGGGAGACCCCGTACACCCCCTTGCGGCAGGACGGCAGGCAGAAAAAGCTGACGGAGATCTCCTTGGAGCTTTGTTGTGCCGGCGAGCCCACCCTGGACGTGCTGTACGGAGAGCATTTACAGCACGGTATTGTGCTGAAGCCCCGCCCTTTGGAGAAGGAATTGGTGCAATGCACCTTCCGCACCGGGGCGCAGAGATCCTCCCGCACCAAGATCTACGTGCAGGAGCGGGATGATGCCCAAACTGAAATTGTTTCCATGACGCTGGTCTATGGAAGGAAAGGACGATATGAAAGAAAAGGATTATAACACCTGGTTGCAGGAGGCGAAGGACGCCCTGGACGGGTACTCCGCCTACCAAGCAGATCTGGTGGAATATTACCGCAAGGCGCGGGAAAACGCCAAGGCGGAATATCTGGCAGAGAAGGAGCAGCTGAAGAAGGACACCGCTCAAAGCCAAAACCAAGCGGTGGTGGATACCATGAAGACGGAGAGGGATCTGGATCGAACCCTTGCTTCCCGCGGGCTGGCCTTTTCCGGAGAAAATGCCCAGACCAATTTGGATCTGAACCTGGATCTCCGGGGCAGGCTGGCGGATCTGGAGAATGCGGCCGCAGAGCAGGATGCGGCGTTGGATGCAGACTACAACCGCTTGAGCAACGAGCTTACCCTTGCCCACGCCAAGGATAAAACCGCCGCCGCGGAAAAAGAGGCGCAGTTGAAGATGGACATCGCTTCCGCTATGCAAAAAGCAGAGGAAGCAGAGAAGGAGGCCGCCTCCCAGGAGGGCAATGCGGAGGAGTCTCCGTTGCCCGACATGACGGGGAAGAGCTTCTCCGAGAGAGTGAAGCTCTTGGGGCAGTATGCCAAGGAGCAGATCGCCGCAAAGAAGGAAGCCGCCAAATACACTCCCGAGATCTCTGCCAAGGAGCTGGCCAAGCAGTTGGTCTCCGCCGCAGGGGAGGAGGGAGTCATCGGAAGCATCGCCCACCAGGAGAAGCTGGAGGCGTTGCTGGGCAGGCTGACGGAGGAGCATGATCTCTCCAACGCCTACCTCCGGGAGCTGATGCTGAACCTGCGCTCTCTTGGCTACCGCCCCGATTACCGCGAGGACGAGGCCTACGGCCTGGAGGATCTGCAGAACCGTTCCGCAGAGGCTTACCAAAGCTATTACGACCGCTATTACCGCTTGTACCGCTCCGCAGGCTATTCCGCGGCGGAAAGCGACGAGTTGGCAGGCCCCAAGGCGCTGTTTATGCAGTTCGTATACCTGTACGCCAACAGCAAGAACCGTGAGATGTTCGAAAGCGCCATGAAGGAGTTGGGCTACCGCAACGAGGTGGAGGCCTTCTACAAGCAGATCGAAAGCGATCCCAACCGCTACGGGCTGGGCTCTGCGCTGAGCCCCTCTTAAAGGGAAGGAGGCGGCTTTATGACAGAGCTGACGGCGTATCTTTGCCCGGAATTGATGATTTTGGTGCCTGTTTTGTACGTGCTGGGGGTCATCTTGAAAAAGAGCCCTCTGCAGGATTGGCTGATCCCCTACGTTCTCTGCGGGGTGGGGTGTGCCTTGTCCTTCGCTTATTTGGCAGGGCAGGGGGCTTCCGCTCCGGAGGACTGGATGACCTTGCTGTTCTCTGCGGTGACCCAAGGGGTGCTGTGTACCGCCTGCAGTGTGTACGTAAAAAATCTCATCAAGCAGGGAAAGGAGGGGCGCAGAGAATGAAACGCAGATGGCTGGATCTGCCCGCAAGGGCTTTTCGAATGCTGTATGAAGCGGTGTTCTTCTGCCTTTACGGAATGGAATGACAGCGGAATTTTATGAGCTTTTAGCGGTGGTCTGCTCCTCGGCGGGGATCTTGGGAACGGTGGTCTCCGCGGTGCTGGTGTGGATGCTTACCAAGGCGAAAAAGGATGCGGAGGAAAAACGCAAGGAGCGGATCGCCATGGAGCTGTTCCGCTTGGAGGGGGAAGAGTTGCTCTCCACTCTGGTGCTGGCCTTGGTGCGTGCCTGCGGGCAATGCGACTCCACCACGGAGACGGCGGCAAAAGCCTATGAAGCGCATTTGGAAAAACGCAAGCACTTCCGCAATCAGCTTCTCAGCACCCACGCCTACGAATAAAAGAAGGGGAGGATCCGCAAAAGATCTTCCCCGTTCTTTTTGCTCTTGAAATGTTCATATCTTTGTGGTACAATGGGAGCGATCAAAAAACAAAGGAAGTCTTTTATGAAAAACATTTGGAAGAAATATTGGCCCCTTTGCAGCCTGGGCATTCTGGTGCTTTTGGCGGGAGTGGTGCTGTTGGCCATTGCAATGCGCTCTACGCCGCAGAAAGCGGTGGAGGGGTATATCCGTGCCTCCTTGGAATACGACGTGGACGGGCTCTTGGAGCACGCCTCGGAGTATCAGCTCACGGCCTTGATGGGGAACACCAAGGTGGATCTGGACATCCTGCGGGAGTCCTTGACCGTGGCCTACGAGCAGGCGGCGGAATATCGGGAGAAGGGGGACATTGAGTTCTTCACCGAGGAGCCCATTTTGGTTGCCCACGGCTCCGATCAGTACAACGAGCTGTTGGAGCGTTACGCCGTGCGGGGCACTCCCGAGGACGTGGATGAGATCGCCATCGTCACCGGCACGTATCACGTGAACGGTAAGTTGAAGGATAAATACCGCGTGGTTGCCGTGAACTGCGGCGGCACCTGGTATTACGGCTTTATCGAATAAAGGAGAGCTTTTACTATGAAGATCGAGAGAAAAGACGGCAAACTTTTGGTGACTGTTTCCACCAAGCCTAACGTAGACGACCAAAGAGACCCCCATCAGCCCTTCCCCAACCGTTTCCGCGGCGGGGAATATTCTGCGGTGCTTTCCGAGACGGAGGATCTGACCCCTCCTGCGGAGATTCTTTACACCAAGCGGGGCGGAGGCGTTTACGTTTACAGCAACAACCCCGAGATGCTGGCTCCCGCCGACGTGGGGCAGGCCATCCTGCGGAATGAGGACTTGACGGGGGAGATCTTCTTCACCTACGAGCATTCCAACCATACCGGCGCGCCCTTCTTCTTGGGGTATCAGCTCCGCAATCAAGAGGATCATCCCGTTCGCGTGGAGGTTTTGAACATCGGCAACCAGGTGCGGGGCGAATGGCTGGGACAAAGAGAATGGAGCGATTTTTACAGCCTGAAGTTCGACCTGCCCGCGGATTACTTCCTGGAAGACGGCAAGACTGTGAACCCCATCTACGTGGGGTGTGATTACATCGATTATACGCCCCAGAGCTACACCCCCGAGACCTTTGTGATCCCCGCAGGGGGCTATCTGTGGGTGCTGGGCGGCACCTCCGGGGATCTGGCTTACGGCTCCCTTTCCGGCAAGACGGCGGATCAGGCCATTCTGAACGGCAAGTGTGCCAACGGCGCGGTGCTCTTCCGTGTTACCGAGGGCAAGGTGACGGGTACCTTCTGGTGCTATACCGAGCCTTCCCAGTGCGACCCCGCAAAGAAACAGCAGGGCTACGTGGTCAGCCGCGACGGCAGAAACTACGCCGCCCAGTACAAGGGCATTGACGACACCACTATCGGTCTGGCAGAGACAGAGGCGGTATGGATATTCGGCGACGCCACCAAGGCGGGAAGACTCCCCGTGAAGTACAACGTGCGCAGAGATCCCGACCATCTTTCCGTGACGGAGCCCTACGCCAAGCTGAACTTGCAGGACTTCATCGTGGAAGGGGACGGTTGGCTCACCTCCTTGAACCCCAACGACAACCCCACCGCCGTGGGCACGGATATGATCGTCTTCAAGTGTGTTACCGAGGACGGCAGAGAGGTTTGCATCGACACCGAGACCACCGACGGGGAGGGGAAGAAATCCAACATTGGCAACTGGATGATGCAGAACCAGGTGAATTACACCTTTGCCAACGCGGGCAAGCGGGATCGGCATCTGAAGATCTATTCCCGGGGCACGGGCGTCCTTGCGGTCACCGTCCGTGAGGAAAGCGGCAGAATTCTGGAGAAGAAGCTGCTCTTGCAGCCTTATAACTTTGACAAAAAAGAAAACGCCTTTGCAGGCGTGGACAGAGATCTGCTGGTGGAAAAGAACGGCAGATGGTGGTTCCCTGTTGCCGATGGCAGACCCTTCTGCGACGTGTGGGACGAGCGTTCCCTGGCCTATGAGCTGACCGTTCCCGCAGAAACGGTGTGTCGGATCAGTATCGACGATCTGATCCTGGCAAACTCCTGCGGCGGCGTGAAGCACTGGGTAGAGATGGATTAAGACAATAAAAAAGAGACTCTGCAAGAGCCACCGACTCGACGGCTTTTGCAGAGTTTTTATGTTGAAAACGTTTCCGCAATTGAGGCGTAGCCGAATAACGGAAACCTCCGAAGGCGGGATCGCCTGCGAGTCCAATCTACCTTTTTGAGCGTTAACTTACTCTTTTATTCCATGCTTTCCAACATTGCCAGACATTCTCGGAATGCAGGATCCTTGGCAATGGGGGAATCCTCTGCGAGGATACCACGCCAATCCTTCAAGATTGGATAAAAAAATCCAAGCCTTTCGGCTTGGATTTCTGGAGCGGATTACGGGGGTCGAACCCGCTACCTCAACCTTGGCAAGGTTGCGCTCTACCAAATGAGCTAAATCCGCATCAACAGTCCCTGTCGGGACTGTGGCGATTCGAAGGGGACTCGAACCCCTGACCTCCGCCGTGACAGGGCGGCGTTCTAACCAACTGAACTACCGAACCAAAACTGGAGCTGATGGCGGGATTCGGACCCGCGACCTCATCCTTACCAAGGATGTGCGCTACCACCTG
>JAGBXS010000035.1 GCA_017629175.1 Clostridia bacterium
CGTCCTTCTTGCGGTCTACCAGGTAGATAAAGCCCTCCTCGTCCTTCATGGCCATATCTCCGGTGAACAGCCAGCCGTCCTTGATGGTATCCGCCGTGGCCTTTTCGTCGCGGTAGTAGCACACCATCACGCCGGGGCCTCTCAGACACAGCTCGCCAACCTCGCCCTGAGGCACTTCCTTGCCGTCGGGAGTGGCGATCTTCACCTCCCAGCCGTAGCCGGGAACGCCGATGGCACCCACCTTGTGGATGTTCTCCACGCCCAAGTGAACGGCGCCGGGGCCGATGGACTCGGAAAGTCCGTAGTTGGTATCGTACTGATGGTCCGGGAAGTATCCCTTCCAACGCTTGATGAGACTCTGGGGAACGGGCTGCGCACCGATGTGCATCAGTCTCCACTGAGAAAGCTCAAAATCCTCTTTTTTCAATTCGCCGCTGTCCAAGGCCTCCAGAATGTCCTGGGCCCACGGCACCAACAGCCAAACGATGGTGCATTTTTCACTGCTCACCGCGTCCAAAACGAACTTGGGCTTGGTGCCCTTCAGGATCACCGCCTTGGAGCCGGAAAGGAAGGAGCCGAACCAGTGCATCTTGGCACCGGTATGGTACAGAGGCGGGATGCAAAGGAACACGTCCTCCTTGGTCTGACCGTGGTGCTTCTGCTCCACGATGCAGGCGTGCATCAGGGAACGGTGCTTGTGAAGGATGGCCTTGGGGAAGCCGGTGGTTCCCGAAGAGAAGTAGATGGCGGCGTCATCCTCTTCCGTCAGCCCGATGTCGCGGAAGGTGCTGGCACAGTTCTGCGCCAAGTCGTTGTAATCGTCGGCAAAGGTGGGGCAATTTGCACCGCAGTAGATCAGCAGTCTGCCCACGGAGACCTCCTCGGCGATCTCCTCCATACGGCCGATGAACTCGGGGCCGAAGACCAGGGCGTCTGCCTCCGCCAGATCCAAGCAATACTTGATCTCATCGGAGGAGTAGCGGAAGTTCAAGGGCACTGCCAAAGCACCCGTCTTGAGAATACCGAAGTAGATGGGCAACCACTCCAGACAGTTCATCATCAGAATGGCCACCTTGTCCCCCTTCTTGATCCCGCGGGAGACCAAGGCGTTGGCAAAGCGGTTTGCCTTCTCGTCAAACACACCCCAGGTGATCTCTCTGCGGTAACAGCTGGGCTTGTGGGCAGGCTCTACCAGATCGTAGTCCCGCCAGGTGAGACGGCGGTTCTCCTGCTGCTCGGGGTTTAGCTCCACCAAAGCAACGTCGCTTTCATATATTCTGGCGTTTTTTGCAAGTACGTCAACAATCGTCATAAGTTCCTCAAAATCAGTTATAAGTTTTTGGTCGATAATGAAAACATTATATCACCATAATTCTTTTTTGTCAATAGGTTTTCTCAAATCTATCGTCCCGTCTCTTGACATTTCTATCAAAAATATGCTATACTGCAAAGCAGATCCCTCAAAGAAAGGGTGTTTCCATATGCAACAAGAAAGCAAAAAAGCAATAGAGCGGGCAAAGCCCACCTTTATGGGAAAAATTCCCCAAGCGGTGTGGGCGTATTTTGCTCTCCACGGGGTGGAGCAAAAGGACGTTCTGCTGGGAATGTCCTGCGACCTTTCCGCCGACGGCACTTACTTGGACGCCTACGTTCTCCTCACCGAGAAGGCGTTGTTCGTCTCGGAGGGCGGGCTGACCTTCACCCGCGATACGGAAAGCCGCCGCAGAGTGGAGCTTTACGACGCTCCCGCCCCTGCCAGATACGAGCTCTCCCGCATCGAAAAGCCCACGCCGGAGGTCACCCTTTCCGTGGGCAGAGCGATCTGCAAATTAGAGGGTGAGGATTACCCCCTCTTCGGCTTCTCCTCCACCTACAAGCACGATGCCACCGTGCTTTGCCGCGCCATCGAAGAGCTGCAGGAGCAGGGCTTCCTCTCCGAAAGCCTTCTGAAGGAAGAGAGCGCGGAGCATAAGATCTGCCCCAAATGCGGCAGACGGTTCCCCGACAAGGGCAGACGGTATTGCCCCGCCTGCCTGGAGACTGCGGGCTTGGCGTTGCGCTTGGGAAAAATGTTCCTCAAATACAAGTGGTTCATGCTGATGATCTTTATGACCTTGGGCTTGAACGTTGCCCTGGCCTTGATCGCTCCCTATATCAGCAACAGCGTGCTCTACGCCGACGTGCTGACGGAGGGCGGCAAGCTGTACGGCAAGATCGGTGCCTTGGTGCTGGTCTTGGCGGCGGTGCGGTTGCTTTCCTTGGTGGTCAATCTGATCACGGGGATCATCAACACCAAGGTTTCGGCGGAGGTCACCTGCGATCTGAAGAAGGACATCTTCTCCTCCTTGGGCAGGCTTTCCCTCTCCTTCTTCACCAACCGACAGACCGGCTCTCTGATGACCCAGATCAACTCCGACTCCACCACCATTTATTGGTTCTTCTGCGACGGCTTCCCCGCCCTTTGCGGGCAGGTGATCCAGCTTTCGGTGCTGTTGGTGGTGATGTTCACTCTGAACGTGGAGCTGACTCTGTACACCTTCGTGACCATTCCTCTGTTCTTCGTCAGCTTCCGTGTCATCGGACGGTTGTTCGAAAAGCTGTACGCCAGAAACTGGTCCCGCCGCTCCTCCTACAACTCCCTGATCTCCGACGTGATCAACGGCATCCGCGTGGTGAAGGCCTTCTCCCGCGAGGATGCGGAAAAAGCACGCTTTGCTACCCGCAGTCAGCTGGCGGCGGATGCCACCCGTGAGCTGGAATACACCGCTTCCCGCATTTATCCCTTCCTGCAGTTTGCCTTGAAGATCGGCTCCTACGTGGTGTGGATCATCGGCGGTCTGCGGGTCATGGGGGGCGAGATGGATTTCGCCACGCTCATGACCTTTGCGGCCTATTTCTCCTTGGTGTACGCACCCATCGAGATGCTTTCCGACATCACCAACTGGTGGAGCGACTGTCTCAACGCTCTCAAGCGTTTGTTTGACATCAAGGACGCCAAGGTGGAGGTGGTGGAAGCGGAAAACCCCAAGAACCCCGATCTGAAGGGTGACCTTGCCTTTGAGAACGTTTCCTTCTCTTATGTGGAAAACCGCAAGGTGATCAAGAACGTGTCCTTTACCGTGCCCGCAGGGAAGACCCTGGGCATCGTGGGGCAGACCGGCGCGGGAAAATCCACCCTTGCCAACCTGATCACCCGTCTTTACGACCCCGACGAGGGCAGAGTGACCATCGACGGCGTGGACGTGAAGGAGCTTTCCTTCGCCTGCCTGCGGAAGAGCATCGCCATCGTATCCCAGGAGACTTATCTGTTCAACGGCTCCATTATGGATAACATCCGCTACGCCAAGCCCGACGCCACTTATGAAGAGGTGTTGGCGGCCTCCAAGGCGGCACACGCTCACGATTTTATCATCAAATTCCCCGATGGGTACAACACCCGCATCGGGCTGGGTGCGAGACAGCTTTCCGGCGGCGAACGCCAGCGTGTCTCCATCGCCAGAGCCCTGCTGAAGGATCCCAAGATCCTGATCCTGGACGAGGCCACCTCCGCCATGGATACCCAGACGGAACGGGATATTCAGAAAGCTCTCACCGAGCTTTCCCGTTCCCGCACCACGGTGATGATCGCCCACAGACTTTCCACCCTGCGGGACGCAGATTCCCTCATTGCCATCGAGGACGGCAAGCTCATGGAGTCCGGCACCGCCGCGGAGCTGATGGAGCAAAAGGGCGTGTACTACAAGCTCTATACCCTCCAGGCCGAAGCGTTGAAAAACGTGGGCATCGGGGAGGAATAAGTGTCATAAGATCCCTGTCTGAAAAGGCAGGGGTCTTTTGTTTTCTTCGGAAAGAAGAAGGCAAGTCTCCCGCATAGAGCATAGCGGGGATTCATATCATCGCGCAACGCTTTCCGGGAGGTCGAGGGCGCCCTCCCCTACGGTCATGAACGAGTAAAGAAAGTAGCCATCACCAATGCAAAATCTTGTTGCGTACATCCTTGTTTGCACAAAACAATGCGCGTATTCGTAGGGGAGGACGCCCACGGCCTCCCGGAACCGAAGGTAGCGGATTTTGACGACGCAAGGATAATTTTCACCGTTGCCACGCCTATCCCAAAACAAAGCCGACACTTCACGTGCCGGCTTTTTGTATGCTTTAAAGTGCGAAATAGGTCTTGCCCGAGGGAAGGGTAACGGTCTTGCCGCCCTTGACGTCGGGGATGACGAAGCCTTCCTCCGCATCGGGGCGCAGAGTGGGCAGAGGCTTGACGGACAGTGCCTCCAGAATATCGCAGGCAACGGCGGAAGCGGTGGGCAGAGAGCCCGCGCCCTGGCCGTAGAATACCGTCTCGCCCACAGCCGCACCGGTAACGGAAACGGCGTTGAACACGGCACTGACGGCGGAAAGGAGATTGCCCGCAGGCACCAGGTGGGGTGCTACCAAAATACGCACCCGGCCCTCCACCAGCTCAGCGGAGCCAAGAAGCTTGATGGTATAGCCCAATTCACGTGCTTCCTTGATATCGGTATCGGTAACGGAGGTAATGCCCTCCAGATGGGGAATGGCGGTATAGGGAATGTGCTTGCCGAAGGCGAGGCCTGCTAGAATGCAGATCTTACGGGCGGTGTCGTAGCCCTCCACGTCTGCGGTGGGATCCTGCTCCGCGTAGCCCAGCGCCTGGGCCTCCTTCAAGGCCGCCTCCATGGTGCATCCCGTCTCCCTCATGCGTGTGAGGATGTAGTTGGTGGTGCCGTTCAGGATACCGGAGATCTTTAAGATCTTATCCGCATTGAAGCAATCCCGCAAGGGACGGATGATGGGAATGCCCCCGCCCACGCTGGCCTCGTAAAGGTAGGAAACGCCCTGCTCGTAAGCGATCTCCTCCAGCTCCTTGCCGTGGGCATCCACCACAGCCTTGTTGGAGGTGACAACGCTCTTGCCTGCAAGCAAAGCCGCCTTGCTGAACTTATAGGCGATCTCAATACCGCCCATGGTCTCAACAACCACTTCCACCTCGTTATCGGCAAGGATCTTATCCAGATCGGTGGTCACTCTGTCCTCCAGAGGATGGCCGGGGAACTTCCGCAGATCCAAAATGTATTTGATGTTCACCTCGGCATGATCGCGCAGCACCTCGTAAACGCCGCCGCCTACCACGCCGAAGCCCAGAATTGCAATATGTTTCATGAAAAAATCCCCTTTCCGAAATAAAGGAATGAATAACTTATTATATTCGTTTTTTGGCCATTTGTCAAGGGGGAATATTATTCCCGCCTTTTTCCGTCCATACTGATGGTAAAGAAAGGACGTGCTATGGATGGAGCTGACCTATTCCGAGGCGGTGGAAGGACTGCAAAAAGAATTCAAGGACTGCGGGGATTTTCAGCTGGGAGAGCTGACCGTGGGGGAAAACCGCTTGGCGGCGGCCTTCTTTCGGGGGATGTGTGACCGCACGGCGGTGTCCGAGACGGTGTTGCGCCCCTTGCTGGCAAGGCTGAGAGAGGGGATCTTCGACGGGAATTTCGGAGCGGTTTTGTTAAACGGCGGGCTTTCCTTCCCCGCAAGCGGCAAAGAGATCTCCCAAGCCCTCCTGCGGGGAGAGGTGTTCCTGGCGGTGGAAACCCAAGGCGGGGTCTTTTTCTGCCTAGCGGCGGCCTACGCGGGGGTGCACCGCGCCGTGACCCAGCCGGAAACGGACGTGACCCTGCGAGGCCCTCGCTTGGGGTTTGTGGAGGACGGGGACAAAAGCATGGTGATGCTGCGGCAGTTCTTACGCACCGGGGACTTGAAATTTGTCTCCCTCTACGCGGGGGAGGTCTCCCGCACCCGCATCACCCTGGCGTATCTGGAAAGCCGTGCGGATCTTTCCTTTGTGGAGGATCTGAAAAAGAAGATCTCCGCAAGAAAACCCGCCTCGGTGATGGACGCGGGGTATCTGGAGCTGTTGTTGCAGGGGAAAAAGAACTCGCTGTTCCCCTTGATGGGAAGCACGGAAAAGGTGGACAAGGCGGCCTCCAAGCTGTTGGCGGGGCGGGTTGCCCTGCTGGTGGACGGCTCCCCCTTCGTCCTCACCGCCCCCTACGTGTTTTGGGAGGGGTTGCAATCCGCAGAGGATTATCTTCGCACCCCCTATTACGCCACCGCCGTCCGCTGTTTGCGGTTTCTCGCCCTGCTGTTGGCGGTATTTCTCCCCGCCTTGTTCGTGGCGTTGGGTGAATTTCATCCCCATTTGCTCCCGGAAGCCATTCGGGAGAATTTGGGCGCCTCCCGGGAAGGGCTCCCCTTCCCCCTGTTTTGGGAGTGCTTTTTCTCTCTGATGGTGTTTGAATTGGTACGGGAGGTAGGGGTGCGGATGCCCCGCACCGTAGGAGATGCGGTGGGCTTGGTGGCCTCCATCATTTTGGGGGATGCGGCGGTGGAAGCCAAGCTTGCCTCCACCTTGGTCATCATGGCGGTGGCGCTCTCTGCGGTGTGCGCCTTCATCGTCCCCGCCTTTATGTACGCCACGGCACTGCTCAGGTTTTCCTTTTTGTTTTTGGGCGGGTTCTTCGGCTTGCCGGGGATCTGCCTGGGGGTCTGCCTTCTGGTGGCGTTGCTGTCCGCAGAAGAAAGCTTCGCCGTGCCCTACCTTTCCCCGCTGTCCCCGCCCAACCCCAAAGGGATGGAGGATCTGCTGTTGACCCTGCCGAAGAAGACCCTGGGCAGAAGGGAGGAGCTGTAACGTGGCGTTTTTTGTCTCCCTCCTTCTGTGCTTTTCCTCCCTGCTGACGGCGGAAAGCGTGCCGGCGCGGTGCATCGGCGGGGTGATTTGCCTGCTGTTTGGCTTTTGGGGAAGGTTTTCTGCGGGAAGTCTCCCCCGTGTGTGCGCCCCTCTGCTGTTGGGAGCGGCCTTTCTGCGGACGTATCCCCTTTGGCGGGTGTTCACCCAAGACCTTGGTTCTCCTCGGGGAGAGATCCTGTTCTTCCTTGCCCTCTTGGTAGTGTTCCTGCTGGCGGCAAACAAAAAAAGCTCCCCGCCCTCCCGCCTTTTGGAGAGAAGCGCGTTGCCATTTGCTTTGATCGCCGTCAGCTTTTGGCTCATCGCCTTGACGGCGGGGGTGGAGCGGCAAGGGCTTTCCCTCCGGGAAGCGGATCTCCCCGGGGTGATCCTCTGCTCCCTTTCGGGGATGCTGATCCTGCCCCCGTCGAAAAGCCTGCCCAAAACCTACCTCGGCATCGCCGCAGGCTGTGGCCTTGCCCTGTTCCTCCCGGGGATGGGCAGAGGGCTTTTGCTTACCCTCCTTTCCCCCTTGGTGGCAAGCGCAGAGCTGGGCATGGTTTGCTTTCCCTCCGCATACACTGGGAATAAAACCGCCCGTGGCAAAAGAAAGGGGCAACGCCATGATCCTACGGCAAGAAACCCTGCGGGAAACCTTGAAAAATAAGCAAGGACAGGTCGCGGTGATCATCAACCTATCCTTCCCCGTGCTTCATAAAAGTGAAAACGCAAAGGCCGAATACAAGCCCTTCTGCCGTTTCTATCGCAAGGCGGCGGAGGGCTTTCGGCGGTTTGCGGGAGGAACGCTTTATAAAAAAGCGGAGAAAAATCCACCGGGCACCCCGCCCTGCGGCGCGGTGTTGCGGTTTCGCCATCAGGAAACGGAGGACACCCTCACCATCACCCTGGGAGGCTCGGTGTTCGACGGGTTTTCTACCTATCCCCTCCCCGAGGACGTGCGTGTGTGGGAGAAAAAGACGGGACTCTTGAGGTGACAAGTCGGGGCAGGTTTTGAAGCCGCGGCCGCAAAACGACGCTGCGATAAGCGCAACAGCCCCCTAAAAACAACACCGCTCGCAAAAAAACTCCCGCTTTTGCAAGCGGGAGCACGATTCCTATACGCCAACAGTCTTTCGCATTTTTCTGAATAGCGCGATCAAAAGATCCACCCCGATCAGACAGGCGTAAAACACAAAAACGAACAGCAGGGCCCAATACAGCATGGCGTTGGTCCGAAACGTATCCAAAAGGGCGGCCATCCCCCACAACGCCCCGCTGAAAACCAAATGGGCGCAGGCGGTGACAAGGTCGGACACCCACGGAGCCCCTTCCCGTGGTTTCATCCAAAAGAAGGCAGGGGCGCCCACCGCCAATACGGCAAGCAAAAGCACCAAAGACGCCACATCGCCCATCTCCTTCCCGTGATAGAGAAGGGTCAACACGGTAACCACGGCATGAACCGCCAAGGGATGCGCTGCGGGAAGCAGCCATTTTTTAAGGTTTTTTGTCTTTTCCATTCTTATCGTCTCCTTCCTGCGCTTTCATGATACCAAAAAAGAGCACCGAAGTCAACCTTGTTCCCAAAAGCTTTACAAACGGTTTACGCAAAGATAAAAAATCCTCCTCCCTGTTGGGGAGGAGGACGGAACGCTATTGACTTAGTCCTTCTGGGGGGCGATGACGATCTTACGATCGGCACCCTCACCTACGGAGTAGGTGGTAACGCCCTGGATGTTCTGGCACTCTGCGTGAACGATACGGCGTTCATAAGCAGACATGGGCTCCAGAGCAAAGGCGCGATGGTACTTCAGTACCTTCTCGGCCATACGGCGTGCCATGCCGCAGAGGGTGTCCGCACGCTTTGCGCGGTAGCCCTGCGCGTCTACGGAAACGCGGTAGTAGCCGGGTCTGCCCAGATTGGCAGACAGGGTAGCCAAATACTGAACGGAATCCAGCACGTCGCCTCTTCTGCCGATCAAGGCGCCCAGGCCCTGGCCAACCACGTTGAGGCAAACCTCTTCCTCCGTCTCGGAAACCACCACGACGGAAGCGTTCAGTCTCATATTTTCAATCAGCTTTTCCAAAAATTCAACGGCACGGATAGCAGGGGTCTCGGGGATGAACACGCGCACCTTTGCCTCAGCGGCACCGATGCCGAACAAGCCCTTCTTGCCCTCCTCCAATACCTCGTGCTGAACCTGGTCGGGGGTACGGCCCAGCTCAGCGGCGCCGGCTTCCAGCGCAAGGGCAACCGTCTTGCCGGTTGCAATCACTTCTCTAATCATACTTTTTCCTTATTATCCTTATTCTTTGGTAGGCTCGTCGTCCTCGGCAGAAAGCATCTCGATGGAGGTGGGTCTGCGGTAGGGCAGCTCGGCAGTCTTTCCGGAGGGCTTGGGACGGGCGGTCTCTACGTGAGCGGAAGAACCCTTCACCTCGATATCCGCATAGCTATCGTCGTCCTCGTCAACCTCGATGGTGATGACCTTCTTCTTTTTGCCCTTTGCCTTGGCGCTCAGCTCTCTTGCGGCCGCCTCCAGCTCCTCTTGGGTAAAGCGGGGCATGGGGTAAACCTTGCTCAGAAGCGGCTCCTTGACCATATTCAGCAGGGTACGCCAGATCCAGTAACAGCCAATGGCCGCAGGCAT
This sequence comes from Clostridia bacterium, assembly GCA_017629175.1. Lineage (GTDB taxonomy): Bacteria > Bacillota > Clostridia > Oscillospirales > CAG-382 > Coliplasma. The sequence continues at coordinate 9,406 of JAGBXS010000035.1, forward strand.
TGCCAGGGTAAAGAAGGTGGACAGCAAGGGCATACCAACGGTCATGAACAAGCCGGGCTGCATGGGAGTGCCGTCGGGCTTGGTCTGGGTGGGCTGGCTGCGCATGGTAACCTTGTGCCCCAGGAAGGAGGTCAGGAATACCAGGATGGGAATGAGCAGCAACGCCCAATCCTGCCAGGTCTCGTTTTCGCTGAAGGAGGGCTGGTTCAACAGATTAACGCCCAGCAGAGTAAAGTTGGGCATCATATCCGTGTAGTAGATCTTCTCGCCCTCTTCCACGATGTAAAGGGGAATGGGATTCTCGTAATTTGCGGGAAGAGCACCGGCTTCCTTCAGGGTCGCCACGTAGTCCTCGCCGAAGTTTGCAAATACGGAGGCCACAGCGGTCTCGCGGTAGGTGCTGTTAGATTTGCCGTCGATGGCATACTTGTCAAAGCCGTTTGCCAGCTTGACGATCTCCTTGCTGTCCGCATCGGGATCCTTGTACTGCACGGTGGCACCCAGCTTCACCTGCTCTTCCAGCAGAATGGTGTTGGCTTCCTTGGCAGCTTCGTGATCCTTCACCAGATTGGCGCGGATATCGTCAAGATAATCGAAGGCAAACTGAGAAATAACGGCGCTGAACTCTTCGTCCTTGTTGTAATCGGGGTGAAGCTCCACCACCTCACCGCGGATCGCCTCCTGGGCACCGTCGGTAAAGTTGGAGGAATAGGTCACGGGCTGACGCACGATGGCAAACAGGATCAGGATCACAGGGAGCAAAATCAACATGGGCAGACAGCCGGACAGAGGGTTTACACCCTCCTGCTGATGCATCTCGTTAAGCTCCAGCTGCATCTTCTGCTGGGTCACTCGGTCGGTACGGCCCGCATACTTCTTGCGGATGGCGTATTCCTTGGGACGAACCCTTGCCATGGCGATCTGGGACTTCTTCTGCTTGATAGCCAAGGGAAGAAGGATGATCTCGAAAGCCAATGCGAAGAAGAACAAGCCGAAGAAGTAGGAATTCTGCGAGATCCACACGCAGAACTTCATAACGTAACTAAAGGGAACGTAAATGAAACTCATAACTTGCTTTTTTCAAACCTTTCGATCTTTTGGGGGGATCTTTTTTCTCCGACGCTCCGGAACGGGATCAAACCCGCTTCCGCCCCATGGGTTACAGCGAAAAAGCCGCTTGACAGCCAAAAAAATGCCGACGAACACCCCGCGCTTTTCGATGGCCTCGATGGCGTACTGGGAACACGTCGGCACGTAGCGACAGCAAGACGGTAATGCCGGAGAAATATGCTTTTGGTAGAAGCGTATCAACGCAATGCAGATACGTTTCATTTCGAATCCTCAAGAAGGGTTGCCTTGCCCAATAATTCTCCCATCTCGCGGCGGATCACGGTAAACTCCGCGTCACAAGCGGGTTGCTTTGCAACAATAACGATCAGATATCCATTCTTAAGATTCGGCAGGTAGTAGCGGAAGGACTCCCGGAAGAGCCGCTTGATGCGGTTTCTTACCACGGCCTTCCCCCGCTTTTTGGAAACAGTAAGTCCGAGCAAGGAACGGTCCTTCTCACGGCTTTTCAGAACGTAAAGCACCATGGTGGAAGAAGACACGCTCTTCCCCTTGCGGTAAGCGCGGGAAAACAGGTGATTCTTCTTCAACGGGTAGAGCTTATACTTCCGTCTTTCCATAAGTTTCTTCAAACCGCCTTGCTCGGTAAATCAACGCAGATTAATAAGTGAGCTTATATCTGCCCTTAGCGCGTCTTCTCTTGAGAACTTTTCTGCCGTTAGCGGTAGCCATTCTCTTACGGAAACCGTGCTCCATCATTCTGTGTCTCTTCTTGGGCTGGTAAGTACGCTTCATATCTCTTTACACCTCCGTGTCGGTTTTTTATGCCTCGTCTTACCGTGAAGACGGGTTGGCAATTTTGGGATAGGAAAAAAGGCATATTCGCACATCGTAGTATGCCAATCATTATTATTAGCATATTTTTTGGGATTTGTCAAGCGTTTTTTCAAAAAAAGAATGGTTCTCCCCGCTTTCTCCCCGCATTGAGGGGGAAATTCACACAAAAGTCGCAAATCCTTCTTGACATTTCGCAAAAAACAAGATATGATAGATAATAGGATATCTCTGTCCATTTATTATAAATACCCTTTTTCCGGGAGGCCATCTATGGAAAAGTTATATATCAAAGGCGGAAAGCCCCTGCAGGGCGTTATTGAGACGGGAGGCATGAAGAATGCCGCGGATCCCATCTTTTTTGCCACCCTTTTGGTGGGTGACGTTTGTATCATCGAGAACGTTCCCGATGCGGCAGACATCCGCCACGCCTCCGAAATTCTCACGGAGCTGGGGGCTGTGATCGCTTACATGGGCGACCATACCTACCAGATCGATACCCGCTACGTAAACCGCGCCAACATTCCCAACGCCCTGGCGGCAAAGCTTCGCTCCTCCTACTATCTGCTGGGCGCAGGCCTGGGCAGATTCGGCTATGTGGAGACCGGCTACCCCGGCGGCTGTGACTTCGGCTCCCGCCCCATCGACCAGCACGTGAAGGGCTTCCGTGCCCTGGGTGCTACCGTGGAGGAGGACGGCGTGGAATGCCGTATCCGTTGCCGTGCAGAGGAGGGCTTGAAGGGCAACTCCGTCTATTTGGACGTTCCCTCCGTGGGCGCCACCATCAACATCATGCTGGCGGCCTGCCGCGCAAGCGGAACCACCGTCATCGATAACGCCGCAAGAGAGCCTCACATCGTAGACGTAGCCTCCTTCTTGAACAGCTGCGGTGCCAACATCATGGGCGCAGGCACCCCCACCATCAAGATCGTAGGCGTGGAGAACCTTTACGGCAGCCGTTACGCCGTGGTTCCCGATATGATCGAGGCTGGCACCTACATCATGGCCGCGGCGGCCACCAAGGGTGAGGTCACCATTACCAACGTGATCCCCCGCCATTTGGAGTCTCTTACCGCAAAACTGTTGGAAATGGGTGTGAACATTGAAGAGGGAGACGACTCCATCACCGTCCACGCACCCGCTCCCGATGCACCTCCCATGCACGCCGTTCGTGTAAAGACTGCCTTCTATCCCGGCTTCCCCACGGATATGCATCCCCAGATCGCCACCCTTCTCTGCTTGGCAAACGGAGAAAGCAAGCTGACGGAATCCGTGTGGGCAAACCGCTTCCAGTACGTTCCCGAGCTTCAGCGTATGGGCGCAAAGCTCACCGTCTCCGGCAGTGACCTGCTGATCACCGGTGTCCCCTCTCTCACCCCCGCCAACGTCCGTGCCGTTGACCTGCGTGCAGGTGCGGCCATGGTCATCGCCGCTTTGGCAACGGAGGGCACCACCATCGTGGACGATATCCACCACATTCTCAGAGGATACGAGCGGATCGTGGAAAAGCTCAACGCCGTAGGCGCAGACGTACGCTTGGTGAAGCTTCCCGACCCCATTACTTAACCCACCAAAAAACTATTGGAGATTTATGAAGAAGAAAAACAACATCGAAGAAATTATTGAGAAGAAGAAAGCAAAAAAAGAAAAGAACGCCGCAAAGAGCGTTGAAAACTTAGTAGAAAAGATCGCTCCCAAGGCAAAACAGCCCGAGAAGAAAAAGATCGGTACCGTGAAGATCATCCCCTTAGGCGGTGTGGACGGTATCGGTATGAATATGACCGCCTTTGAGTACGGTGAGGACATCATCGTGGTGGATTGCGGCATCGCCTTCCCCGGGGAGGATATGCCCGGCGTAGACGTGGTGATCCCGGATTTCACCTATCTGGTGAAGAACCTCCACAAGGTGAGAGGTCTGGTGCTGACCCACGGTCACGAGGATCACATCGGCGGCGTGCCCTATTTATTAAAGAAGGTTCCCTGCGAGGTGTACGGCACCCGCTTGACCTTGGGCATTCTGGACGGCAAGCTGGCAGAGCATAACATCCGCACCAACGATCTCTTTGAGGTTCGTCCCGGCGAGATGATCACCCTGGGTGCCTTTGACGTGGAGTTCATCCACGTGAACCACTCCATGCCCGGCGCCGTTGCCCTTTGCATCACCACCCCCTGCGGACGGATCGTCCACACCGGGGATTTTAAGATCGATTTCACCCCCATCGACACCACCCCCATCGATCTGGCGCGGTTCGCCGAGCTGGGCAGAAAAGGGGTCAAGGTGCTGATGTGCGATTCCACCAACGCGGAGCGTCCCGGGTACACCCCCAGTGAGAGCACCCTCAACGCCTCCTTCGACCGCATTCTCAGCGACGACAAACGTCGGGTGGTGATCGCCACCTTCTCCTCCAACGTGCACCGCGTTCAGCAGATCCTGGATGCCTGCGCCAAGGCGGAGCGTAAGGTTGCCTTGACGGGGCGCAGTCTGCAAAACGTGCTCCGCGCCGCACAGCAGTTGGGATATATCAAGATCCCCGACGGCTTAATGATCGATATTTCCGAGTGCAAGTACTTTCCCCCGGAAAAGCTTGCCATCATCACCACCGGCAGTCAGGGCGAGCCCATGAGTGCCCTTTACCGCATGGCCTTCGGCGCACATCCCATGGTGTCCCTTTCCTCCTCGGATCTGGTGGTGCTTTCCGCCTCCTGCGTTCCCGGCAACGAGAAGCTGGTGACCAAGATCATCAACGAGCTTTACAAGCTGGGGGTAGAGGTCATTACCGACCGTACCGACGACGTACACGTTTCCGGCCACGCCTGCAGAGAAGAGCTGAAGGTGCTTCACAGCCTGGTGAAGGCGGACAGCTTCATCCCCCTCCACGGGGAATACAAGCATTTGGTTGCCCACGCAAATCTGGCAAAATCCTTAGGCACCAATCCTCAGAACATCCTCCTCCCCGAGAACGGACGGATCATCGAGATGGATCGCCGCGGCATCCATTGGGGCGACACCGTGGAATGGGGCAGAGTGATGATCGACAGTGCCGGCGGAGAGGGCGTGGAGTCCGCAGTGCTTCGCGACCGTGTGAACCTTGCGGAGTCCGGCGTGCTGTTCATCACCGCAGGGGTCACCCCCGAGGGTGAGATCGCCGTCATGCCCGAGATCGTTTCCCGCGGGTTCGTCTACGTGAAGGAAAACGAGGAGCTGTTGCGGTACCTTGCCGATATGGCACGGAAGTTCCTGCAGAAATCTCTGAGCAAGGGGCTTACCGATCCCGCCGCCTTGGGCGCACGGCTGAAGGACGATATGTTCAACGCCGTCTACCAAAAGACCAAGCGCAAGCCCATTATCGTAACGTTGGTTACCGAAGTGAATATGTAAGGATACGAGATAAGTTTGACCCCCAAAGAAACCGTATTGCCGAAAACTGCCGTTTTCGGGAGGAGGGAATACAGCGCACGCATAAGGTGCGGTGTAAATATGTTTCATCATTCATCGCTCAATCGGAACCTCATCCACCGTCTGCGGAGATCAATTCAATCTGTGTCCCTTCGTTTTTCAGTCCGCCGCCGGTCCCCCTTCCCCACGATGTGGGGAAGGTGAAGTCCGCCTTCGGCGGACGCAAAAACGCCTTCTGCATCTTCCCGCCATAGCCTCGGCTACGAACGATTGAAATCATTTTCCGCTCCCGCAGGGAGCCTAACCTTCCCCACATCGTGGGGAAGGGGGACCACAACGAGACGAAAAAAGCGTCGTCTGTTAGTTTTATTGTTTCTCGTCGTGGTGGATGAGGTTCCGCTTTACAAAAAACGACCCCTTTCGGAGTCGTTTTTTCTTTTGTTTCACACCGTTTCCGCAAAGCGTACCGTTGCCATGGCGTCCTTGCCGTAGGCGTCGGCACCGATGTCACGGGCGTAGTCCTCTGTCAGCACCGCGCCGCCCACCACGATCTTGCACCAGGGTGACTTCTCCCGCAGGAGCTTTACGGTGGCCTCCATGGCGGGGACGGTGGTGGTCATCAAGGCGGAAAGCCCTGCCAAGGGGGC
>JAGBXS010000036.1 GCA_017629175.1 Clostridia bacterium
GCTTTATTTGTTCTACGCTGCCATTACCGCCGTTTCTACCATCGCAGTGGCGGTCTCCGAGGACGGCATTCACTTCGAAAAATATGGGGGCAATCCCGTCATCGAAACCTTCCCGCCCGAAGGAGGGCCGGATTTTCGTGACCCTGCCGTATGCTGTATGAACGGCGTGTATTACTGCGTGGTAGCCTCGGGTCACCCCGCTACCCAAACGGCGCGTCTGCTGTTGTACCGCAGCGAGGATCTGCTGACCTGGGAGTTTTTATCCGTCATGGGGGAGTGGCCTCACGCCAAATACGCAGAGTGCCCATCCATCGTTCCCTTGGGTGGCAACAAATGTATGTTAGCCACCTCGGTTTGCAATTTGGACGAAACCCATTTCTTCCAGATCATGACGGGTACCCTGGAAGACGGAACTTTCCACTGCGAGTTGTCCAACCGCTTTGACAAAGGCCCCGACCAATACGCAGGGCAAATGTTTGCCTCCGCCGACGGAACACCTCTGCTCATGACCTGGATCCCGGGATGGAAGTTTGCCCGCTTTGTAGAGGGTATTGATGTAGGATGCCTGTCCGTCCCGCGGCAAATAACCGTAAAGAACGGACATATTTGCGGCACCCCCGCAAAAGAGGTTGCTCATTTACTCAAGGACTGCGATCCTTCCGTCAAGCTCACTGAGGATGGATTCATTGTGGAACGTATACAAAGACCTCCTCTGGTGCACAAAGGGGAAGTCAACGATCTTCAGATCCTGCGGGATGAATATATCCTTGAAATCTTTGTGAACGGCGGCGAAACCGTGTATTCGCTGTTGCTGTGTTAAACAAGAAAGGATTTCGCATCTATGGAAAACATCCGTATCGTAAAGGTAGCCTCCGACAGGGAATATACCGTCGGAAGCTTCTTGCCCGGCGAACCCCAGTACATGGACAGAGAATATGTCTTTAACTACATCCCCGAAGAACTGCAGGGGTGTGCCCACATCCGTACCTGCGGCAACGACAAGCTTCTTCCCGAGACAGAATCTTGCTTCACCATTGAAACGGAGCGGGAAGTAGATGTATATATTCTTTACCCGGATAAACAGCCCGTGATCCCCGCGTGGCTGAAAGATTTTGAACGCCTCCGCATGAATGTTACCCGCGCTGACTCCCGTGCCGACAACCTGAAAGGCTACTTTACCCTGTATAAAAAACATTTCCCCGCAGGCAACATCACCCTCTGCGGCAACTCTCCCCTGGAGATGCTGGCCAAACCCTGGTACGTTTCCACCGGCGGCATCAATTACTGTATGTACTCCGTGGCAGTGAAGTAAGCGATCGAGGTAAGAAACCGTTATAACCGTTTTCTATATAGCATTTCTCCGATTGTTCCGTTATAATTCCTCTTGTAAGGAGATGATAGAATGAATTACGAAAACGGAAAAGATATTTTCCCCGAAACCTTGCTGAAGCAGATTCAAAAATACGTTTCGGGCAAGCTTGTCTATATCCCCGTGGCGGAAACAAAAAAGAGCTGGGGCGAGTCTTCGGGATATAAACAATATCTCGCTGAACGGAATCGTAACATCAAAGAGAAATTCAAAGCAGGCGCCGGCATTGAACAATTGGCTGATGAATTCTATCTTTCCTGCGAATCGATCAAAAAGATCGTATATTCTAAGAAGGAGGAATTACCATTGGACTACAAATGCACACTGTCTTCCGCCCGCGAATTTGCTTCCAAAAACAAGCTTGAAGAATGGGTTCATGCGTATCTCTTGTCTGACGGAAGAAACAAAGAATTTTCCGACGGCTTGAAGTTGTTTGACAGATTTTTTCTCGGACCCATCAAAATGCCGCTGTCTCTGTTTACTCGCTGCTGCGGCCCGGAAGAAACTATGAAATGGCGTGTCAACGAAGAGTGGTTCGAAAAGCACGTATCCGACCTGCAAGAGGTGATCCGCAGAGAAAAGGATATGCCGCCGCTGATCGTACACTATCTGGCAGAAGACGGAAAAGAAAGCTTTGAACTGAACGACGGAAACCACCGTCTGGAAGCCTATAACCGCTTGGGAATCCGAGAATATTTTGTCATCGTCTGGATTACAGAAAAACACGAATACGATTTGTTTATAGAAAAATACGCTCGATATTTCACCTAAATCACAACACCGCCGATTCTTCGGCGGTGTATTTTTTGCGTATAGTATCGCACTCAACTGAAGATACTAACCTTAAGGATGTGATATCATGAATTCCATGTGGACAGAGACTTCAAAACGCCCCACCTTTCCAGCACTGCAAACCTCCATCAAAACCGACGTGCTGATCATCGGCGGGGGAATGGCAGGCATTTTGTGCGCCTACCTTTTGAAAAACGCCGGAATAGACTGCGTTCTTGCGGAAGCGAAACAGATCTGCGACGGGGTAACAAAAAACACCACCGCAAAGATCACCTTCCAGCACGGGCTGTTATATCACCAACTGATCAACCGCTTTGGCAAAGAAAAGGCCTCCCTCTATTACGCCGTCCAAAAGGAGTCCTGCGAGAGGCTCGTTTCCCTTTGCAAGAATATGGACTGCGACTTGGAACGCAAGGATTCCTTCGTCTATTCTTTATCCGACCCTCAAAAGATCCAAAACGAAGTGAACGCCCTGCGCACCTTAGGGGAAGATGCCGCCTTCTGCCGCGAAACGGAGCTGCTGTTCCCGGTTGCGGGTGCGGTGCAGGTGAAGAACCAAGCCCGGTTCCATCCGCTGAAGTTCGTCTTCGGAATCGCAAAAGAGCTTCCCATCTACGAGCACACCAAAATCCTACAGCTTCAACCCGGCAAAGCCACCACCCATCACGGCGAGATCCGCTTCAAAACTGCCATTGTTGCAACCCATTTTCCCATCCTCAACAAGCACGGAGCCTACTTCCTAAAGCTGTACCAGCACCGCTCCTACGCGCTGGCTTTGGAAGGTGCCGAAAGCCCTCGCGGTATGTATGTGGACGAAAAGGACACCGGACTTTCCTTCCGAACTTACCAAAACCTCTTGCTGTTGGGCGGGGGAGGGCACCGCACGGGAAAGCAGGGCGGCAACTGGAAGGAGCTGGAGCAATTTGCCCGTCGGTATTACCCGGGTGCCAAGATCGTAACCCGCTGGGCGACCCAGGATTGCGTTTCCCTGGACGGCGTGCCCTATATCGGCAGATACGGGAAGAACACCCAAGGCCTCTACGTTGCCACGGGGTTCAATAAATGGGGAATGTCCTCCTCCATGGTCTCGGCAATGATCCTTACCGACCTGGTACAGGGAAAAGAAAACAAATACGCCTCCGTGTTCAACCCCGCAAGAAGCATCTTCACCCCACAGCTGCTATGTAACGCATGGGAATCCCTTCTGGGGATCTTAACCCCAACCGTCCCCCGATGTCCCCACCTTGGCTGTGCCTTAAAATACAATCCCCAAGAGCACTCCTGGGATTGCCCCTGCCACGGCTCCCGCTTCGATGAACACGGCGCCCTCTTGAACAATCCCGCAACCGATGACAAACGAATGTGACGAACAGAACGCCTGCCGAGAGTTTCTCTCGGCTTTTTGTTGCGAAAGTAAAAAAATTATGCTATAATATCCTCAAACCCTTACACACTTTCATTTTTTTTGGTACTTCTATTGATGAAGGGCCTTTCAAAATACCGTAAGGAAGGAGGCAAGATATGGAACTTCAAAAGAAAACACCCCCGCGCCAACCCCTCCTTGACGAAACCATCATCGGTTTGTATTGGGAACGTGACCAACAAGCCATCGAGGAAACGGATTTCAAATACAAAAACTATCTGTTTTCCGTTGTTTGCAACCTGTTATCCGACCGCCGTGACTGCGAGGAATGCTTGAACGACACTTACTTAGGCGCCTGGAACGCCATGCCGCCTTCTAAGCCCGACGTGCTTAAGGCTTTCCTTACCACCATTGCCAGAAGAGCCGCCATCAAGCGTTATCACAGATCCCAAAAGAAAAATACCGTCCCTTCCGAACTGACGGTATCTCTTTCCGAGCTGGAAGACTTTCTTTCCGACGGCGGGGAAGTGGACACCGCTTTTGACAGGGAAAACCTTGGCCGTGTCATCAGCGATTTTCTGCGATCTCTTAATACCCGCAAACGGTATATCTTCATGAGCCGCTATTACATAGCCGACTCCATCGAAAAGATCGCATCAGAACTGAACGTCAGCCGTTCCACCGTGAACAAAGAACTTGCCGCCATCCGAAAAGTTTTGAAAGAAAAACTGGAAAGTGAGGGTTACCACCTATGAAAAAACAGGAATGGAATGAGGGTCTGAACCACTTAGATCCCGCCCTGGTAGAAGAATATATCCTGCAAAAAGAAAGCTTAAAGAAATCCAAAAGCAAAAAGAAAACGCTTCTCCGCATCACCTCTCTCGCCGCCTGCTTTGTTCTTGTGGTGGGAGCGTTGCTTCTGCCCACAGCGTTGCGGCAAGCTTCCTCCGTGGAAAGCTCCTCCGCAACGGAAGAAGAAAGCAAAATCGACCTTCCCCTTGTTCACTTGCGGGCACCCTCGGCGGCACCGAAGCTATACGGCGACCTTAACATCGGTCCCTCGGGTGCTTCCGGAGAAATCAACGATTCCGGACTCTCTGTAATTGCAGAGCCTGTGGAGGTTTTGACCGATACCTACGTTTTCTTTGATGATTACAAACAATGCGAATTTTATCTTTTGCGCATGAAAACAGTCAAACTTCTAAAAGGACAGAAGATGACGGATGAGTTCTACTTTACAATTCCTGTGGAGTATATGACAGACTATACCCTGTATCATAGCATTGCTATCCGGGATATGGCGCAGTGTGTCTATGAGAATTCCGTTGTTTATAATAAGACCCAAGGGGAAGCGGAGCAGATTCCCCTGGCTATCTTCAGTTACCGTATGTTTGGCATCTATCTTATGGGCGAGGACTTTATTCCTTTTGACGAAGATGGAAATTTTGACCCTCGCCTATGGGAATCTACCGCGGCCTGGCAAGAGAACACCAACGTCCCCTACTACCCAACCCTTGCGGAAGCGGAAAAAGCGTTTACCGATGAATATGATTACGGTTTTTTTGCCCACAACCTGAGCGGCATGACTGAGGAGGCGTTGGAGTTGCTGGAAAGCCTTTATTCCTTCAAAAACGGATTGTTTATCCAAAAGTACGATGTATTTCTCCATCATTATGAGTCGGTTCGTGTTGACTTGGTACGCTATCTAAACGGCTTTCCCACCAACGAAAGGGTTCTGATTTTCGGTGCTGCAAACGGGGGAGAAGAACGTATCGTCTACACCAAAGCACGTTTTGACGAAACCGATCTGAACGCCCTGCCGGATCTCACCACGGCCTATTATTCCGCGATCGAGGCTTTGGAGAAGGGGGAACTGTCCCCGCCCAACTTTGCTTTGGATGAGCCCATCAAAAAATTGACTCCCGGCGTGTTCGGCTGGTACGCCAAGACGGAAGATGGCGTTTTGGGCATCGTCCGTGTCAATTGGACGATTTTCACGGAAAACTATGATTACTATTACGACGATGCGTATTTTATCGTAGAATACGGCGGAGATTCCTGCACGCAGATCAGCCGTGATCACTTGCTGACAAAACTTGGTGAATACGAGGCCACCTATATCTTTGACGGCGAGTACGATACACGCGGAAAAGCATTTGATCAAATACTTTTCCCATGATCTGAAAAAACCCTCCCTTGTCATAACTGCACAGACCTTTCCGCTGTCAAACCAAATTATTTTTCTCCCATCACCCCGAAAAAATAGAAAAATGCTCTTTACTTTTGGAAGAAAATAGGGTATAATGACTCTGCATGTAAATAAAACCAAAATAAGGAGCGTCATTTCCATGAAACTTTCCCCTCTCCAGACGGCAAGATATCAGTATGCCCCCAAGCTGCCCGGTATGCTGAGAAACGGTATTTCCGAGATCTGTGTTAAGAACGGCGGCGCAACCGAGAGCGTTGCAGACCAGGAGAAGATCCAGGCTCTGTTCCCCAACACCTACGGTAAGAACGAGATCACCTTCCAGAAGGGCGCTAACACCGCTGAGGCAAAAACTCAGAAGGTAGGCGTTATCCTTTCCGGCGGTCAGGCTCCCGGCGGACACAACGTTATCTGCGGTCTGTACGATGCTTTGAAGGCAACCGACAAGAACAACGTCCTCTACGGCTTCAAGGGCGGCCCCAGCGGTCTGCTTGAAGACAGCTATATCATCTTTGACGACGAATATATCAACCAGTACCGCAACACCGGCGGCTTTGACATCATCGGTTCCGGCAGAACCAAGCTGGAGACCGAGGAGCAGTTCGCAGTTGTTGCAGAGGTTTGCAAGAAGCACGGCATCAACGCCATCGTTATCATCGGCGGCGACGACTCCAACACCAACGCAGCTGTTCTTGCTGAGTACTTTGCAGCAAACAACGCCGGCGTGCAGGTAATCGGATGCCCCAAGACCATCGACGGCGACCTGAAGAACGAGGACATCGAGTGCTCCTTCGGCTTCGACACCGCTACCAAGACCTA
>JAGBXS010000037.1 GCA_017629175.1 Clostridia bacterium
CAAAAAGGTGATCGTTATGGAGCCCGTAAAGGGAGGCGCCTTGGTGAACCTCCCTCCCGAAGCGGAAAAAGAGTTCGCGGCCTTGGGTGATGCGGCTCCCGTTTCCTACGCGTTGAGATACGCCGCAAGCTACCCCGAGGTATTCATGGTGCTTTCCGGCATGGGCAACATGGAGATGATGGAATCCAACATCAAGACCATGCATCCCTTCGTTCCGCTGAACCGGCAGGAGCTGGCGGCCACCGATAAGGCCAGAGAGATCATCCGTCAGTACAACCAGATCCCCTGCACCAAGTGCAGATACTGCGCAGAAGTCTGCCCCAAGAACGTTCCCATCGCGGATCTGTTTGCGGTGTACAACGAATACGCCCTGGCGCGGATGACCAAAAAGGAAACCGCCGAGAAGCTTTCTGCCTTTGAAGTCAAGGCAAGCGACTGTATCTCCTGCGGGAAGTGCGAGGGCATCTGTCCTCAGAGCATCAAGATCCGCGAGAAGCTGCAAAATCTCGCAAAAATGTAATCGCTACATACAAGGGTTGCCGTCACGGCAGCCCTTTTCTCATCAAAAAAGCTCCGCCATGCAAAAACACGGCGAAGCCTTGTGGGATTTAAAGCTTTGCAAGGAAAGAGAGGGTGATCTTTCCCTTTGCGGGCAGTTCTACGGACGGAGGGAGCAAAAGCGTACAGGCGGTGTCCACACGGGCGGAGCTTTCATACACGTCTTCCCCGCTCTTTGCCTGCACCCGATAGGTGCCTTTACCGGGGAGCACGCCGTTCGCGGGGAACGCAAGGGTTACTTCCCCATGGCTCTGCCCCAGAAGTGTGCATTCCGCGGTAAAGGGTCGCCCCAAAAGCCGTGCGGCGTGGGCGGGGTCCCCTTTCTCCAGCAGGTTGCGGATAGAGGTGGAGCTGACGGACGCACCCTCGTCGGTGACCGGGGGCACCACGGAGACGATACCGTCCCCTGCCTCGGCAAACAATTGGATCAGATCCTCGGGGGTGCCTGCCCCCTTCTTACCGAAGGTGAAATTGAAGCCGCAGACCGCCATACGGCATCCGCAGGTATTCCAAAGAAATTCCGTGACAAACTCACGGGGAGACAGATCCTTCAGCTCTGCAAAATCCCCCCAGATCACGAATTGCAACCCCGCTCTGCGGAATTGCTCCATCTTCTCCTCGTTACTGCACAAAAGAGGAATGGGCTTGCCGAAATAAAAGGACGGATGCCGTTCGAAGCAGAAAGCACCCAAGGCCAAGGGGGCGGATAACTTTTCGTTTTGGCGCTTCAATTCCTCGATCAACGCCATATGACCGCGATGCACACCGTCAAAGTTCCCCAGCACCAAGCCGCAGGCCGTTACGGGAAATTCGCGGTGGGGATGGTTCAGATCGATCATCTTCAAGGGGCTTCCCTCCTTTCACACAGATGGGACTATTATAACAGAACCCGGGTATAAATGCAAGAGCAAAAGAGAAAAACGGCGAAAAGGAATTTCTGTGGGAAATCCGTTCCGCCGTTTTTTGTTATTTTGTTTTGCCGTTTACGGCTTTATAGCTTCCACTTTTCGAACCGTTTCAGCATCAAGCCTGCAAGAAGCCCGATCACGGCGCCCGCCACCGTTCCGCTGAACAACAGCATGGGGAGGTAGAAGGCAATCTGCGCGGTTTGCGTCCACAGACAAGCGGCAATGATCTGCCCCACGTTGTGAAGCACACCGCCGGTAACACTTACCGCAACGCAGGAGAAGCGATCGATCTTCTTCAAGAGGATCATGCCCAGCAGGCTCACGATGGCGCCTGCTACGCTGAAGGTCAGGGTCTGGATGTTGCCGAACAGCATGGAGATCAGCACAATGCGGATCATGCTGACGATCACCGTATCCTTCCAGCCTACCTTGTAAAGCAGGAAGGTCATCACCAGGTTGGGCAAGCCAAGCTTGATACCCGGGATGGCTACGGACACGGGGATCTGACTTTCCACAAAGGAAAGGATCATAGCAAGGGTAATGCACAACCCCAAAAAGGCAACCTTTTTTGTTTTCATATACCCTTTCCTTTCTTTTGTTTTATCCTACCAGCTCCACGTCGTTTGTCCCTGCGCTGTAAACGGTAACGGTGAGACGGTTGGGCAGGCAAGTAATGGTCTCGCCGCTTTGATCGATCTTCCCTTGGTTCACGCATAGGTGATCGGGGCAGGTGGCGGAGGTGAGGTACGCCTTGCCGTCCTGGATACGGAGAATATTGGTTCCGCCGTTGAGGGGATATTCTCCGTTTTCGGACAAGCTATACTTGGCGACCTCCTTGCCGTCCACACGGACGACCACGTAGGCACCGTCTTCTTTGAAGAAATTCACTGCAAGAAACGCAACCAGAACCACAGCGAGGATTGCCGCTATGAGGATCCAATCGTTTTTCTTCATCAGAACTTAAACTGGAGAGCGAGGAGCGCCAGCACGATCATACCTGCGGTGAGCAGAGCGATGGGCAGGCCGCGGAAGGGAGCGGGGATCGCTTCCTCGTCTACGTGGATGTCCTTCAGCTTTGCGTAGAGGGTCATGGTCAGCATAAAGCCGATGCCCACTGCGGCCGCGGTGATCAGTGCTTCCACGTAGGAATGCTCCACGTTGTGGAGGCAGAGACCCAAAACAGCGCCGTTAATGGCGAACTTCAAGAAGTCTGCTCTGCAGTAATCGTCCAGCACCTTCTTACCAACCAAGTGAAGAACCTCGACCACTACCAGAACGATCACAACGAACGCCATGGTGCGGAGGTAGGAAGCCTTCTCCAGCAGGTAGTTATTTACAGGCCAGGAGATCAGGGTGGACAGAACCATTACAAGGGTGGTGCCCAGGCCCAGCACCAAGGATCTCTTGGTGGAGCGTTCATTTTCCAGAACGGCACCGGTGCCCAGGAAGTGAAGCAATGCGTAGTTGTTGGAAAGGATGCCTGCCAGCAGGATCCCGAGAATAACGTTCAGTTCCATTTAGCAATCTCCCTCCTGATCATTGTTTTCGTCCAAGTGATGATGCAGACCGGTGATCTTGTTCACCACTGCCATCACGATGGCAAGAACCAGATAACCGCCGAAGGCGCCTGCCAAAGCGGAGATCTTATAGTCCTGCAGGAATTCGATGGGCTGACCCCAGATGGTAGCGTTACCCAGAACCTCGCGGACCAAGGCACAGAGAACCATCATCACGGTGAAGAACAGACCGGTTACGATGGCAGTCTTGATGGAAGTGCCCTCGCCGTTATGGTCTGCAACCTCCTCCGCGTCGCGGTAGATCACCGCGCTGACGGAAAGGGTAGCCAGATGCACGCCCAGCATATCCACCACTACGGGGAAGTGCGCCTCCATGACCATGGAGATCAAGGAAACGAAGCCGGTGATGATCAAAAGGTAAGCGGGCATTTTTGCATAAGCGGGAATGATCTTATGCAGAGCGGAGATCACCACGGAAGAGAGGAGCAACGCCAGCAATACTGCCGCGCCCATACCCAGAGCCGCACGGATGTCTGCGCTGGATGCCATTACGAAGCCCGCGCCCAGCATCAGCAATGCAGAGGGGGTGCCTCTCAGCAGATAGGAAACTTTAGTCTTTTTCATTCCTGTTCTCCTCCGATCTGAATAGAGTCAAACGCCGCAAAGACGTCCTGAGTAGCCAGCTTCACAGCGGTAGAAGAAACGGTTGCGCCGCTGACCAGAAGCTCGTCGGAAACAGTTCCGGAAGTGATGCCGTCGAACAGATCCTCATAGCCCTTGAAGACGTCGGAGCCTACGTCGCCGTAGCCGGAGCCGTATGCGGGCAGATACTCAACGCCGTGGCCGAAGAGGAATTCCTTGATGTCCTGAGAAACGATGGCGCCGTTTGCATCCAGAACGGTGCAGATGGACATTGCGCTGTCCTCATAAGTCAAGGGACGGGAGTAGAATGCGTAGTAGGTGTTCTCGCCGGTTACGAAGGAAGCGGCGTAAACCACGTTGCCGAAGGTGGTGAAGTTCAAGGGAGTGATCTCGGTGGCATCGGCGTAGCTAGCGGTCAGCATATTCTGTGCATCTGCACTGAAGTCCTGCAAAGCCGCTGCGGCAACAGCCTCTTCTACCAAAGCGGTGTTTGCCTCGGTAACGTCTGCGCCGGTGGTGTCGTAGAGCTTGCAGCTGCCTACGGCATTCACGATGGCCAGCAGGCTTGCCTCGCCGTTCTTCATAATGAAGGCGTAGCCGGTACCGTTGAGTGCCTTATAGCCCTCAGTGATGTTGCCGGATGCCTCTACGGCGTTGCCCTTCAGGAAGCCGCCGGAGGTAAGGCCGGTGTGCAGAGAAGGAATCATCTCGGTCAGGATCTGTGCATCGGTCTTCACGCCCTCTGCAATCAAATCGTTGGCGATCAGCACGCCCATAGCCTCGCTGACTGCGGTCTTGAACGCGGTGGAGGAGTAGGTAGAGCCTGCTACCAGGCCAACGCCGGAGAGAGAGGAATCCTGGCCTACGTAGGTGGACAGGTAGCCCGGATCCTTTGCACGGAAGTCAAAGCTTGCGGTATCGTTGTAAGCGTCGATCTGTACGCCGCAGATCTTACCGTCTGCGGAGATACCGATGGTGATCTCCATGGGAGCGGTGGAATAGTTGGATTCGCCGGTGCAACGGATGGCGTAGCCAAGACCGTTTGCTTCCTTGTAAACGGAAAGCACGCTGGCGGGAACGTCCTTCAAAGAGGAGGCAGCGGGGTTCTCGGCGCTGTACAGCAACGCCTCGCCGTCAAACACGGAGCCCTCGGGCATAACAGCCAGCAAGGGAGCGAACTCTGCACCTGCATTGTTTTCCTCAATGATGGGACCGGTGTAGAGGTTCAGAGCGAACATCGCACCGCCGAAGATGGCGACGATAACGAGAAGGATGACCAGAGTTTTCAAGAATTTCATTATCTGACACCTCCCAAAGTCTTTTTCTTGGTGAAGTCACAAATAAAGGGAGTCAGAAGGTTCATGGTGAGGATGGCGATGGAAACGCCCTCGGGGAACATACCGAACTGTCTGATCGCAAAGGTGAGGAGACCTGCACCGATGCAGAATACCACGCGGCCGGAGCCGGTGTTGGGGGTGGTGACGTAGTCGGTTGCCATGAAGATAGCGCCCAACAGCAGACCGCCTGCCAGAACGTGCTGGAGTGCGAAGTATGCGTCAAAGCCGCAGAACAGGAAGTAGCAAAGGAAGGTGGTTGCCACGAAGGAAACGGGAACGTACCACTTGATCACCTTGCGAACCACCAGATACACGAAGCCCAAAAGGAGAGCTGCAGCGCAGGTTTCACCGATGGCACCGCCATGGAGACCCAGGAACAGATCCATCAGAGAGGGAGCCTCTGCCGCCGCAATCTCAGCGCCCTGGTTCAGAGCTGCCAGAGGAGTAGCGCCGGTGGTGATCTCCACCACGGTGGGAAGAGCAACGGCACCAACGGCACCGAAGGTCAACAGCATGAAAACACGTGCGGTGATGGCGGGGTTTACGATGTTCTTACCGATACCGCCGAAGAGGCACTTTACCACAACGATGGCAAATACAGAGCCTACTACGCACTGCCACAGCGGCACTGCGGTGCTGACGTTCAAGGCCAGCAAAAGGCCGGTTACCACAGCGGAAAGGTCGCCGATGGTCTGCTTTTTGCCTACGCAGAGATTAAACACGTACTCTGCAACAACTGCGCTGATCACGCAGGTCAAAACGGTCCAGAGGGCGGAAATACCGAAGATCACGATACCTGCAATCGTAGCGGGCAGCATGGCGATGACCACGTCCAGCATGATGTTGCGGGTGGAGGAGCCCTTCTGGTGGATATGAGGGGTAGAGGAAATGTGAAGCTTACTCATTACTGTTTCCCTCCTTCTTTTTCTTTCTGAGCCGCCGCGTACTTCTTCAAGTATGCCTTTGCCTCCCAGTTGATCTGGAGCAAGGGACGGTTTGCGGGGCACACGTAGGAGCAGCAAGCGCAGTCAACGCACTGGCGAACACCGGTCTTGATCAAAAGCTTTGCTTTTCTGTCGGGGTTCTCTACGTGCATATAGCGGTCAACGTCTGCAACGGAGATGCCTACGGGGCACTTCTCGATACAACGGCCGCAGTTGATACAAGCGGATGCCTCGGGAAGCACGGCACTCTTCTCATCGAATACCAAAACGGCGTTGGAGACCTTTACGATGGGGTCGTCCACGGAGCAGATGGCAGTACCGTTCATGGGGCCGCCTACCACTACCTTGCCGGGCTGAGACTTCAAGCCGGTGAGCTTCAGCAGTTCGCTGATACGGGTACCGATGGGAGCGATCAGGTTCATGGGCTTCTCCACTGCGGGGCCGTCCACGGTAACGATTCTCTCTACCAGGGGCATACCGGTGTTCAGGTATTCCGCCATCTTCGCCAGAGAGGAAACGTTGATGATCAGCGCGCCGAAGGAGGGGAAACGCTTACCTGCTACAGCAACTCTGCCGGTAGCGTTGTACAGCATGACCTGCTTCGCGCCCTGAGGATAAATGGTCTTCAGCTCGTGGATCACTACGTAATCCTTGCCTGCAAAGGTCTTCTTCAATACCTCGATGGCATCTGCCTTGTTGGTCTCGATGCAGATCTTGTAGGTTGCGTTGCCCAAATACTGGTTCATGTACTTGCGGAGGTATTCGATACCGTCTGCGATCAGTTCGGGATGTGCCAGCATCATTCTGTGGTCGCTGGTGATGTAGGGCTCACACTCTGCGGCGTTGATCAGAACAGTGTCTACCTTGTAGTCGGGGTTGGTGGCCTCGTTGAACTTTGCCCAAGTGGGGAAAGCCGCGCCGCCCAAGCCAACGATACCGCCGTCTCTTACAGCCTGCAGGAAGCTGTCGCAATCGGAGAATTCGGGAGCCTTTACCGTCTCGCAAACCTCCATTTTTCCGTCGCTTTCGATACGGATGGCCAGAGTTTCCTTACCGCTTGCGGTTGCCATGGGAGCGATCTCCACTACGGTACCGGAAATGGTTGCGTGTACGGGAGAAGAGAATCTGCCCTCTTCCCGTGCGATGAGCTGGCCAACCTTAACGTGGTCGCCAACCTTTACGATCGGTTCTGCATCATGCCCGGAATGCATATTCATCGGCAGGATGACCTCTGCGGGAATTTCGATCCGCTGAGGAACACACGCCGCGGTATGCTTGTTGTGAGGCACGTGCAAGGATGAAATGTCTTTTTTCAAAACCGTCTTCCTCTCTTTATTTTAGTGATTTTTATTTTCAAATTCAAAATGCAAGGCACATTATTCCAGCTTCATGTTCTCAATGCCTTGGGTTCTGTATTGGGTTCCGTCGGGGGTGATCCACAGAACCTCAACGTTTCCGATCTTGTTCACCAGCGCAAGTCCCTCCTCGTAAGGCATGGAGAACAACGCGGTGGAAAGGGCATCGGCAAGCCCGCTGTTGGGGGTGATAATGGTAACGGAGCTGAAATACGCGGCAGGCATCAAGGTATCCTTATCGATGACGTGATGATACTTAACGCCGTCCACCGTGAAAAATCGCTCGTAATCTCCCGACGTAACGCAGGAGGTATTGGAAATGGTAATTTTATACGCGTATTGTTCGGGGCTTGCGGGATTCTTGATCCCCGTTCCCCAGCCTGAGCCGTCCGGCTTTGTGCCGACGATACGAATATTTCCGCCGATGTTCAGCACGTAGCCCGTGGCACCGAGCTCGGCAAGACGCTGTGCCGCTTTCTCGGTGGCGTATCCTTTGCCCAAGGCACCTACGTCAATAGAGGCCTTGGGATCGGTGATGCGAACGGTCTGGTTTGCCTCGTCGATCTCCAGGCAGGAAAAATCCGTATGAAGCGCCGCTTCTTCCAAAGCAGACATCTCCGGGATCTTTGCTTCCGCAGGATTGGTGCTTGCCGCAGTACGGCAATCGTGCCACAAACGAAGAACGGAACCCATCATAATGTTCATTTCTCCGTCTGTAGTGCGGTAAAGCTCCTTGGCATACAGAAGAAAATCGATCAGCTTCTGATCCACCTTCACAGGGTCCTTCCCTGCGTTCAGGTTGATGGTTCGCAAATTGTTTACACCGGAATGTTCGTAATAAATGTCAAAAAGGCGATGGTATTCTCCCAAGATCGCGGCAACCTCGTTACATTTCGCCTCAAATTCCTCTTGGGAATCTCCGGCATAACTGTGAATGTAAGAGACCGTATCGAAATAGGAAAAATACATCATCCCCTTTGGTTCGTTCTCAGGTTTTGCCTCATGCGCAGAATTAGGGCAACCCGTCAAAAAGACGGGTAACCCTAAAATCACGCAAAGGCAAGATAGAAATCTCAAAACTTTCAATTTCTACCCTCCTGTTTTTTAATTGTTATCTGGCGTTCTTAGCAGCCTGAGCCATAACAGCCTTGATGCTGGTGATCTGGATGGTGCAGCCTGCGTTCAGCAGAGCGTCGTCAGCAGAGATAACGTAACCCTTGCCTTCAACTTCCTTGGTAGCCAGAGCAGCAACTTCATCAGCGGTCTTGCCGGTTACGTACTTGGAGAACTCAGCAGACTGCAGGTACCACTCGAGAACCTTGCCGTCGCCGTTCCAGTCCATACCATAGTTCAGAGCGGGAGCCATACCGTACTCTTCCTTCAGGTTACGCTTGGTAGCCTTGTAGGACTTCTCAACGATCTCGCCAGCAGCGTTGATGGTGATCTTGGGCTGGATAGCGTCGTTCAGAGCTGCGATGATCTTGCCGTCAGCAACAACTGCTGCAGCGAAATCGGTGTACATAGCAACGGTACCGTTAGCTTCAGCGGTAGCAGCTACGGAATCAGCAGCGGAGGTCTTTGCAGCAACGCCCAGGGTGAACTTAGCAGCGGTCTTGAAGGAAACGCCCTGCTCATCCTTGCATGCAGCAACAACTGCAGCGATGAAATCGGTGATCTGCATGGAGCAGCCTGCGTCAAGCAGAGCCTGGTCAACAGCGATCTGATGGCCGTTAGCCTCCTTGGTCTCGATAGCCTCAACCTCAGCAACGGTCTTACCTACAACGTAAGCCTCGAAAGCCTTGGTCTGCTCGTACCATTCCTTCATAACGCCGTTACCGTCGTTATCAACCTTGCCTGCCATACCGTAACGGTCGCCAAGCTCCATCTTGGTCTCGAAGGTCTTTGCAGCGTCAACTGCGCCGCCGGCAACAGCCATCTTGTTCTGAGCAACGTCGATGCGGCATGCAACGATCTTGCCGTCAGCGTCAAGAACGACGGTAGCAACGGTAGCATCAACCTGAGCATTCTCGGTCTTGGAGCTGTCCATGCTCACAACGACACCCATACCCAGCTTGTACTCTTTTTCGGTGTTGCAGGCTACCAGAGTCAGAGCCATGCAAGCACACAGGAGGATCGCAAGAAACTTTTTCATGTTTGTGCCTCTTTCTTAAAAAAATATTTTTTTCGCACAAAGGAGCCTTGTGCAAGTAATCCCTCATCCGAAGAAGATTTTGCCCTCTTCGGGTCAAAGATTACCGGCGCAAGACGCATTCGCACACAGATGATATTATACATCCAAATCTGTTTTTTGTCAACACTTTTTTATGCATTTAACCCCCAATTTTTAATCAAATGTAAATATTTTCCGAAAACGGCAAAAAAGCCTCCGAAAAGCCGGATCGTTTCCATCATTTTGGCATAATTGACGGCCGTTTTGGTGAATAATACCGCAAGCGGATGGGTTGCAAAGAGCAACTTGAGGCATTTCCGTTGAATTTGCACAATACCTCTCCCCTCTCCCGAGCAAAGAAAAAGCACGCCCCGAGTCGGAGCGTGCCTTCGTTATTTCTTTTAATTGAGATTACTTTGCGGTGAGGTAATCTGCGATAGCCTTAGCGGCAGTTTTACCTGCGCCCATAGCGGAGATTACGGTAGCCGCGCCGGTAACGGCGTCGCCGCCTGCGTAAACAGCGGTACGGGAGGTCAGACCGTCTTCGTTAACAACGATGCCGCCGTGTCTGTTTACCTCAAGGCCGTCGGTGGTAGCCTTGATCAGGGGGTTGGGAGAGGTACCGATGGACATAACCACGGTATCTACGTCGATGGTGAACTCGCTGCCGGGGATCACCTGGGGACGGCGTCTGCCCTTCTCATCGGGCTCGCCAAGCTCCATCTTCACGCAGGTCATGCCGGTTACGAAGCCGTTCTTGGGATCTCTTACGTCGTCGGGGTTGTTGTAGCCAAGGATCTCGATGGGGTTGCAGAGCAGCTGGAATTCGATGCCTTCCTCTTCTGCATGCTCAACCTCCTCACGTCTTGCGGGAAGCTCCTCCATAGAACGACGGTAAACGATGTATACCTTCTCTGCGCCCAATCTCAGTGCGGTTCTTGCCGCGTCCATAGCAACGTTACCGCCGCCTACAACGGCAACCTTACCGCCCTTCATGATGGGGGTATCGGGGTTGTCCAGATAAGCCTTCATCAGGTTGCTTCTGGTAAGGAACTCGTTTGCGGAATATACGCCCTTGAAGGACTCGCCGGGGATACCCATGAAGTTGGGCAGACCTGCACCGGAGCCTACGAATACGGCCTCAAAGCCCATGTCGAACAGCTCGTCGATGGTCAGAGTCTTACCGATGACCACGTTGGTCTCAACCTTAACGCCCAGCTTCTCCAGAGTGTCAACCTCTTTTGCAACGATCTTCTTGGGAAGACGGAACTCGGGGATACCGTATACCAAAACGCCGCCTGCGGTGTGGAGAGCCTCGAAAACGGTTACCTCAAAGCCGGCCTTTGCCAGGTCGCCTGCACAGGTAAGACCGGAGGGGCCGGAACCTACGATAGCAACCTTATGGCCGTTGCTCTCGGGACGAACGGGCTCCTCGGTGCTGAAGGTGTTGTGCCAGTCAGCAACGAAACGCTCCAGTCTGCCGATGCCTACGGACTCGCCCTTAACGCCTCTGATGCACTTGGACTCACACTGAGTCTCCTGGGGGCAAACGCGGCCGCAAACTGCGGGCAGAGAGGAGGACTTGGAAATGATCTGGTAAGCGCCCTCAAAGTCGCCTTCCTTGATCTTGTTGATAAACTCGGGGATATGGATCTTAACGGGGCAGCCGTCAACGCAAGGCATATTCTTGCAGTTGAGACATCTCATAGCCTCGTCGATTGCAGTCTCTTCGGTATAACCCAGAGCAACCTCGTTGAAGTTATGTGCTCTTACCTGAGGATCCTGGGTGGGCATTACGTTTCTGGTCAGACTCATGTTTGCCTTTGCCATTTTACTGTACCTCCTTCTTGAACAGATTGCAGGTTTCCTCGTGCGCGTGGCGCTCGAAGTCAAAATACATTCTGCCTCTGGACATTGCTTCGTCAAAATCAACCTCGTAACCGTTGAAGTCGGGGCCGTCTACGCAAGCGAACTTGGTAACCTTCTTGCCGTCTACGTTCAAGGTCAGTCTGCAGCCGCCGCACATGCCGGTACCGTCGATCATAACGGGGTTCATGGAAACGGTTACGGGAGTACCGAAGGGCTTCGCTGCAGCAACAACGAACTTCATCATGATCAGAGGTCCGATGGTGATGATCATATCGAACTGCTTGCCTGCCTCCAGCATCTCCTTCAGAGGAACGGTAACGTTACCGTGCTCACCGTAGGAGCCGTCGTCAGTCATGATGCGGAGGGTATCGGAGCAAGCCTTGAACTCGTCCTCCAGGATCAGCAGATCCTTGTTTCTGAAGCCGATGATGCTGGTAACCTCAGCACCCATCTCATGGAGTGCCTCAGCGATGGGCATTGCGATAGCGCAGCCTACGCCGCCGCCCACGATGCAAACCTTCTTCAGTCCATCCAGATGAGTCGCTACGCCCAAGGGGCCTACGAAGTCCTGGATGTAATCGCCTGCTTCCTTGTGAGAAAGCTTCTCGGTGGTGGAGCCCACGATCTGGAAAATGATCTTTACGGTGCCGTTCTCACGATCCGCACCTGCGATGGTCAGAGGAATTCTCTCGCCGTTTTCATCCACGCGAAGAATGATGAACTGACCGGGACGCGCCTTGTTTGCCACGAGGGGAGCTTCGATCTGGAGCTGAACCACGGTGGGGTTCAACACCTTTTTGTCAACGATTCTGTACATTTTGTTCTCCTTATTTTAAAATGGCATCGGTTTAAGCAAAGCCAAACCGGCATTTCTTTATTTGCAAAGGCTATACCCGCGCCAATGCTTTTCGAGCATTTTCACGAACATAGTCATTATAGCAGACTTTTTGCAAGGGTGGTAATACCAAAATGTTATAACAAAGTTATTTTTGCAGATATATCTACATAGAGGGCAAATTTTGGTCATTTCCTTAAATATATAGAAACCCCTTGATTTATCAGATCATTCGTGGTATGATATTTCCATCAAACACCGTGAAAAGAGGCAGATCCGTGAATATTCTCCACATGAAATACGCCGTCGAGGTGGCAAGACTCGGCTCTCTGAACAAGGCGTCGGAATCTCTTTTGATCGCACAACCCAACATCAGCCGTTCCATCAAGGAGCTGGAAGCCGATCTGGGGATCGCTATCTTCAACCGCAGCTCCAAGGGGATGGTGCTGACCCCCAAGGGAGAGGAATTTATCTCCTATGCGCAAAGCATCCTCACGCAGATCGAGGAGGTGGAAAAGCGATACAAGCATGGGGCTGTCAAAAAGCAGAAGTTCTCGGTTTCCGTCCCCCGCGCCTGCTATATTTCCGAGGCCTTTGCGGAGTTTTCCAAATGCCTCAGCGACGATCCCGCAGAGATCTTCTATATGGAAACAAATTCCGGCAAAACCATCGGCAACCTGCTGGGAGACGATTATAAGCTGGGCATCATCCGTTACGAGGAGGCCTACGATAAATTCTTCAAGGCCATGCTGGAGGAAAAAGGCCTCGCCTGCGAAACGGTGGCGGAATTCAGCTATTCTCTCATTATGAGCCGCGCCAACCCGTTGGCGGAGAGAAAGGAGATCCTGCTGGACGATCTTCTGCCCTATATTGAGATCGCCCATGCGGATCCCTACGTCCCTTCCCTGCCCCTTGCCAAGGTGGTCAAGGAGGAGCTTCCCGATAACATTGCAAGGCGGATCTTCATCTTTGAGCGGGCCAGCCAGTTCGACCTGCTTTCGGAGAATCCCGAGACCTTTATGTGGGTCTCCCCCGCTTCTCAAAAAGTCTTGGACAGATACAACCTGACCCAAAGGAAATGCGCGGACAACAAGAAGATCTACAAGGACGTGCTGATCTACCGCAAGGGCTACAAGCTCAGCGCCCTGGACAAGCAATTCGTCACCGAGCTTTACGAAGCCAAACGGAAATACGTCAAGTAAGCACTGTATATATTTATTGCATAAATACGCGAACGCATGAAGGAATTTTTCTTGCGATATCAATATTGACTTGCGACGGATTTCGTGATAAAATAGGGCAATTCGTTTTTACGAGGAGCGGCAGCCGATCATGTCAAAATTCCCGGATCTTTCCCCTCGGAAATTGCATATGGATTTTTTACAGACAGTTTCAAAAACCTGAAACTGTCTCTTTTTATCGGTGCATTCGTATCGATAAAAACTTATCGATACTTATCGATTGCACGTATATCGATAAAAATATCATCGATTTATCATTTTGGTACTTTACATCGCCGAAAAAACATGATAAAATACTGACGAACACTGTCAGGAGGCGACGTATGAACCGACAATCCATTCCCAAGGCGACCTTGGGACGGCTTCCCCAATATTTGCAGTATTTAAGAAATCTTTCCGACGAGCGAAACGCCATGATCTCCGCGGCGGCAATTGCCCGGGGCTTACAGCTGGGCGAGGTGCAGGTACGCAAGGACTTGGCTTCTGTCAGCGGTGCGGGCAAGCCCAAGGTGGGCTACGAGCGCATCGCCTTGATCAAGGCCTTGGAGGAGTGTCTCGGCTACGACAAAGTGACCAACGCCGTGCTGGTAGGTGCCGGCAAACTGGGACGCGCCCTGCTGGATTACGAAGGGTTTGAGGAATTCGGGGTGAAGATCGTGGCGGGCTTCGACTGCAACGCATCCATCCTGCAGACCGGCAAGAAGGTCATCCTTCCCATTGAGGAGCTGGTTCCCTACTGTGTCGAAAACGATATAAAATTGGGGGTTATCACCGTAGGGCAGGATTCCGCCCAGGCGGTGTGTGATCGGCTCATCGAAAACGGCATTACCGCTATCTGGAATTTCGCACCCTGCACGCTGACCGTTCCCCAAGGTGTTTTCCTGAAGCAGGAGAATCTGGCGCTTTCGTTAGCGTTTCTGAACAACAAGCTCCGTTCTTGAACCCGCAACAACTTTCGAATAAAAACATCTGTAACATAAACACAAACAACCAAGGAGAAAAACATGACAGCAAAACTTGATTTGAGCGCCGTTTATGCCATTTTGGACAAGAGCGGCCGCAAGCAGCAGGCCATCATTTCCATCCTGCAGGAGATCCAAGAGGTCTACCATTACCTCCCCCAAGAGGTATTCCCCGTGCTTTCCGAAGAACTGGGCATGAGCGAGGCGAGAATTTTCAGCATCGCTACCTTCTATGAGAATTTTTCCTTGGAGCCCAAGGGAAGATACGTGATCAAGGTTTGCGACGGTACCGCATGCCACGTAAGAAAATCCATTCCGATCTTAGAGAAGCTCCGCAGTGAGCTGGGGCTTTCCGAAAAGAAAAAGACCACGGACGATTTGAACTTCACCGTGGAGACGGTTTCCTGTCTGGGCGCCTGCGGCTTGGCTCCCGTTCTGACGGTAAACGACGTGGTACATCCCGAGATGACCCCCGATAAGGTGGTTGCCCTTTTGAAAACGCTGAAGGAGGAGATTGCACATGCTGAATAACAGAGAAGAACTGATCGCATACAGAGCTGCGGCGGAAAAGGATTACGCTGCTCAGGAAAAGAAGATCATCGTTTGTGCCGGTACCGGCTGTGTTGCCGGCGGTTCTCTGAAGATCTTCGAGCGTTTGAAGGAGCTGATCGAGGCCAAGGGCTTGCCCGTAGAGTTGGGCCTGGCAGAAGATCCCCACAGCCCCGGCATCGGCCTCAAGAAGAGCGGTTGCCACGGTTTTTGCGAAATGGGTCCTTTGGTTCGTCTGGAGCCTCAGGGCTGGCTTTATACAAAAGTAAAAGTAGAGGACTGCGAGGAGATCGTAGAGCAGACCATCGAGAAGGGTGAGTGCGTAGACCGTCTGGCGTATAAGAGAGACGGCGAGATCTACCGCGAGCAGTCCGAGATCCCCTTCTACCGCCAGCAGACCCGTATGGTGCTGGAGCACTGCGGTAAGATCGACGCAGATACCATCCGCGAATATATCGCCATCGGCGGCTACTCCGCTTTGGAGAAGGCTCTGTTCGATATGGATGCGGACAAGATCGTTGCTGAAGTCTCCGACTCCGGCCTGCGCGGCAGAGGCGGCGGCGGCTTCCCTGCCGGCAGAAAGTGGGAGCAGGTCAAGCGCCAGAAGGAGACCCCCAAGTACGTTGTATGTAACGGTGACGAGGGCGACCCCGGTGCATTTATGGACCGTTCCATCATGGAGGGTGACCCCCACAGAATGCTGGAGGGTATGATCATTGCAGGCATCGCCTGCGGTGCCTCCGAGGGCTATATTTACGTCCGTGCCGAGTATCCTTTGGCTGTAAGACGTTTGAAGAACGCCATTGCCCAGGCAGAAGAGCTGGGACTTTTGGGCGATAACATCCTTGGCTCCGACTTCTCCTTCCATATGCATGTCAACTGCGGCGCAGGCGCGTTCGTATGCGGCGAAGGCTCCGCACTGACTGCCTCCATCGAAGGCAAGCGCGGCTTCCCCAGAGTGAAGCCTCCCCGTACCGTTGAGCAGGGTCTTTTCGATAAGCCCACCTGCTTGAACAACGTAGAGACCTACGCAAACGTGCCCTCTATCATTACCAACGGCTCCGGCTGGTTCCGCGGCTTCGGCTCCGAGAAGAGCCCCGGCACCAAGGCCTTTGCATTGACCGGTAACATCAAGAACACCGGCCTCATCGAGGTTCCCATGGGAACCACCCTCAGAGAGATCATCTTTGACATCGGCGGCGGCATGCGCGGCAGCGGAGAGTTCAAAGCGGTGCAGATCGGCGGCCCCTCCGGCGCTTGCTTGACCAAGGAGCACCTGGATCTTCCCTTGGACTTTGACACCTTGAAGAAGGTTGGCGCCATGATCGGCTCCGGCGGTCTGGTAGTTATGGACTCCAACAGCTGTATGGTTGAGGTTGCCCGCTTCTTCATGAACTTCACCCAGAACGAATCCTGCGGCAAGTGTGTTCCCTGCCGTGAGGGTACCAAGAGAATGTTGGAGATTTTGGAACGGATCGTTGCAGGCGAAGGCCAAGACGGCGACATCGAGCTTCTGCTGGAGCTTGCCGAGACCATTTCCGCCACTGCACTTTGCGGCCTGGGCAAATCCGCTTCCTCCCCCGTTGTCAGCACCATCAAGAACTTCCGCGAGGAATACGAGGCCCACATTTACGATAAGCGCTGTCCCGCAGGCGCCTGCCAGAAGCTGAAGCAGATCGTTATCGATCCCGCTCTGTGTAAGGGCTGCAGCAAGTGCTCCCGTTCCTGCCCCGTTTCTGCTATCAGCGGAAAGATCAAAGAACCCTTTACCATCGACCTGAACAAGTGTATCCGCTGCGGAAGCTGTATCGATACTTGTGTCTTCAAAGCGATCAAGGAGGTATAATGTAATGAGCGAAAAGAAATATATGACCATTGACGGGATTCCCGTTGAGATCGAAGGCGAAAAGAACATCCTTGAGCTTTGCCGCAAGATCGGCATCAAGATGCCCACCTTCTGCTATCACTCCGAGCTCTCCGTATACGGTGCTTGCCGTATGTGTATGGTAGAGAACGAGTGGGGCGGCCTGGATGCCGCGTGCTCCACGCCTCCCAAGGCAGGTTCTTCCGTAAAGACCAACACGGAAAGACTGCGCCGCTACCGTAAGAACATTCTGGAGCTTCTCCTTGCCAACCACTGCAGAGACTGCACCGTTTGCGAGAACAACAACAAGTGCAAGCTCCAGGATCTGGCAATGCGCTTTAACATTGAGGGCGTTCGTTTCCCCAACCGCGCTAAATCCACCAAGGGCGAGGACGAATCCTCTCCCTGCATCTCCCGCGATGCCGGCAAGTGCATTCTTTGCGGCGACTGCGTAAGAGTTTGTAACGAGATCCAGCAGGTAGGCGCCATCGACTTCGCTTACCGCGGCTCCAACATGACCATCAGCACCGCCTTCGGCAAGCCTTTGGCAGAATCTCCCTGCGTGGGATGCGGTCAGTGCGTTGCCGTTTGTCCCACCGGCGCTTTGGTGGTGAAGAACCATATCAGCAAGGTATGGAAGGCTATCGATGATCCCAACGTGAGAACCTCCGTCCAGATTGCTCCCGCAGTCCGCGTTGCGGTAGGCAAGGAGCTGAATCTGCCCGAGGGCGAAAACGTATTCGGCAAGATCGTTGCCGCACTGCGCCGTATGGGCTTTGACGAGCTGTACGACACCACCCTGGGTGCCGACCTCACCGTTATCGAAGAGACCACGGAATTCCTGGAGCGTTTGGAGAAGGGCGAGAATCTGCCCTTGATCACCTCCTGCTGTCCCGGCTGGGTACAGTTCTGTGAGAAGAAGCATCCCGAATTCCTGCCCAACGTTTCTACCTGCCGTTCTCCCATGCAGATGATGGGCTCTATTCTGAAGGATCAGAGCAAGAACGCAGAGAAGAAGACCTTCCACGTGGCAGTCATGCCCTGTACGGGTAAGAAGTTCGAGGCCGAAAGAGAAGAGTTCAGAACCGAAGCAGGCCCCAACGTGGATGCAGTGATCACCACCCAGGAATTGATCTTGATGATCAAGGAAGCGGGCATCATGTTCGACCGTCTGGATCCCGAGGCAGTGGATATGCCCTTGGGCACCATCTCCGGCGCAGGCGTGATCTTCGGCGTTACCGGCGGTGTTACGGAAGCCGTACTCCGCAGAGTGACCTCCGATAAGAGCCGTGCCGCTCTTCTGTCCGTGGCTACCGCAGGTCAGAGAGGCAAGGAAGGCATCAAGGAATTCACCGTTCCCTACGGTGAGAAGAACCTTAAGATCGCCGTTGTCAGCGGTTTGGGCAATGCAGAAACCGTTTTGAACCGCGTCAAGGCAGGCGAGCACTTCGACTTCATCGAGGTCATGGCTTGTCCCGGCGGCTGTGTTAACGGCGGCGGCCAGCCCTACGCCGGCAGAACCGGCATCGACGAAAGAAGCCGCGGCTTGTACGAGGCAGACCGTCTCCAGAGCATCCGCAGAAGCCAGGAAAACCCCGCAGTGGAATCCCTTTACCGCGACATCATCGGCGACAGAGCTCACGAGCTGCTGCACGTTCACTACACCAAGAACCATAAGTAAGATCGACTTTGCCGTACTATTTTAAGGTAATCTGTTTCTATCTATATAAAGGAGCACAACCATGAAAAAGAAAATTACAATCATCGGTGCAGGATCCGTCGGTGCAACCACCGCTTTCGCCCTTCTGGCAAGAGGCGCCGCATCCGAAGTAGTTTTGATCGACATCAACACCGAAAGAGCTATGGGCGAAGCCCTTGACATTAAGCAGGCAACCCCTTTCATCGGCAACTGTGACATTATCGCAGGTGATTATGCCGACGCGGCAGGCTCTCAGGCAGTTATCATCACCTCCGGCATCGGCAGAAAGCCCGGCCAGACCCGTTTGGATCTGGTGCAGACCAACGTGGGTATCATCAAGGATATTTCCGACAAGATCACCAAGGTAGCCCCCAACGCTATTTATATCCTGGTGGCGAACCCCGTGGATATCCTGACCTATGCGTTCCTGAAGTACACCGGTCTGCCCAAGAGCCAGGTGTTCGGTACCGGTACCGTTCTGGATACCATCCGTCTGCGCACCTATCTGGCAGAGATCTTCAACGTAAACAAGCAGCAGGTACACGCTCACGTATTGGGTGAGCACGGCGATTCCTCCTTCGTGGCTTGGTCCGCCGCTACCATCGCAGGCATTCCCCTTTCCGAATACCGCGGCGCACTTGCTTCTCCCTATATGCTTCCCAGGGAATATACCCATGAGGAGGTCGAGGAATACGTGAGAAAGTCCGGCGGACAGATCATTGCCCGCAAGGGTTGCACCGTGTACGGTATCGCTATGTCCTCCACCAGAATCGTGAAGGCACTCAGCGGCGATGCGGAAACTGCAATGACCGTTTCCTCTCTCCACGAGGGCGAATACGGCATCAGCGACGTCTGCCTTAGCTCTCTGTCTCTGATTGACCACACCGGCGTGCGTTCCATTCTCACCCAGAATCTCTCTGATGAAGAATATAAGAAGATGCACGAATCCGCAGAAGCTCTGAAGAGCGTTATCAAGAACGTGAAGTTCTAAAACAATATGAGAAAATTCGACACGAAAGTACAGCACCTGAAATACAAGGTGCTCCGCGAAGTGGCGAGACTTGCCTGGAACGATACGCTTCTGGATAATATCATGGATATTCCTCAGCGGATCGTCCCCGGGAAACAGCCCACCATGCGGTGCTGTGTGTATAAGGAGCGCGCCATCCTGGGTGAGCGAGTTAAGCTTGCCATGGGCGGTGACAAAAGCAATCCCAACGTGATCGAAGTCATCGAAATCGCCTGCGACGAATGTCCCGTGGGCGGTTTCGAGGTCACCAATGCCTGCCGCGGCTGTCTTGCCCACCGTTGCGAGGACGTGTGCAGGTTTGGTGCCATTACATTCGACCACAATCACGTAGCACATATCGACAAATCCAAATGTAAGGAATGCGGCGCCTGTGCAAAGGTTTGCCCTTACACCGCCATCGTCAGCCGCAAGCGTCCCTGCCAAAATGCTTGTAAGGTGAAAGCCATCTCCATGAACGAGGAGAGAGCCGCCACCATCGATAACGATAAGTGTATCCGTTGCGGTGCCTGCGTATATCAGTGTCCCTTCGGTGCGATGATGGATAAATCCTATATCGTAAGCGTTATTGAGACTCTGAAGCAAAGCCAAAAGGACGAAGGAAGCAAGGTCTACGCCGTAGTGGCTCCCTCCATCTCCAGCCAGTTCTCCTACGCCAAACTTGGGCAGGTGATCTCCGGCTTGAAGGAGCTTGGCTTCTCTCAGGTAGTGGAAGCGGCCTTGGGCGCAGACATGGTAGCCATGGCGGAAGCGAAAGAGCTTGCCGAAAAGGGCGTGCTCACCAGCTCCTGCTGTCCCTCCTTCGTTCGGTATATCAAATCTGCATACCCCGATCTGGTAAAATATATTTCCCACAACCGCTCCCCTATGGCCGAGCTGGGCAAATATATTAAGGAAATGGATCCCGGCGCAAAGGTGGTCTTCATCGGACCCTGCACCTCCAAAAAGGCGGAAGCCCAGCTGGAGGAGGTCAAGCCCTACGTGGATCACGTGCTCACCTTCCAGGAGCTGCAAGCTCTGTTTGACAGCCGCGATATTGACATCGCTTCCTTGGAGGAGAGCACTCTGGACAACGCCTCCTGCTTTGGCAGAATCTTCGCCCGCAGCGGCGGACTTTCCGAGGCGGTTGCTCAGGCACTGGACGAGCAAGGCATCGATTTCGAAGCCAAGCCCGTTGTCTGCGACGGCATTGAAGCCTGCCGCACGGCGCTTTTAAAGCTGAGCAAAAACGTGCTGGACGGCAACTTTATCGAGGGTATGGCTTGCATCGGCGGTTGTATCGGCGGTGCCGGCTGTCTTACCCACGGTGAGAAAAACAAAGCCAACGTAGACAAATACAGCCGCGAGGCTTCGGACAAGAGCATTCAGGATGCCTTGTCCACCCTAAAATGAAAAAAGCATCCCATATTATATATTAGTTGAAAGGAATATAAAATGGAGTACCGTATTGAACACGATTCCATGGGCGAGGTAAAGGTTCCTGCCGATAAGCTTTGGGCGGCTCAGACACAGAGAAGCCACGAAAACTTTGAGATCGGCGTAGGCATCGAGACCATGCCCCGTGAGATCATCCACGCTTTCGGCGTGCTGAAAAAGGCCGCCGCTATTACCAACCACGCCCTGCGCCCCGAGAAGATGACCGAGGAAAAGCTGGGCGCCATCTCCGCCGCTTGCGACGAGATCATGGCAGGCAAGCTCAACGATAACTTCCCTCTGGTGGTATGGCAGACCGGCTCCGGCACCCAGTCCAACATGAATTCCAACGAGGTCATTGCCAACAGAGGCAACCAGATCCTCGGCAAAAAGCTGTTGCATCCCAACGATGACGCCAACATGAGCCAGTCCTCCAACGATACCTTCCCCACCGCTATGCACATCGCCGCGGTTCTGATTTTGGAGGATAAGCTGATCCCCGCAGTGGGCGAATTGATCGCCACCTTCAAGCGTCTGGAGGAGGAGAACCAGGGCATCGTTAAGAGCGGCAGAACCCATCTGCAGGATGCCACTCCCATTACCTTCAGCCAGGAGATCAGCGGCTGGAGAAGCAGTCTGGAAAAGGATATTGAGCTGATCCGCCGTTCCATCGAGCCTCTTTACGAGCTGGCTCTGGGCGGTACCGCAGTAGGTACCGGCTTGAACGCACCTCCCGCATTTGCTGAGACCGTTGCCAGCGAAGTAGGCAAGATCACCGGCAAGCCCTTCGTAACCGCCGCAAACAAGTTCCACGCCCTCACCTCCAAGGATGAGCTGGTATTTGCCCACGGCGCCATCAAGGCTCTTGCCTGCGATATGCTGAAGATCGCCAACGACGTACGCTGGCTGGCCTCCGGTCCCCGCGACGGCTTGGGCGAGATCTTCATTCCCGAGAACGAGCCCGGCTCTTCCATTATGCCCGGTAAGGTCAACCCCACCCAGTGCGAGGCGGTGACCATGGTTGCCGTGCAGGTTATGGGTAACGACGTGGCAGTTGGCATGGCGGCTTCTCAGGGTAACTTCGAGCTGAACGTGTTCATGCCCGTTTGCGTTTATAACTTCCTGCAGTCCGCAAGACTTCTGGCAGAGGCCATCGTTTCCTTTAACAAGAACTGTGCCGTGGGCATCAAGGCCAACAAGGAAAAGATGCACCACAACCTGCACAACTCCTTGATGTTGGTTACCGCGCTGAACCCCTACATCGGCTACGAAAACGCGGCAAAAACCGCCAAGAAGGCTTATAAGGACAACATTTCCCTGAAAGAAGCCTGCGTAGAGCTGGGATTCCTCACCGCTGAAAAGTTCGACGAGGTCTTCCATCCCGAAGAAATGGTCTGATCAGAGAGAGGCTGAATATGAAAGTAACCTATTTTCCCGGCTGTACTTTGAAAAACAAAGCCCGGGATCTTGACGAATACGCAAGAAAGTCCGCAGAGGCGCTGGGCATCACGCTGGAAGAGCCCGAGACTTGGCAGTGCTGCGGCGGCGTGTTTACCACCGCAAACGACGAGGTTGCCACCAAGCTTTCCTCCGTCCGTCTGCTGAAGGCCGCCGCTGAAGCGGGTCAGCCCTTGGTGACCGTTTGCTCTGCCTGCCACAACGTGGTAAAGCAGACCAACTACGCCATGGCAAACGATCCCACCTTCGCCGACCGTGTAAACCGCTATATGGCAGAGAAAACTCTCTATACCGGCGATACCAAGGTTTATCACTACTTAGAGCTGTTGAGAGACGTTGTAGGCTTTGAAAACCTTGCCAAGGCCGTAAAGAAGCCCCTCACCGGCAAGAAGATCGGCGCATACTACGGCTGTCTGCTCCTTCGCCCCGGTAAAGTCATGGGCATGGACGACCCCGAAAATCCCCGTATCATCGAGGATCTGATCCGCGCTTTGGGCGGTGAGGTCGTGACCTACGCAAGACGTAACGAGTGCTGTGGCGGCTACGTTTCCGCCGAGTCCCCCGCTCTTGCCAAGAAGAACAGCAATTTGATCGCAGAAAACGCCGCTTCCGCAGGTGCGGAGCTATTGGTGACCGCCTGCCCTCTTTGCAAGTACAATCTTGAAAAGAACGGCAGCTCCGTTCCCGTGGTTTATTTCACCGAGCTTCTGGCTGAGGCTCTGGGGCTGAAGGAGGATGCAAATGACTAACGAACAACTGAAGCAAGAGATCCTCCGTATCAGCAACGTCAACGTGACCAAGTGCATGAAGTGCGGCAAATGCACCGCTTCCTGCCCCGCGTACGACGAGATGGAATACCATCCCCATCAGTTCGTATCCATGGTCAACAACGGCGACATCCAGCCCCTTTTGAACTCCGAGTCCATCTACCGCTGTCTCTCCTGCTTTGCCTGCATGGAAAGATGCCCCAGAGGCGTTGAGCCTGCAAAGCTGGTGGAGGCTGTGCGCTTGATGGCGGTGAGAAAGCAGGGTGCCAACCGCATGAAGGCGGAGGACGTTCCCTGTATGCTGGACGAAAACACCCCCGGACAGCTGCTTGTCAGCGCGTTCCGTAAATACTCGAAGTAAGGAAAGGAGAAGATACCATGCAAAGAATCGGCGTATTTGTATGCTGGTGCGGCTCCAACATCGCGGGAACGGTAGACGTTCACGCCGTTGCAGAGGCGCTGAAAAATGAATCCGGTGTGGTCTTTTCCACCGATTATCAGTACATGTGCTCCCAGGCGGGTCAGGACATCATCAAGAATGCCATTGCAGAGCATAAGCTCACCGGCATCGTGGTTTGCTCCTGCTCTCCCCGTATGCACGAGGCAACCTTCCGTAAAACTGCCGCCGCGGCAGGGCTGAACCCCTACATGGTTGAGATCGCCAACATCCGCGAGCAGTGCTCTTGGGTACACAAGGATATGCTCTCCGGTACCGAGAAGGCTGTCATCCTTGGCCGTGCGGCCATTGCAAAGGTCCACCTCAACGCTCCTCTGACCCCCGGTCAGTCCCCCGTTGCCAAGCGTGCCTTGGTCATCGGCGGCGGTATCGCCGGTATTCAGACCGCGTTGGACATTGCCGACGCAGGCTTCCCCGTAGACATCGTA
Source organism: Clostridia bacterium (assembly GCA_017629175.1). Taxonomy (GTDB): domain Bacteria; phylum Bacillota; class Clostridia; order Oscillospirales; family CAG-382; genus Coliplasma. The sequence goes on from JAGBXS010000037.1 coordinate 24,001, forward strand.
GAGACCAAGCCTACCATCGGCGGCAAGATGGCGCAGCTGGACAAGACCTTCCCCACCCTGGACTGCGCCGCCTGCATCCTCACCCCCAAAATGGTGGATGCCGCGCAGAACGAGCTGATCAAGATCTATTCTTACAGCGAGGTCTCCCAAGTCAGCGGTTACGTGGGCAACTTTGACGTTACCATCAAGCGCCGCGCCCGTTACGTAAAGGAAGATCTCTGCACCGGTTGCGGTCTCTGCACCGAGAAGTGCCCCCAGAAGAAGGTTCCCAACGAATTCAATCTGGGTATGGACAACCGCCGTGCCATCTACATTCCCTTCGCCCAGGCGGTTCCCAAGATCGCTACCATTGATCCCGATTACTGCACCATGCTGAAGACCGGCAAGTGCGGCATCTGCTCCAAGGTATGTACCGCAGGTGCTATCGATTATACCGCTAAGGACGAGTATATCACCGAGAAATACGGTGCCATCGTAGTAGCTACCGGCTACAACCCCATCTCCATGGAGAAGTTCGACGAGTTTGCCTACAGCCAGTCCAAGGACGTGATCACCTCCCTGGAATTCGAGCGTCTCACCAACGCGGCAGGTCCTACCGCAGGTAAACTGCTGCGCCCCTCCGACGGAGAGCATCCCCATAAGATCGTATTCGTACAGTGCGTGGGCTCCCGTTGCGATTCCTGCGCAGAGAAGGGCAAGGAATACTGCTCCAAGATCTGCTGCATGTATACCGCGAAGCACGCTATGCTGACCCGCGATAAATACCCGGACACCGAGGTCTACGTCTTCTACATCGACGTACGTACTCCCGGTAAGGCCTTCGACGAATTCTACCGCCGCGCAGTAGAGGAATACGGCGTTCACTACGTGAAGGGTATGGTAGGTAAGGTAGTTCCCCAGGGCAAGAAGCTGATGGTGCAGGCATCCGATCTGATCGACGGAAAGCAGCTGCATATCGACGCGGATCTGGTGGTTCTCGCCGCGGCCATTGAGCCCGACAAGTCTGCCCGTCCTCTGGCAACCATGCTCACCGCATCCATGGATACCAACGACTTCTTCACCGAAGCCCATCCCAAGCTCCGTCCCGTGGAATCTCCCACCGCAGGCGTGTTCCTTTCCGGCGCATGCCAGGGCCCCAAGGATATTCCCGAAACGGTTTCTCAGGCAAGTGCCGCCGCGGCAAAGGTCATCGGCCTGCTGTGCAAGGATCACCTCACAGGCAACCCCTGCGTGGCTTCCGCCAACGAGATGCTTTGCTCCGGATGCTCTCAGTGTGCCAACGTATGTCCCTACGGCGCTATCACCTATAGCGAAAAGGAATTCCGTATGCCCAACCGTACCACCCTTATGCGCCGCGTAGCGTCCGTAAACCCCGCGGTGTGCCAGGGCTGTGGTGCTTGTACCGTAGCTTGCCCCTCGGGTGCTATGGATCTGAACGGCTTTAAAAACAACCAAATTATGGCGGAGGTCGATGCAATATGTCGGAACTGAAACAAGAATACAAACCTCTGATCGTTGCATTCTGCTGTAACTGGTGTTCTTACGCCGGTGCGGACCTGGCGGGCAGTAACCGTCTGGCTTACCCCGCAGATGTAAAGATCATCCGTGTACCCTGCTCCTGCCGTGTCAACCCCATGTTCATTCTCCGTGCGTTCCAGAGAGGCGCAGACGGCGTGATCCTGTGCGGATGCCACCCCGGAGACTGCCACTACACCACGGGTAACTATTACACCCGCCGCAGAATGTCCATGCTGTTCTCCATGCTGGATTACCTGGGCATTGAGCGGGAACGTACCCGCGTAGAGTGGGTTTCCGCGGCTGAGGGCGCAAAATTTGCTGCAACCATGAACGACTTTGCCAAGAAAGTCGCTTCCCTTGGTCCCAACAAGAGACTGGAGGATCTGAGATGCAAACCGTAAATACCCAAACCTTGATCGAACGCGCCTCCGCCCTGCTGAAGGACGGCACCGTTTCCGCCGTTCTGGGCTGGAAGCGCGGCGAATTCGATTACGATATGACTCCCGCCGTGTTCACCACGGAGGAGGAGCTTTCCGCAGGCTTTGTTTACAACGATTTCTGCGGTGCAAACCTTTCCAAGTATCTGCTGAAGAAGACCAGAGAGATCCAGGGCAAGATCCTTGTGTTCTTGAAGCCCTGCGATACTTACAGCTTCAACCAGCTGCTCACCGAGCATCGCATCCACAGAGAGAACGCTTACGTTATCGGCGTTCCCTGTAACGGCATGGCAGATATTCACAGCATCCGCAAGATCACCGGAGAAGGCATTGCCCGCGTGGAGCTGACCGATAGCGGCCTGCTGGTACACACCCTTTACGACGATGCTCCCGTGGCTGTTTCCTATGAGGACGCCATGGCAGACCGCTGTAAGACCTGTAAGTCCAAGAAGCACGTTGCTTACGACGAGCTTTTGGGCGAGGAAGGTGACGTTCTGGATTCCCACCGCTTTGACGAGGTGGCAAAGCTGGAGGCTATGACCCCCGACGAGCGTTTTGCCTTCTGGCAGGGCGAGCTTTCCCGCTGTATCCGCTGTAATGCTTGTCGGGACGTATGCCCCGCCTGCACCTGCGAGAAGTGCGTGTTTGACAACCCCGATTCCGGCGTTGAGAACAAGGCTCCCGGCGGAGATTTTGAGGAGAAGATGTTCCACATCATTCGTGCCTTCCACGTGGCAGGCAGATGCACCGACTGCGGCGAATGCTCCCGCGTTTGCCCCCAGGACATCCCTCTCCACCTGCTGAACCGCAAGTTCATCAGCGATATCAACAAGACCTACGGTGAATACCAGGCAGGCGAGACTGCCGATCAGCGTCCTCCGCTGGTCAACTTCACTCAGAACGACCCCGAACCCTCCGACGTAGTGAAGGGAGGACATGACCATGCTTAAGTGCAACCTTTCTCAGCTTGACAATCTTTTTGCCGCTGTTGCCGAAGCAATGCCTCTTTACCTCCCCACCCAGGGAAAGAACGGCGCGAACTACACCAAGTGGCAGTCCGGCGCTGTTTGGAGCAATACCTGCAACACCCAAAAAGGCCCCAAGGATCTGTTCTTCCCCCAGAGCGAGGATCTGATGGCCTTCAAGACTCAGGGTAAATCCATTGAGATCATCGATACCAGAAACGAAGCCGAGGATTTCGCCGTGTTCGGCGTCCGCGCCTGCGACGTGAAGAGCCTTGAGATCCTTGACCGCGTCTTCCTCTCCGAGCCCAAGGACAGCTATTACGCCTCCCGCAGAGAGCATGGGATCATCATCTCCCTTGCCTGCAACCGTCCTACGGAGAACTGCTTCTGCGGAAGCTTTGGAATTGATGCATCCAGCCCCAACGGCGACGTTACCTGCTGGTTGACGGAGGATGCTCTGTATCTCCGCGCCAACACCGAAAAGGGCGAGAAGTTCATGGCTCTCGCCGCTCCCTTCGTTACCGAATGCGACGACACTGCCGCAGAGGCACAGAAGGAAAAGATCGGGAAGATCATGGCACGGCTTCCCCTTGCCGATCTGAAGACCGATGCCTTTGGCGGCGGAAAGACTGAGGAGTTCTTCAACTCTCCTCAGTGGGAAAAGCTTTCCGAAAGCTGTCTGGGATGCGGCACCTGCACCTTCGTGTGCCCCACCTGCCAGTGCTACGATATCCGTGACTACAAGACCAACGACGGCGTGGTTCGCTACCGCTGCTGGGACTCCTGTATGTACTCGGAATTCACCCGTATGGCCCACGGCAACAACCGTAACTCCCAGAAGGAGCGTTTCCGTCAGCGCTTTATGCACAAGCTGGTATATTTCCCCGAGAACAACGACGGCGTGTTCTCCTGCGTGGGCTGTGGCAGATGTCTTGCCAAGTGCCCCATTTCCATGAACATCGTGAAGGTTATGAAAGCATTGGAGGGCGAGCAAAATGGCTGAACAGAATGAAACTTTAATTCCCGTTGTGGGCGTGATTACCGACGTCCGCATCGATACCCCCGATATCAAGACCTTCCGCGTGGTCACTCCCGAGGGCAAGAAGCCCTTTGACCACAGACCCGGTCAGTGCGCAATGCTTTCCATTCCCGGCGTGGGCGAGGCAATGTTCTCCATTACCTCCTCCCCCACCAACACGGAATTTATGGAGTTCTCCATCAAGAAATGCGGATGCGTTACCCAGTGGCTCCACGCCGCTGAGGCAGGTCAGATGGTCACCGTTCGCGGGCCTTACGGAAAGCCCTTCCCCGTTGACGACGTATTTGCGGGCCACGACCTGCTGTTCATCGCCGGCGGTGTAGGTCTCGCGCCCCTGCGCTCCGTCATCAACTACTGCCGCCACCACCGCGACAGATACGGCAAGATCGATATCGTGTACGGCTCCCGTTCCAAAGAGGATCTGCTGGATTACCGGGAGATCGTAAACGAGTGGCAGAACGACGAGAACGTTCACGTCCATCTCACCATCGACCGTGAGCAGGCCGATTGGGACGGACACGTTGGCTTCGTTCCCAACTACGTTAAGGAGCTGGGCTTCGATACCAACAAGGTGGCAGTGCTTTGCGGCCCTCCCATCATGATCAAATTTACCCTTGAAGGACTTTGCGCTTTGGGCTTTGACAAGACCCAGATCTACACCACGTTGGAGCTTCGCATGAAGTGCGGCGTGGGTAAGTGCGGCCGTTGCAACGTGGGCGCGAAGTACGTATGTAAAGACGGCCCCGTCTTCCGCTGTGACGAGCTGGATGAGCTCCCCGGTGAATATTGATAATTAGGAGAATAGAACACATGGAAAAAATGGTGAACATTTACCTTTACGGTAAAAAATACGAAGTTCCTTCCAACCTTACCATTATTAACGCCATGGAATACGCAGGTTACCAGCTTGTTCGCGGAGTTGGATGCCGTTGCGGATTCTGCGGTGCCTGCGCGACCATCTACCGTATCAAGGGTCAGCAGGAGCTGAAAACCTGTTTGGCATGTCAGACCAAGGTTGAGGACAATATGTACATCGCAACGCTGCCCTTCTTCCCACTGGTGAAGCAGCCCTATGACATCCAGAAGGTAAAGCCCTCCGAGCAGATCATGATGCAGCTGTATCCCGAGATCTACGCTTGTATCGGATGCAACGCCTGCACCAAGTCCTGCACCCAGGAGCTGAACGTTATGCAGTACATTGCATACGCCCAGAGAGGCGATCTGGAGAAGTGCGCAGAGGAATCCTTCGACTGCGTTATGTGCGGCGTTTGCTCCTCCCGTTGCCCTGCAGGCATTACCCATCCCCAGGTTGGCCTTTTGGCAAGACGTCTCAACGGCAAGTATCTTGCTCCCGAGACCCAGCATCTCTTGGATCGCGTTGCCGAGATCGAGGCAGGCGACTGTGAGGCGGCTCTGCAGGACATCATGCAAAAGACTGCAGAAGAGCTTAAAGAGATGTACAACAACCGTGATTTTGAGAAGTAAGGAGGGCGTCCTACATGTATACAAACGAAATGCTTGAATCCATCAAGAAGGTGGAAGCAACCCGTGAGGCGCGTCTTCAGGCGGTTCTTGCGGGCAATCATCCCCGCCGTATGACCGCAGAAGAGAAGGATCAGGTTCTTCTTGAGAACCATCCTGACCATATTGCCACTCAGTTTGCAGAGCTGACCATCGGCCCCAACAAGGGTGAGAAGGTTCCTCTGGAGCTGGCAGAGATCCTGCAGGCAAACCCCAGAGTGAAATCCGGGGACATCGATCTGAACAACATCGACTATGACGTTGACGTGCTGATCATCGGCGGCGGCGGCGCAGGCTCCGCAGCAGCTATTATGGCTCACGAGAACGGCGCAAACGTTATGATCGTCACCAAGCTTCGCCACGGCGATGCCAACACCATGATGGCAGAGGGCGGCATTCAGGCGGCTGATAAGCCCAACGACAGCCCCGCACAGCACTATCTGGACGTTATGGGCGGCGGTCACTTCAAGAACGTACCCGAACTGGTTTACAAGCTGGTAAACGATGCACCTCTTTGCATCAAGTGGCTCAACGATCTGGGCGTTATGTTCGACAAGGAAGAAGACGGCACCATGGTGACCACCCACGGCGGCGGTACCTCCCGCAAGCGTATGCACGCTTGTAAGGACTACTCCGGCGCAGAGATCATGCGAGTTTTGCGCGACGAGGTGCAGAATAGACAGATCCCCGTAGTGGATTTCACCTCTGCTATTGAGATCATCAAGGACGAGTCCGGCAAGGCCGCAGGCGCCGTTCTGATGAACATGGAGACCAAGGAGCTGTTGGTAGCAAGAGCAAAGACCGTGGTCATCGCCACCGGCGGTGCAGGCCGTATGCACTATCAGGGCTTCCCCACCTCCAACCACTACGGTGCAACCGCAGACGGTCTGGTTCTGGCTTACAGAGCAGGCGCACCTCTGCTGTACGCACACACCCTGCAGTACCATCCCACCGGTGCGGCATATCCCTCTCAGATCTTTGGCGCGTTGGTAACCGAGAAGGTTCGTTCCATCGGCGCACAGCTGATCAACGCCGACGGTGAGGCCTTCATGTATCCTCTGGAGACCCGTGACGTATGCGCTTCCTCCGTCATCCGCGAGTGCCGCAGAGGCAACGGCGTGGATACCTTTGACGGCGGTCAGGGCGTATGGCTGGACTCCCCCATGATCGATATGATCCACGGCGAGGGTACCATTGAGAAGAGAATCCCCGCAATGCTGCGTATGTACCTGAAGTACGGCATCGATATGCGTAAGCAGCCCATTCTGATCTACCCCACTCTGCACTACCAGAACGGCGGTATCAAGATCGGCAAGAACGGTATGTCCGACGTAGAGAACCTGTTCGTAGCAGGCGAAGCCGTTGGCGGTATCCACGGTGAAAACAGACTGATGGGCAACTCCCTGCTGGATATCATCGTATTCGGCCGTAACGCAGGTATCAACGCGGCAGAGACTGCCAAGAACACCCAGGTTGCAGAGAAGCTCACCCTCTCCCACGTGGATGACTTCGTGAAGGAGATGGAGGCCGCAGGCATTCAGACCGACGTAGTTTCTCCCAAGCTTCTTCCCAACTACACCAAGCAGAAGAGCATCTGAGGAGGCGTTCAGTCATGAGTTTATTTGGCGGCGTTATCGCCATAAAAGACATTCCCACCCTTCTGGTGGTGGTGTTTGCAGTGCTGTTCTTGGGCTACGCCCTGGGCAGAATTACCATCAAGGGCATCTCCTTGGGTGATGCAGGCGTTTTCATCATCGCTTTGCTGTTCGGCGCGCTGTTCTTCAGCATGACCGACGTAGGATTGGTCTTCAGCGGCTCCACCAAGCCCTTCGATTTTGAAGAAGCCCTTTCCCTCATCGAAAGCTTGGGTCTGATCCTCTTCGTAACCTCCGTAGGTTTCATTGCAGGTCCTAAGTTCTTCGGTAACTTTAAGAAAAACTTTAAGTCCTACGTGCTGATCGGTGCCATCGTTATCCTTGCAGGCGGCCTTGCCGCCGCAGGGTGCATCGGTTTGGGCGAGGTTCTCGGCTACGGTGCTTCTATCACCGAGCAGGACGGCTTTGTAGCCATGATCGTCGGTCTGCTTTCCGGCTCTCTCACCTCCACCCCCGCTTTTGCGGCGGCAAAGGCAACCGTTGCTCCCGAATACGTGGGCTTGGTTTCCGTAGGTCACGGTATCGCCTATATCTTCGGCGTGGTGGGCGTTGTACTCTTCGTACAGCTGATCCCCAAGCTGACCAAGGCGGATATGGAAAAAGAGCGTAACCTTCTGGTGGTTAAGGCAGATGAGACCAAAAAGTCCATCGTTACCAAGCTGTTCGAGCTGGATCACATGGGCATCGCTCCCTTCGCGCTGGCGGCCATCGTGGGTACCTTCATCGGTCAGATCAAGATCCCCCTTTCCGCAGACGGTCTTTCCGGCACCTGCTTCTCTCTGACCACCACCGGCGGTTGCTTGCTGACCAGCTTGGTGTTCGGTCACTTCTCCCGCATCGGCAAGGTAAGCATTATGCCCGCCACCGGAACCCTGAAGCTGTTCCGTGAGCTTGGCTTGGTGTTGTTCCTGGTAGGCGCAGGTATCCCCGGCGGTGCAGAGTTCGTGCAGAACTTCGACCCCATGTACTTCGTATACGGCATCATCATGACCATCGTTCCTCTGATCATCGGTTATTGGTTTGCCAAATACGTGCTGAAGCTCAGTCTGCTGAACAATCTGGGCTCTCTTACCGGCGGTATGACCAGTACCCCCGCACTGGGCACCTTGATCAACGTAGCCAAGACGGAGGACGTGGCATCCGCTTACGCGGCAACCTATCCCATCGCTTTGGTAGCCGTGGTGCTGGTTTCCCAGTTCTTGATCATTTTGTTCTAAGTCTTTTGATCCGACGCGAAAGCGTCGGATCTTTTTTATAAAAAACGGCTTGAAAAAAACGCCTTCGCGGTATATAATAGGGGCAAGATAAGTTTTTTTGGAGAAACGCGTATGAAGAACATCGAGCTTGCAAAGCAATACGAGAACTATATCATCGGTCTCAGACGGCATTTCCATGAACATCCCGAGCTGACGGGCAAGGAGTTCCAAACCCTTTTGAAGGTATCTTCGGAGTTAGAGGCCATGAGCATCCCCTACGTGGAGATCCCCGAAGGCGGCATTTTGGCGACTTTGACGGGGCATACCGATAACGGCAAAGCAGTTCTGCTCCGTGCAGATCTGGATGCCCTTGCCATCCAAGAACCCGAGGAAAACCTGAACCAAAAGCGGGTCTGCAAGAGCCAAACGCCCGGGGTGATGCACGCCTGCGGACACGACGGTCATATTGCCATGCTGTTGGGGGCGGCAAAGCTCCTGCAAGAGCAAAAGGACTCCTTTGAGGGTACGGTGTATCTCTGTTTTGAACGGGGGGAGGAAGGCGGCGGAAACGTCCGCTACATTCTGGAATATTTGGAGCGGGAGCAGGTTCACATCGATTCCGTCTACGCCGTCCATCTTTACGCCGAGGTGGAAAGCGGCAAGATCGCCATCAACGACGGTGCCATGATGGCTTGCAACATGGCCTTCCACGTGACCATCCGCGGGAAGGGCGGGCACGGAAGCCGTCCCGACCTCTCCAACAATCCCATCGATGCCTTCGTGGACATCTACAACCGTCTGAACGCTTTGCGTATGACCAAGATCAATCCCTTCACCCCCTTGACCTTCTCCATCGGCGAGGTAACGGCGGGCAACTCCCAGAACGTGATCCCCGAGGAGCTGAAGTTCAAGGGTACTATGCGCACCTTTGACCGCGAGGGAGCAGGCATGCTCTTCCACCATGAATTCAAAAAGCTGATCGACAGCGTTTGTGAGAACCACGGATGCACCGCGGAGTACACCCGCTACACCCAGCCGGGACTCCCGGTCATCAACGATGGAGACTGCGTGGCATTGGCGCGGGATGCCATCGGCAAGGAGCTGGGGAACGATTGCCTTACCACCGCAGAGCCTTGGATGGCATCGGAATCCTTTGCCAGATTCTTAGCCAAATGGCCCGGGGTGTTCGCCTTTATCGGCATCAAAAACGAAGAAAAAGGGGTTGGTGCCGCTCACCACAACCCATCTTTTGACATCGATGAAGCCGTGCTTTATAAGGGCACTGCCGCCGCGGCAACCTACGCCTTGGCGTTTTTGAAAAAATAAAGCTTTGAAGGCCGTGCTCCTAAGGCACGGCCTTTTTGCATAGCATCCCCCGCAAGCTGCATATACTAACACCGTATTGCATCAGATCGGTAGGTGTTTGTAATGAAAAAACTAAGCTATTGGTGGCAGATCTTTGGGTTTCTCTTTGCGTCGGCGGGAGGAACGCTGCTGCATTTCGTATACGAATGGTCGGGGGAAAGTGTGCTTACGGCTCCCATTTCGGGAATAAACGAATCCACCTGGGAGCACATGAAGCTGTTGTTTGTCCCCATGACCCTCTATGCGGTGGTACAAAGCTTTTTTGTAAAGGATGCCTCCTATTGGTGCGCCAAGGCCTTGAGCAGCTTGAGCGGGCTGTTGGCCATTCCCGTGTTGTATTACACCTTAAACGGTGCCTTCGGCAAAACCTCTGCGCGGGTGAATATTGCGCTCTTCTTCGTTTCTGCCGCCGTGGCGTATTTGTTGGAGTACTCCCTTTTAAAGCGGGGCATCCCCAAGTGCAAAAAGGGCTGGGGGATCTTGTTCTTTATCTTAGTAGCGGTAGCCTTCGCCGTCTTTACCTTTATGCCCCCGGAGATCCCTTTGTTCCGCGACCCCGTGACGGGAGGATACGGCATCGGGTAAATTTTTGTGCAAAAAAACGATTTCTTGGTCTTTTGTTCATACGGAATTCACATTTGTGTGCAAAGATAAAAGTGTAAAAACTTTTATTGGAGGTATTCGTTATGAAGCAGAAGAAATTCGTTATTCGCCTTTGCCTTTTGATGGCGTTGGTGCTGATCTTGCCCTTGATTTCCGCTCATGCGGATACCGCTCCCCGAAGCGGAAGCGTGACGGACAGCATCTCCTGGGAGCTAACAGAGGAGGGGATCCTCTACATCCGCGGCGACGGAGAGATTCCCGATTACGGTTCCGTCTACGTAGACAGGAAGTATCAAGACAACGGCCCTGCTCCATGGGAAGGCGTCGCGACGGAAATCCAAGAGCTGGTGATCGAAGAAGGGATTACCCGCATCGGGGAAAGCGCCTTTGGATCTACCGGAAATATTGAGACATCGTATTCTTTCACCAAGGTGACCTTGCCCGCATCCTTGGAAAGCGTAGGCTTTGAGGCCTTTGGGGAGGCGTATGATATCGAGGCAGTATACACCCCCTCTCTGCAGGATTGGTGCGAGATTGCCTTCGAAGCGTTGAATCCTCTATATCATTTTGAACGGGATTCCAATCCCGCTTTCCGCGCTGATCTGTATATCGGAGGGGAGCTGTTGACCGGGAAGGTGATCTTCCCCGAAGAGCTGACCAAGGTGCATGATCTGACCTTTGCGGGCAGAAAGGGCTTAACGGAGGTTGTTTTGCACGACGGCGTGACGGAATTGGGAACTGCATCTTTTTACGAAAGCGAGGATCTGCAGTTCGTCAACCTGCCCGAGGGCATCGGGGTGATTCCATACCAAGCCTTCGCTCGTTGCTCTTCCTTAAACGGCATTACTCTCCCGCAAACCGTGGAGAAGATAGAATACGCCGCATTCCTTAAATGCAGCGCATTGGAAACGATCAATATTCCTGCCGCTGTGAAGGAGATCGAAACAGGCGCCTTTGTGGATTGCGACGCTTTGAACGCCGTACATATCACCGATATTGACGCGTGGTGTCACATCGTATTCGAGATTCCCTACGGCTTACACCCACATTTTTACGAGGGCGCTTCCCCTTTGCATTATGCTAAGAATCTGTATCTGAACGGAGAGCTTGTGAAAGAAGTCACCGTTCCCGAGGATATCACGGATCTTTCCGACCACGCCTTTGCGGGCTGTACATCCTTAGAAAAGGTCACCCTGCCCGAGGGACTGGCGGTGATCGGCGAGGGCGCGTTCTTGGGTTGCACTTCCTTGAAGGAGATCCGCATTCCTTCCACCGTGAAGGCGGTGCAGGGCTATGCTTTTGACGGTTGCACCTCTTTAGAGAAGGTTTATCTGGAATCCGCATTCCTGATCGCCTGCAAGGATTACGATGAACAGCATTTGGATCAATGGGATGAAGAGTTTATCTACGACGAATGGGGCTGTTGTCTGCGTGCAGACGTGTTGATCCCCGAGGAATACGCAAGCGGAGAGCTGGGGATCATCTTTGCGACCCGCACCCCCGAGGGTGTCAAGGACGGTTATGCCGTATACGGTCCCTGTCAGCACCCCGAGACGGAGACAAAATCCCAATCCCATCGCTGCGAGGAGCAGGTGATCTGCTTGATCTGCGGCGTGATCGTAGAGGTCAACAAGGTACACGCAAATACAAGCTGGGTAGAGGTCACTCCTGCAACCTATGATGCACCCGGGTCAAAAGAACTGCGTTGCACCGTTTGCCAAACGGTTTTGGGAACGGAAGAGATCCCGCAGTTGGAAAGACCTGTGGAGGAAAGCAGTGATGACACCTCCGTGGAAGAAAGCGCTCCCGAGGAGAGCAGTGAACCGGAAGAGGAAAGTATCCCCGAGGAAAGTGCGATTTCCGAAGAAGAAAGCGCTCCCGAAGAGGAAAGCAGTGCACCTTCCGTCAGCACCACGGAATCTACCGAGCAGAGCACTTCCCTTCCCGAGGAAGAAGGGGACGGCTTCCCGCTGTGGATCCTGTTCGCAGCGGCAGGTGTGATCGTCTTGGCCATTGTAGGCGTCATCCTATTCAAACGCAGAAAATAAGACTCCTTGCAAAGGTCGTGCCTCATGGCACGGCCTTTTTTGCGGGAACGTCTTGCAAAATGGGAGAAATGGGTATATAATACGGTTGAATAAAACCTACATCAAAGGAGTATCGCCCATGATTTTGGAAAATCAGTTCAAAGCGTTGAAAACCTTGCTCTCCCTGCCCGAGGGCTTTGACGAAAATAAAAAATACCCCCTGGTGGTGTTTCTCCACGGGGCGGGTACGCGGTGTAATGATCTTGAGGTGTTAAAGCGGAACGCCTGCTTTACCAATCTGCGGTTGCATCAGGACAGAGGCTTTCTGCTGGCGGCACCCCTTTGCGAGGTTCACGATTGGAACGAGGTGATGGAGACTGTCATCGCCTGGATCGACGAGCTTCGTGCGCTTCCCTACGTGGATACCGATCGGGTGTATCTCACGGGAAACAGCATGGGCGGCTACGGGACTTGGGAGCTGGCCAGCATCCACCCGGAATGGTTTGCCGCCATTATGCCCGTGTGCGGCGGCGGGATCTGCTGGTTCGCTTCACGGCTGAAGGACATTCCCGTACGTACCTTCCACGGACTTTTGGATAAGGTGGTAGACCCCGTCGATAGCTTGCAGATGGCCAAGGCGGTAAACGGCTTCGGCGGGCATTGTGAGCTGATCCTGTTCCCCCATTTGGAACATAACTGCTGGGATACGGTGTACACCACCGAGGAAAACTACGATTGGCTGTTGAGCCACACCCTCCATTCCGAGAAAGCGGAAGCAGAAACCCTTTCCGGGGAGATCTACGGATGAAGGAACGGAAATGAGCAGGCAAAAAAGGACGATTTCACAAATTGACTATTTGATAAGTGAATGGGATCATGCCAAAAACGAAGCCATCGGCCTCCTTCCCGAAACCACCTCGATTTGGTCAAAAAAGAATGCCAATTGGATCTGTCCTATTGGGCATTCATACACGGCTCGAATCGACCACCGTTTTACCAAGAAATCAAGTTGTCAATATTGCTCAGGGAAACTGCCGATCGTCGGCATTAACGATTTTGCTACCCTCCATCCTGAATTACTTCCCGAATGGGATTACGATGCTAACTCCAAAGCTCCTTCCGAATATCTTTCCGGCTCCAATGATTCCGTATCTTGGATTTGCCAATCATGCGGCTGTCGTTGGCCGACTTCAATTAACAACCGTGTTCATGGAAAAACCGGTTGTCCCAATTGTGCTCAAAAACAGCGACCTCTGACAAAGCAAAAGAAGCTGTTGGAACAGAAACAGTCTCTTGCAATAACGCACCCCGCTATCGCCGCAGAATGGGACTACGAAAAAAATGCCCCCAACACCCCTGAACAATTAACAGCAGGGTCGAACAAAAAATTCTACTGGTGCTGTCCGACCTGCGGCTTTCATTACCCTGCTAAAATCGTGCAACGAGTTCAAGGCTCATCTTGTACCGCCTGTAGCGGAAAAGCCGTTTTTGTGGGTTTCAATGATCTGCAAACACGCTTCCCTCAAATTGCCGCCGAATGGCATCCAACCAAGAACAATGATTTGAAGCCTACCGATGTAACGGCCGGACATGGCAAAAAAGTTTGGTGGCGCTGTTCCACGTGTCAATATGAATGGCCTGCAGTTGTTTATTCCCGTACCGGACAAAACACCGGATGCCCTGCGTGCACCAACAAGGTTTTGATTCCCGGAAGGAATGACCTAACAACGACCCATCCGCAAATTTCAAAGGAATTTCATCCCACAAAAAACGGCTCTACCACTCCTTCTATGCTCTTTTCGGGAACGCCAACAAGGTTCTGGTGGTTGTGTCAAGCATGTGGTCACGAATGGAAGACAAGCGTTGCATCAAGAGTAAGCGGAAAAGGATGCAAACAATGTGCAAAGCTCAAACGCGTCCAAACCACTCGCACCAATTTGATAAAGAAAAAAGGTTCTCTGGTACAAACACATCCCGAACTTGCACGGCAATGGCATCCCACAAAAAATGAGCCCCGCACTCCGGATGGTTTTACTGCCGGATCAAAAGAGATCGTCTGGTGGCAATGCGAAAAAGGACACGAATGGCCTGCACGGATTTACAGTCGAACCCGAGGCAACGGTTGCCCCGGCTGTGCCGCTGAGAAAATGACCTCGTTCCCGGAGCAGGCGATTTTCTATTATCTATCCAAAGTGACATCGGCCGTCAATCGCTTTAAGAAACACGGTTACGAAATCGACGTATATCTTCCTGCGCTCTCGGTAGGTATTGAATATAACGGTCGGTATTATCACCGAGGCAGGAAAGAACACGATAGCAAAAAAAGGCAAACCCTTTTGGAGAACAATATTCGCTTGATCTGCATCGAAGAAGGGACCAAAAACGAATATACCGCTGGTGACGACGTCATCTACTACCAATACACCGATGGGCATTATTCCGACTTCAACATTGTCATTGAACATCTTGCAAGAATGATCGATATCCCGAAAATTGACGTTGATATTTCCCGTGACAGACCGGAGATATATGAACGATATCTCACGTCCGAAAAAGAAAACAGCGTTGCGAAGAAACGGCCTTGGCTGATTCAAGAATGGGACTACGTTAAAAACGGAAAGTTAACGCCATGGCTTATTTCGTACGGTTCAAACAACCCCGTGCACTGGAAGTGCCCCGTTTGCGCTCACTCTTGGGAAGCGAAGCCAAGCGCAAGAAAAGCAAGCGGTTGTCCCCGATGTGCCGGACGGATCGTGACAAAAGGAGTAAATGATCTCGCAACAGTTAATCCTACCCTTGCCCGAGAATGGGATCACGCAAAAAATTCTCTCACTCCTTCGCAGGTAGCTGCCAACAGCCATCATTTCGCCTGGTGGATTTGTCCACAAGGGCATAGCACCTACGATGAAATCAAGCGAAGAAACCAAGGTTGCCTTTGCAAAAGCTGTAGCAAAAGGATGAAGAAATGACAATGTATTACAAATACATAAAGGCCAAGTCGTCATGGACTCCCTCCGAGAAGCGAGGCCGCCTTGCCAGTAAAGCGAAAGAAGTCCGCGGACGGAAAAAGCAACATCTTTATCAAAAATAGTTACCCTCTCCCCCGCAGGCTCCCTCAGTCAGCCGGATGGCTGACAGCTCCCTCCCGGAGGGAGCCCATGCTTCGCCCGATAGCTTTGTTGCAAAATATGTTTGCGTCTTTTTCAAGTTCTCTATCAAAAAGCGTTTCATGTAAAATGAAAGGAGATAGTCATGAGTGAAAAAACACGTCAGCCGTTGTTTACCCGTATCAAATACGCTTTGACGGGGTATCAAATGCGGAATTTTCTGACTGCATTCCGTAAGAAAGCGCCCAAGTACTTATTGATCACCCTGCTGGTGCTGACCTTTTGCTACCTCTCCCTGCATCCCCTCCACAAGCTGAAGGTGAGGTTCTTCTTCAGCCGTTCCTGCACCATAGAGGTCACGGTTCAGGGGCCAGGCGATCTTTCCCCAACCACCGAAAGCACTACATTTGTTGATGGCGATTGGGTTCAAAAAGGCGACAGCTACTACTATAAGATCGATGACGATAAAATATACCGTTATCGCCGAAACTTCATGGACCAATGGGATTGCGAGGTCTCTGACTATAAGCCCTCCGACATAAGTACAGCTCTTTTTGACCGCAGCAATTGGAAACGGGCCGATGGAAGTCTGTTCGTTTGGGAATTGGACGATGAGGTTGAAAAGAAATTCAATAATTTTCACGACGTCTGTCTCAGAAGAGAAAACGGAAAGATCGCCATCGTAGGCTACCGTTTTTACGGTGGATTACGGTATGAGGTGGTTATCAGCTTTTCCCGATTCGGAATGACGGGGGTCACCCCTCCCGTGGAGGATTGACACAATAGAAAAGAGCCGATACGGAGGTTTTGTTCCGTATCGGCTTTTGATTTACCTTGTTTTGATCCAAAGTGCCTGATAAGGCTGGAGCCAATCTTTTTCGTTATCGTAGTTATTAAGCAGGATAGCGCCGCCGCGGGGGAAGCAATCAGGCAGGTCCTTCTTTTCGCGGCTGAAGTTGCACACCACGTACACCGTCACGCCCTCTGCAGTGCGGGTATAGACGGACACGTCGTCTTGGTTGTAAAGGAGCTTGAATTCTCCGTCGGCAAGGGCGGGAATGTTTTTCCGCAGTTCAAACAGCTTGCGGTAGAAGTTCAGCACAGACTTGGGGTCTTCCTCCTGCTCTGCCACGGTGAAGCCGGGATCGATTTGCGTTTTCAGCCAAGGGGTGCCGTTGGTGAAGCCGCCCTCCTTCTCGGTGTTCCAGGGCATAGGCACTCTTCCGCAGTCGCGGCTGCCGTACTGCATTTTGGCGAGCAGCTCCTCATCCGTCCATTTTCCGGTAGCCTTCAAATCGGCGTAGGCGTTCAAAGTCTCGATGTCCCGATACTCCTCAAGGCTTTGGAAGGTAGGATCATGGAGACCCAGCTCCTGCCCTTGGTACACGAAGGGCACGCCCCGCATACCGTACAGCAAAGCCGCCAGCATGGTAGCACTCTCGTAGGGGTAGTTCTCCCTGTCCCCAAAGCGGGAGAGGGCGCGGGGCTGGTCGTGGTTTTCCATCACCAGCACGGGATAGCTGTCTTCTTTGAGGCCTTCCTCCCATTTGGCAAGGATGTCCACGAAGGCTTTTTTATCCAAGGGCTCGGGGTCGAATTTATCGCCGCCCACACGCCCCAACAGCAGATGCTCGAACTGGAAGGTCATGGTCAGTTCCCCGCGGGCTTCGCCGGTGAGATCCAACGCCTGGGCGGGGGTAAGTCCCCAGGTCTCGCCAACGGTGAGGGCTTTGTGGGGCTCCAACGCCTTCACGTGGAGCTCGTGCAGGAACTCGTGGAGGCGGGGTCCGTTCCCTCCCGCATAGGGGCGGGTGAAATCCTTGGAGATATTGTTGATCACGTCGCAACGGAAGCCGTCCACACCCATATCCAGCCAATAGTTGATCATGTCCGCAATCTCTTGGCGCACCTTGGGGTTTTCCCAGTTCAAGTCGGGCTGTTTCTTGGAGAACAGGTGGAGATAATACTGCCCCGTGGTCTCGTCATATTCCC
>JAGBXS010000038.1 GCA_017629175.1 Clostridia bacterium
CTGTGATGCTGATCTTGGGCATGGGCTTCTTCCAGCTGGGTGCGGAAATGGCCATGACCCCCATCGGCGAGGGCATCGGCCACCATGAGCCACGCCCCGCGGGTCTTGGAGATCTGGTGGCCGATGCCCTCGCCGATGGGGGTCATGGCCATTTCCGCACCCAGCTGGAAGAAGCCCATGCCCAAGATCAGCATCACAGCCCCCGCCAGGAACAGCATTACCGTGCCCACCTCCATGGGTACCAGGAAAACGCTGATAAACAGCACGATACCCGTAATGGGCAGTACCGCCGACAGGGATTCCATTGTTTTTTCTCGCAGTTTGGGATTCAAGGAGGGCACCGTCCTTTCCGGGGCGTGAAAACGAAAGCTTTTACGGTATTATGTTAACATAATTCCCCCGGGAATACAAGGGGCAAAACACACGAAAAACGCCCCCCTTATAGGGAAATTCCGTCATTCCATATAATATGAAGAAAAAACGGTAAAGATACGGCAAAGCTTTATTCTATCTCCCCCAAAACCGCACGGCAGGGTGCGCCGTCGGCCCCGCCCAAGGACAGGGGCTGTGCCATGAGAAGATACTTCCCCGCAGGGACCTCTCCCAAACGCACCCCTTCCAAAAGCACCGTCTCGGCGGCTAACAACACCTTGTGCACCGCCATGGGGGCGTCCTCCGGGCCTACGGTTTGGGATTCCACGCCCAGAAGATACAAACCCGCCCGGGCGAACACCTCCGCCGCCCCAAGGGTCACCACGGCGTTTCCCTTCAAGAGAATGCGCTTTTCGCCCGCGGAAAGGAGGTGCTCCGCGTCTTCTCCCGTCAGGTCGCCTTGGTGCGCCGCCACCAGGCAGGTGCCGATGCACTTTTCAAGGGGGATCTGCTCCACCGTCTTCCCATCTTTCAAAAAATGGGCAGGGGCATCCATGTGGGTGCCGTTGTGAGCACACATGGAGAAGGCGGTAAGGTTGTAAAGATCCCCGCCTTCTATGGAACAAAGCAACTCTCGCTGCGGCGCCGGATCCCCGGGATATACCGCGCAGGTAAAGATTTCTTGGGTAATGTCGTAAAGCTTCATGTTGTTTTTCCTTTGCAAATCGCATTTGGTTGAAAAAACGTCCTTGCAGTTTTTTAGGGGGGATCCTACCCCCTCACTCGGTAAAGGCTTTACACGCCTTCACGGCTTTGTGCCAGCCTGCCAGCTTTTCTTTCCGCGTTTCTTCGTCCATGGCGGGGGAGAACACCTGCCCTGCGCCGGAGAGGGCTTTCAGCTCTGCCTTGTCCTTGTAATACCCCACGGCAAGGCCCGCAAGGTACGCCGCACCTGCGGCAGTTGCCTCGGGATTGGCGGAACGCGCCACCGTGACGGCAGAAATATCGCTTTGGAACTGCATCAGAAGATTGTTGGCAGAAGCCCCGCCGTCCACCTGCAGGCAGGTGATGGGGTTCCCCATGTCCGCCTCCATGGCGGCAAGGACGTCTTGGGTCTGGTAGGCGATGGATTCCAACGCCCCGCGGATGACGTGGTTTTTCCCCACGCCCGCGGTCAAGCCCAGAATGCACCCTCTGGCGTGCATATCCCAGTGAGGCGCACCCAAGCCCGTAAAGGCGGGCACCACGTAAACCCCTCCGCTGTCTTTTACCTTGCGGGCAAAATACTCGCTGTCGGAGGAATCGAAGATCAAACGCAGCTCGTCACGGAGCCAGCGTACCACCGCACCGCCCACGAACACACTGCCCTCCAGGGCGTACTCCAATGGCTCGCCCTTCCCGGAGGCGGCAAGGGTGGTGAGCATGCCGTGCTTGCTTTCCACAGGGGTATTCCCGGTGTGGGCAAGCAAAAAGCACCCCGTGCCGTATGTATTTTTTGCGCTTCCTTCCGCAAAACAGCATTGCCCGAACAGTGCCGCCTGCTGATCCCCTGCGATTCCCGCGATGGGCAGGGTGGCACCCATGCATTCAAAACTGCCGAACACCTCACTGCTGGAGCGGATCTCCGGGAGCATCTTGCGAGGAACCCCCAAAAGGGAGAGCATTTCCTCGTCCCATTCTCCGGTGTGAATGTTGCAAAGCATGGTGCGGGAGGCGTTGGTGCGGTCGGTGACGAACACCCGCCCTTCCGTCAGCTTCCAAACCAGCCAGGTGTCCACCGTGCCGGCAAGAAGCTCACCTGCCTCCGCCTTTTCTCTTGCCCCCTCCACGTTGTCCAAGATCCACTTGATCTTGGTGCCGCTGAAATAGGGGTCAAGGCGCAATCCCGTGATCTCACGGATCTTTTCCCCGTAGCCTGCCTTTTCCAGCTCTCCGCAGAGCTCCGCGGTGCGGCGGCATTGCCAAACCACGGCGTTATGGATGGGCTTACCCGTGGCTTTTTCCCAGACGATCACCGTTTCTCGTTGGTTGGTGATCCCCACCGCCGCAATCTCCTCGGGGGAGATGCCGCTTTTTGCGATGCATTCCGTCATGGAAGCGTATTGGTTGGCGTAGATGTCCATGGGATCCTGCTCCACCCAGCCCGGATGGGGGTAGATCTGGGGGATCTCATGCTGTGCCATGGCAACGATATTGCTCTGCTTGTCAAACAAAATGGCGCGGGCACTGGTGGTGCCTTCGTCCAAAGCCAAAAGATAGGATTTCATGGGTTTTTTCCTTTCAAATATACGGGAATGGGTCTATCCAAGGTCATGGTATCCTCCGTGACCTTACAATTTATGCAGTACACTTGCACCCCTTGCATTGCCGCCTCTCTGAGGGCAAGGGCAAAGGCGGGATCGGTATTTTCGTTGGGCAGAAAATGCAGGCAATCCTCCATCTGTGCCACAAAGAACACCATGGCTTCATAGCCTTCCCTCATCGCCTGCGCCAGCTCTCTCATATGCTTGGCACCTCTTGTGGTGGGAGCGTCGGGAAACATCAAAACGCCGTCCTTTTCCAAGGTCACGCCCTTCACTTCCACAAAGATCTTTCTGCCTTCCGTCTCGATGTAAAAATCAAATCGGCTGTCTGCGTAGGTGCGTTCCGCCTTCACGGTGGGATGCGCTCCAAAGAAGCCGCTTGCTTCCGCCCATTCCCCAAAGGCCTTGTTGGGAGCCATGCTGTCCATGTTGATCAGCTTCTCTCCCTTATACACGGCGATGAGGTCGTAGGCCGTCTTGCGGGCGGGGTTATCGCTTTTTTCCAGCACCACGGTGGCACCGGGCACCAAAAGCTCCTTGCATCGCCCCGTGTTCTTTACGTGGCAGACGATTTCCCGGCCGTCTATCTCCACGTAGGCAATGAACCGATTGGGGCGGGAAAGAAATCTCCCCAAAACCGTTTTTCCGTATTGCATAGCACCCACCTCCTTTTGAAATCATTTTACCACATTTTTCGCGGTTTTGCAAGGCGCGGATGGAAGCACTTAAGAAACTTTTTGTAAAAAGTTCCTTAGGAATCCTCAAAAACTTTCCCTTTTAAAAACTGAGGTTTTCAGCAGAGCTGACAGTGCGTTCGTGAATAAAAAAGAGAACCCTTTCGAGGTTCTCTTTTGGACTATCAATTACTTGCAAAGCTCTTCTGCCAGAGCCTCTACCTGCGCCTTGCTGTCGTCGTTCAAGGCGGAAAGGAGCTTCACCCCGTTTTCCGTAAAGGTGAGGTTCTTGCTCTTCTCGAACATTCCCCGCATCACCTTGGCCGCCATAGGTGCCCAGCTTCCGTTTTCCATCAGGGCTACGGTTCTGCCGGAGAAGTTCCGCTCGGTAAGGTGGTCGATAAAGATGCGCATAAAGGGGAAAATATCCGCGTTGTAGGTGGTGGTGGCAAGCACCAGCTTGCTGTAACGGAAGGCATCCGCCACAGCCGCCGCCATGTCACAACGGGCAAGGTCGTAAACAGCCACCTTTTTGCAGCCCTTTTCTGCCAGCTTGTCTGCCAACAGCGCCACCGCCTTACGGGTATTGCCGTAAACGGAGGTGTAGGCAATCACCACACCTTCCTCCTCGGGCTGATAGGAAGACCAGGTGTTGTAGAGATCCAGATAATGCCCTAAATTTTCCTTCAGAACCGGCCCGTGCAACGGGCAGATCATGGCGATGTCCAGGTTTGCCGCCTTCTTCAAGAGGGCTTGCACCTGTGCGCCGTACTTGCCCACGATGCCGATGTAATAACGGCGCGCCTCGTCTTCCCAAGGCTCTTCCGCATCCCAAGCACCGAACTTGCCGAACCCGTCTGCGGAGAACAGCACCTTGTCACAGGTGTCGTAGGTCACGATGACCTCCGGCCAGTGAACCATGGGCGCGGTGACAAAGGTGAGGACGTGTTTCCCCAGCTCCAGGGTGCTTCCTTCGCCCACCACCATACGTCGATCCTCAAAAGCAGTGCCGAAGAAGTTCTGCATCATGGCGAAAGCCTTGGCAGAGGAGACGATCACAGCCTCGGGGTATTCTCTTGCAAAATTCAAAATGTTTGCGGAATGGTCAGGCTCCATGTGCTGTACCACCAGATAATCCGGCTTGCGGGAACCCAAGGTGCTTTGCATATTCTCCAGCCATTGGTGGGTAAAGGCGGCGTCCACCGTGTCCATGATGGCGATCTTTTCATCTAAAACGGCGTAGGAATTATAGGACATCCCCTTGGGAACAGCGTATTGCCCCTCAAAGAGATCGATCTTTCTGTCATTGACGCCGATGTAACGGATATCTTCCGTGATAAACATACAATAAAACCTCCGATTTGTTTCTCGCGGTACAAGTATAGCTTAAATCCCACCAAAACGCAAGAGGGGAGACGTGTTTTTTTTGAGGGAATTTTTTGGAGGACAAGTCGGCGCAAAGCCTTCTTCGGGGAACCTCTCGGTTTTTCAAGAAAAATTCCGTATTCTTATTGATGAATCGGGAAAAATGTGATATACTAATTTCGAAGAAAACACATTTACGAAAGGAATTCTTTTGTATGTCCGAAAATATCATCGATTCCAAAGCTATGTTCAAGATCGGCTACGGCCTGTACGTGCTGACCACCAGAGAGGATCTGAAGGATAACGGCTGTATCATCAACACCGCCGTTCAGCTGACAAGCAACCCTCTGCGGGTGGCGGTGACGGTCAACAAACAAAACTACTCCCACTGGGTACTGATGAGAACGGGGAAGTGCAACGTGAACTGTCTCACGGAGGCCACTCCCTTCTCCGAGTTCACCCGCTTCGGCTTTGCCAGCGGCAGTGACACCAACAAATTCCCCCAGGGCGTTCCCATGCGCTCTGCCAACGGCATCGCCGTTCTGCCCCGGTACAGCAACGCCTTCTTCTCCCTTGCGGTGGAGCAGTATATCGACCTGGACAGCCACGGGATGTTCATTTGCACCGTTACGGAGGCAAAGGTGCTGTCCGGTGAAGAGACCATGACCTACTCCTACTACCACAAGAACGTGAAGCCCAAGCCCGAAAAGAAGGCAGACGCCCCCAAGGGCTACGTGTGCAAGATCTGCGGATACGTCTACGAGGGGGAGACCCTGCCCGAGGATTTCGTCTGCCCCCTGTGTAAGCACGGCGCTTCCGACTTCGAGCCCTTGAGCTGATCGCCATGGAGCTGGTTTTACTGACCGCCCTGGGCGTGGGAGGAGCCACGGTGTTCGGCTCCCTCCTGGGCTTTGGGTTCAAGCATCTTTCTCACAAATTCTCCGATTTCGTCATGGCCTTTGCCGCAGGAGTAATGCTTGCGGCGGCGGTGCTGGGGCTGATCATTCCCTCCCTGGAATACGGCGGGAACTACGGCGTTCTCATCACCGTGGCAGGCATTTTTGCAGGCGCGCTGTTTTTGAACGTCATCGATAAGCTGGTACCCCACCTCCACCGTCTGGTGGGGGCAGAGGAGGGTGGCGGCGCCAATTTGAGCAAGGTGCTGCTCTTCGTCACCGCCATCGCCATCCATAACCTCCCCGAGGGCATCGCCGCAGGGGTAGGCTTCGGTGCGGGGGACAATACCCGCGCCCTCATCGTGGCGGGAGGCATCGCCTTGCAGAACATCCCCGAGGGTATGGTGATCATCGGGCCCATGCTGGCGGCGGGCGTCACGCCTAAGCGCACCTTCCTTTGCGCCTTCATGACCGGGCTTGTGGAGGTTGCGGGGGCTTTGCTCGGCTACTTCGCCGTAAGCGTGGCGGAGCTGATCCTGCCCTTTGCCTTGGCCTTCGCGGGAGGCACCATGCTGTACGTCATCAGCGCGGATATGATCCCCGAGACCCACGCCCACGGACACCAAAAGGGCGCTACATATACCCTCCTGGCGGGCTTCTGCGTGATGCTTGCCATGGACGTTCTCTTGGGATAAAAGGAGGCTTTTTATGCCCATCTACACATCCGCCGACGCTTTGATCGGCAACACACCGCTGTTACGCTTGGAGAAGACGGAAAAGCGCTTGTCTCTTTCCGCTTCGCTTTATGCAAAGATCGAATCCTTAAACCCCGCAGGCTCGGTAAAGGACCGCGTGGCCAAGGCCATGATCGAATCCGCCGAGGCAAAAGGACTTCTGTCCCCCGACACCGTGATCATTGAGCCTACCTCCGGCAACACCGGTATCGGGCTTTGTGCCGTAGGGGCTTCCCGCGGGTATTCCGTCATCATCGTCATGCCCGACAGTATGTCAAAGGAACGGCGTCTCCTGATGGAGGCCTTCGGTGCCGAGGTGGTGCTCACCCCCGGTGCAGAGGGCATGCAGGGGGCGATCCGCAAGGCCGAGGAGCTGGCGGCAGGGTTCCCCTCCGCTTGGATCCCCGGGCAGTTTGACAACCCTGCCAACCCCGAGGTGCATTACGAGACTACGGGCCCGGAGCTGTACGCCGATCTGGAGGGCACTCCCGACGTGTTCGTCTGCGGCATCGGCACGGGAGGCACCATCACCGGCGTGGGGAAGTATCTCAAGGAGAAGAACCCCCATTGCCGCATTGTGGGGGTTGAGCCCGCTTCCTCTCCCTTGCTTTCCGCCGGGAAGGCAGGCCCTCACGGCTTGCAGGGCATCGGGGCAAACTTCATCCCCTCCGTGCTGGAGCGGAAGCTGATCGACGAGGTTATTCCCGTCACCGAAGAGGAGGCCTATTCTGCAGGACGGCTGGTGGGCAAGACCGAGGGCATTCTGGTGGGCATCTCCGCAGGGGCCGCCGCCCACGCCGCCTTCACCTTGGCTTCCCGCCCCGAAAACGCAGGGAAACGCATTGCCGTGCTGTTCCCCGACGGGGGAGACCGTTACCTTTCCACCCCCATGTACGCAAAAAAAGATTGACAAACCGTAAAAAAAGTGCTATATTGTTCTGCAAGAACATATTTCCCAAGGAGAAACCTTTATGTCCCAATATCGCCGTGTTTTAACCGTGCAGGATATTTCCTGCGTGGGGCAATGCTCCCTTACCGTGGCGTTGCCCGTGCTTTCCGCTTGCGGAGCAGAGACCTGCGTCCTCCCCTCCGCCGTGCTTTCCACCCATACAGGGGGCTTTACCGGCTTTACCTTCCGTGACCTCACGGAGGATATGCCGTCCATCCTTGCCCACTGGCAGAAGGAAGGCATCGATTTTGACGCCATCTATACCGGCTACTTGGGCAGCACCAAGCAGATCGATTACGTAAAGGCCATTATGAACGGCGTCTCTGCCGAAGGCTGTGTAAAGGTCGTAGACCCTGCCATGGCGGATCACGGCAAGCTGTATTACGGCTTCGATCAGCCCTTCGTGGAGGCTATGAAGACCCTTTGCGGGCAGGCGGATTATCTCGTTCCCAACCTGACGGAGGCCTGCTTCCTCACCGATACTCCCTATACCGAGGAGTACGATCAGGCATTTATCCTTTCCCTTTTGGAAAAGCTTACCGCCTTGGGCGCAAAGAACGTGATCTTCACCGGGGTTTCCTATTCCCCCGAGAAAAACGGTGTCGCCGTCTACGAAAACGGCGTTTACCGCTATTACGAGCACGAGATGCTTCCCAACGGCTGTCACGGCACGGGAGACATCTACGCCTCCGCCTTCGTGGGGGCTTTGATGCGTGGCAAGTCCGCTTACGATGCCGCCCGCATCGCCGCGGATTACGCCGTGGCTTGCATTAAGCACACCGCCACCATCGAGAACCATTGGTACGGTGCCGCCTTCGAGCCCGTTTTGGGCAAGCTCATCAAGGCGTTGGAAGAATAAGAGAGTACGTTTAAGGGGTGTTTCTTGAAAGAAACACCCCTTTGCCATACCTTATTTCTTTATAAACAGCTTCGTGGCCACGTATTCACGGATCTTATTGTCCGTGCCGTCCATGGCTTTCTTTAAATTACCTCGATGCTTATACAAAATCAGTCCGCTCACCGAGCTGCACACCGCGATCACGGGGAGGCTCTTTTTCAGAATCCACATGAAAATCGGGAACGCCGTCCCCGCAAAATAGGGCAGAGCAACGCTGTAATTCACCACCAGCATGGCGATGACACCGGTGACCAACAAAAAGCAGAACACCTTGGGATCCACTGCCAAAACGAACCCGCCGAAGGATGCCAGGCCCTTCCCGCCCTTGAATTTTAAATAGAAGGGGAAGATGTGCCCCAGCACCGCCGCCGCGCCTGCCAGGTAGGGGGCAAGCTCCACGCCGCCGCAGAAGAGGGCGGCCAAGTGGAACGCCGCAAAGGCCTTCAAAATATCAAACAGCATCACCACCGCGGCAAACCCCTTGCCGAAATGCAGCAGAACGTTGGTGGCACCCAAATTTCCCGTGCCGTTTTTCCGCAGGTTAAAATGCTTGATCTTTCCGATCAACGCCGCAGGGTTCAAAGACCCCAGCAAATATCCCAAAACGATACAAAGTACAAGATCCATTTTTCGTCGCTCCTTTCTCACAGATCCCTATTTAGGATACCGAAAGGATGTTTTGAAACGGTTTGTTTTCCGTGAATAAACTGTTAAAATGCCGTTTTTTAGAGATATATTGACAAAATCCCTTCTTTTCGCTACAATAAAGATAACTGTTTTCTCGGAGGTTTTTTATGGAGCGCAAGCGTATCACACCCGACCCTTCGGCGTTCCCGGAGGTTTTTCACCCCTTGCTGAAGGGGGAGATCTATGACAGCAGCTGCTCCAACGCGGCGCGGGTATTTTACCTGCCCGAGGAGAGGTGCTTCTTAAAAACCGCCCCCAAGGGCAGCCTGCAAAGAGAAAAAGAGCTCACCGCCTTCTTCCATACGGTCTACAAAGCCCCCGCGGTGCTTGCCTACCTCAGCGATGAGCGGGATTGGCTGTTGACCTCTGCGGTGGAAGGGGAGGACTGCATCCATCCCGACCACCTGGCAGATCCAAAGCGGCTTTGCGACCTGCTGGGAGAGACCTTGCGCACCATCCACAGCCTGCCCGTGAAGGGTTGCCCCGTGGAGGATCACCGAGAACGTTACTTCGCCACGGCGGAAGAAAATTACCGCAGAGGAGAATGGGACTTATCCTATTGCCACGATGCCTTTGCCACCCCGGAAGAGGCCTATGCTTATTTGAACGGCAAACGGCATCTCATGCAAAAGGATACCCTCCTCCACGGAGATTACTGTCTGCCCAACGTGATGCTCAAAGATTGGCAGGTCTCCGGGATTATCGATTTAGGCAACGGAGGCGTTGGCGACCGCCACGTGGATCTGTATTGGGGTGCCTGGACGTTGGCCTTCAATCTTCACACCGACGCTTACAGACAGCGGTTTTTTGATGCCTACGGAAGAGATCTTATCGATGGGGAACGGCTTTTGCTGGTTTCCGCGGCGGAATGCTTTGGTTAAAGGAGGAACTTTTATGACCGATTACAGCTTGATGAACAAACAGCTCCTTTCCCTGACCGAGGGAGTGGAGGACGGGATCTCCAACCTTGCCAACGCCTCGGCGTTGCTGTTCCATACCCTTGAAGGGCTTAACTGGGCGGGATTTTACCTGTATAAAAACGGGGTTCTCCTTTTGGGGCCCTTCCAGGGGAAGACTGCCTGCACCAAGATCCCCATGGGGAAAGGGGTGTGCGGCACTGCCGCGGAAAGAGGGGAGACCATCGTTGTCCCCGACGTCCACGCCTTCCCGGGGCATATCGCCTGCGACGGCGACAGCAATTCCGAGATCGTGATCCCTCTGTACGTAAAGGGCAGTCTCTATGGGGTGCTGGACATCGACAGCCCCTTGCTTGACCGTTTTTCGGAAGCGGATCGGGAGGGCTTGGAGCTTTTTGCAAGAGCTTTGGAGACGGTGCTTTCCTCTTGACATTTCTCTCAAAATATGCTACCATAACCCCGCGGCAAACAAAACAAGGAGGGAAACGCAATGATCCTTACCCTGGACATCGGCAACACCAATATCGCTTTGGGCGGATTTTTTGGCGGAGAGCTTGTCTTCTCGGCAAAGATGGCCTCCAACCCTACCCTCACCGGGGATGAATACGCCTGCAAGCTTTTGGACATCCTTTCCTTGTACGGTGTGAACCCCAACCGGGTGGAGGGAGCCATCCTTTCCTCCGTGGTGCCCGCCTTGAACCAAAGCATGGCGTCTGCGGTGCAGGCGGCCTGCGGCGTGACCCCGCTGGTGGTGGGGCCGGGGGTCAAAACCGGGCTGGGGATCCGTTGCGACGACCCCGTTTCCGTGGGCTCCGATCTCATCTGCGCCTGCGTGGCGGCAAAACAGCTTTACGGCTGTCCCGCCTTGATCATCGATATGGGTACCGCCACCAAAATGATGGTGGTGGACGATAAGGGTGCCTTCATCGGCGTTTCCATCATCCCCGGGGTTTCCATGGGGCTGAACGCCTTGTCCTCGGGCACGGCACAGCTTCCCCAGGTGAGCTTGCGCCAGCCGCCTTCCGTCATCGGGAAGAACACGGCGGATTGTATGCGTTCCGGGGTGCTGTACGGCAACGCCTCCATGCTGGACGGCATGATCTGCCGTATGAACAAGGAGTACGGCGAGACTCTTCCCGTGGTGATAACCGGCGGAGCGGCATCCATGGTCATTCCTTATTGCGACAGCAAAATGACCGTCGACCCCCATCTGGTGTTGAAGGGCTTGCACCTTTTGTACCTGCGTAACAACTAAAAAAACGAAGATACATAAAAAAGCGTTGTACCGCATTTTACGGACGACAGCAAGGAGGAATCTTTTTATGCAAACCAAACAAAGGCAGAGAATGTCCACCGAGATCTTGGTCTTGGGTGCCATCCTGACCGCATTGGTGGTGGTCCTGCAGATGATGGGATCCTTCATCCGTTTCGGGATGTTCTCCATCTCTCTGGTATTGGTCCCCATCGTCATCGGTGCTTCCGTGGGCGGGGCAAAGCTGGGTGCCTGGCTGGGCGGCGTGTTCGGCATCGTGGTGCTGATCAGCGGGGATGCGGCGGCGTTTCTTGCCATCAGCGTGCCCGGTACCATCATCACCGTTATGGTCAAGGGCATCGCCTGCGGACTTGTGGCAGGACTGATCTACAAGTGGCTTTCAAAATACGACCGCTACGCTTCCGTGGTGATCTCCGCTTTGGTGTGCCCCGTGGTGAACACCGGCGTTTTCCTGTTGGGGTGCAGTGTGTTCTTTATGGACACCATCAAGACCTGGGCGTTGGCAGATTACGGCGAGAACGTGGTAGGCTACATGTTCTTGGGGCTGGCAGGGTTGAATTTCTTGGTAGAGGTTGCCATCAACGTTTTGTTGACCCCCGCCATCGTCAGACTGCTGGATTTCAGAAACAAGAAGAAAGCATAAGTGCAAAAACCTTCCGTGGGAAAAACGGAAGGTTTTTTGTGTTATCTCACTTGATGCCTTAACTTAAACAGCAAGAACAAATTGGGGAAGATCATCAGTCCGCCCAAAATATCCGCCAGGGTGAGCAGACTGCTCAGCGGCACCAAAGCCCCCACTGCGGCGCAGAGCACACTGCAAAGGCAATACGCCGTCTCCCCCCAAGGCAGGGCGAGAAATTGCAGGCAGACCCTGCTGTAATAGCACCAGCTGAGGATGGAGGAGAAGGCAAACACCGCCGAAAGGAGGGCGAACACCCACACCCCGTTCCCGAAGAACAAGGGGGCAAGCACCTCCGTCATGGAGCCGCACCCCGTGACCAGCAAGGCGAGGGCGGTAAGGGTGGACACCAAAAAGGTATCCGCAAAGATCTCAAAAACGCCCCATTCCCCCTGCTTGACAGGGTCGCCCTCCCCGGAGGCGGCATGGGCAAGGGGAGAGGAGCCCACTCCCGCCTCGTTGGAGAACACCCCGCGGGCAAAGCCCTCCCGCATGGAGGCGGCAATCAACGTTCCGGAAACCCCTCCCGCCAAGGGACGGATGCCCAAAGCACCCTGCAGAATTTGGGAAAAGGCATTTGGCACGGCGGGGAGATGGGTCAGCAGGATCCAGCCCATGGCACTCACGTACAAAGCGGAGGCCGCAGGCACCAAAACCCCGTTCCATCTGCCGATCCGTTCTCTGCCGCCCCAAAGACAGTAGGCGAGAAGCACACCGCAAACCCCGCCGCAGACCCAAGGGGATACCCCCAAAACGGAGACCGTCTCGGAGAGTGCCCCGATCTGGGTGAGGTTGCCCACCCCAAAGGAGGCCGTCACGCAAAGCAGGGCAAAGCAGACCGCGGTTTTGCGGTAGCCCAGATCGGAAAGGATGTAAGGCGCACCGCCCACAAAGCCGTTTTCCGTTCTTTTGCGGTGCTTCACTGCCAGGAACACCTCCGCGTATTTCAGCGCCATGCCTCCCAGACCGCTGATCCACATCCAAAACACGCTTCCCGCTCCGCCGATGGCAATGCCGTAGGCCACACCCGTGATGCTTCCGATGCCTACCGTGCCTCCCAAGGCGGTGGAAACGGCCTGAAGCAGGGCGCGGCGGTTGGTTTTCCCTTTTGGGAGGTTGCCCACGGTGCGCTTTAAGATCATGGGCAGGCGCAGGGGAATGAACCGTGTTTTCAAAGTAAAATACCCGCCGAAGGAGAGGAGCAGTCCGATGAGGGGCATCCCCCACAGGGCGTTGCGTACAGCTTCCAGCAAGAGGCGCCTCCCTTCTATGCCACGGGCTCGGGCGGCTTCACTTGGGGCGGCGGCTGTTCTCCCGCCTCCAAGGGCATATCCAACCCGATGTTGATGGTGACGGCGGCCTCTGCGTTCAAAACGTACCCTCCGCCGATCTCGTCGTAGACAAAGGAATGCTCACAGCTTTCCACCTCGCCCAGGGTCTTCAGCCACCACGCCAGATCCTCCTTTGCGTTTTCCCATAGCTGGGCTTCCGTGAGGGTCACGGAGACCTTCTCGTACTCCTTGTAGGTCACCCGCGTGACGGTGATGGGGGTGCGGACAAAGCCGAACAGCTCCACCGCCTCCTTTTCCACCACCGTGTCAA
This sequence comes from Clostridia bacterium, assembly GCA_017629175.1. GTDB lineage: Bacteria > Bacillota > Clostridia > Oscillospirales > CAG-382 > Coliplasma. Next base: position 13,350 of record JAGBXS010000038.1, read on the forward strand.
ACCGTGCGTAGGGGCTGTCCGTGCCCCCCAAGGGAGGGAAGCACCCGCCCCAGGACGGAAACGCTCTTTCGCACCGTCTCCCGCCCGGTGTAGGCTTTTGCCTCCACGGCGGTGGGGAATACCCGGGAATAGCTTTCGTATACTCTGGCCAGCACCGTGCCCTTGGCGTGATGCAGGCGGTACACGTTCCGCTTGCCCACCGAGAAGGCGGAGATGAGGATCTGCCCCGCCTCTACCACCTCTCCCGGGGAGACGATCACCGTGCCCGCGGAGGAAATGGCGGAGACAATGATGCCGTCGCGGGAGGCCACCACGTTGCAATAGCCGTCGTGTACCGCAGGGGGTGTTTCCGCCACCCGCTCCAGCACCTCCACCTGAATGTGAGTGCCCTTTATGTTGATGGCGATGGAGGAAAGCTGATGGAAGGACACCAAGAATTGGTTCTGCACCTTCAGCACGGGAATGGCGGGGATATAGCTCCCCACGGTAACGCCCTGCTCCTCCAAGGCGGCTAAGATCTCCTCCGTGGGAATGGTGAGATTGCCGTTCACCGTCACCTGCCACACGAACAGCTCGCTGTAAAACAAAAGCCCCAAGCCAAGGATCAGCCCCAAAAGCAACCCCGGCCGTTTTTTGTATTTTGCCGCCAAAAAGGGAAGCCCCTTGGTTTTGACGATCTCCCCATCTATCCCCGCCTCCGCCGCGTTGTTCAAAAGCAGCTCTGCATGGGCAAGGGTGGTCTTGAGATACCAAACACCCTCCCCGCCGTGGAGGCTCCAGAACAGAATTTTGTTCACCGTCAGCCTGCGGAGAAAGGGCAGGGGATCCTCACAGCAAAGCTTGACGGTGTATTCTCCCAAAAAGAGACGAAAAAAAGGATACATGGCTACACCTCCTCGGGAAGATAACAGACCTTTAAGATCTTCCCCTCGATGACGATACAGGTCTCGGAGAGATACCGCATCTCCAGCCCCTTGCCGAAGATCCCGATTTTTTCCGAACCGCCCTTCACCGTGATGCGGGTGTGGCCGTATTCCAAAAGTCCGTCAATTCCTTCCGCCACCAGCCGTTCCTTGCCCCGCCATTCCAAAAAGATCCCGCCGCCCACCCGGGGCAGGATCTCCTCCGCCAGCCGCTTTGTAAGAGATTTTCTTTGGTTTTCCATCATATCATCACCTGCAACACAAGTATATTTTACGGGAGATGATTTTATGAGGCTTTCCGCCGCGGTACGCTTTCTGTTGCCCGTGGGCTGTTTGCTGTTTTTATTGTTGAACCCTGCCATAGCGGGGGAGGCGGTGCTTTCCCGCACGGAATTCTTTTTGGAGCGGGTATTTCCCACTCTGTTCCCCGCGCTGTGCCTTTCGGGGATGGTGGCGACCTCCTCTTTGGCGTCAAGGCTGTACCGTTTTCCCTTTGGGGTGGAGCTGACGGTGTGGCTGTTGGGGATGCTTTGCGGTTTTCCCGTGGGGGCGAGAACGGCGTATTTGCTGTATAAAAGCGGCAGGATCACAAAGACCCGGGCGGAGTTTCTCTGCGGCTTCTCAAACCTTGCCTCAGCCCCCTTTTTGGTCGGGGTGGTGGGGAACGCTTTGTTTGGCCATCCTGCCTTCGGAGTGCTTTTGGTGGGCTTACAGGGAGGGTGCTCCCTGCTCACCGCAGGGGTGCTGTATCTCTGCCTGCACCCCTCCTGCCGGGGGATCGGAACCCTTCCCGCAGGGGAAAGGGGACTTCTCTCTGCCATCACCGCGGGCACCCGTACCGCAGGGGAGGTGGGAGGGATGCTGATCTTCTTCGGTGCCGCGGCGGATTGCTTGCGGAAGAGCTTTCCCATAGCAGGCATCCTTCCCGCTTTGTGGACTTCTCTTTTGGAGTTTTCCGCAGGCTGCGGGGAGGCGGCACTGCTGGGAGAGGGCGGGAAGCTCCTTGCCGCCGTGGCGGTGGGCTTTTCGGGACTTTGCGTGCTGGGGCAGGTGTCTGCCGTTACCAAGGGGGAGCTTTCGCTTTTGCCGTATTTTGGAGGGAAGGTGATCCAGGCCGCCCTCATGGGGACGGCGGTGTGGTTGCTTGTATGAGAAAAGTTTTCCTTCACTTTTTTTGGAAAAAGGCTTGACAAAGCGGAATATTTGTGTATAATAGTTTTTGCGCGTTTGAGAAGTGACCTCGCTTTTCGGGATAAAGCGCGCGGGAAAATAAAATGTCTGCGGCTGTGGCGGAATTGGCAGACGCGCACGTTTGAGGGGCGTGTGGAGTACTCCGTATGGGTTCAAGTCCCATCAGCCGCACCAGAAGAAAAAACGACTTGCGTAAGCAGGTCGTTTTTTTGCAATCTAAGCTTCGAGCTGTATCTTTTCTTCTCCCGAAAACGGCAGTTTTCGGCACTGAGGTTTCTTTCGGGGGAAAGGGGGCCTTCTTTCAAGAAAGCCCCCCTTAATCGTTCTCTTACTTTAATTCAACCCCAAGGTGGCAAGCAGCTGCTCCTTGGTGCGGTAGCCCACGGAGGTGGCAACGGTTCTGCCCTCCTTGATGAGCAACACCGTGGGGATGCTGGTGATCCCAAACCGTGCCGCCAGGGTACCCTCCTCGTCCACGTTCACCTTGCAGACCTTCCACTCGGGATGCTCTTCTGCAATCTCCGCGATTACCGGGGCAATCATCTTGCAAGGGCCGCACCAGGTCGCCCAGAAATCGATGAGCACGGGTCTGTCGCTGCAAAGCACCTCCGAAGAGAAGGCGTCTGCCGTCAATTTTACTTCTGCCATTATGTTTCTCCTTTCGTAGTCCGCGTTGACGGGCTGATATTCTCCCTTTTTATTTTTCCTTGTAATACAGCAAGCAGTGGCAGTACCCCTCAAAATCGGGATCCTTGATCTGCTCGCGGAATTCCTTGCACATGCACTTATATTCCTCCGCCTTTCCCACGCGGCAGGGACAGTAGCCTTCCTTCTTTTCCAGCCCTTCCTTGATGGTGCGGACGATCTCTTCGTTTTCGTTCAGTCTGATCTTCATGCTTTTTTCACATCCTTTCAACTGTGGCTTCATTATAACACATCTTTCGGAAAAAAGAAAGAGAATTCTGTCATCCTTCCCAAAAAATTAACATTTGTAAAGAAAAAGACCTCGACGAGTCGAACTCTTATGAGGTGCGTTAGCCTAAGGAAAGGTATGGGACGCTTTTTGATACAGCTATTTTGCGTTACATTGGTTACTAAATACTGCGGTGGGAGGCACAGCCAATGCGACGGGAGATGGTCAGGGTCCCCAAGACACTCGACCAAGGTACCAAAACGGCTTGCCGTTTTGCATAGCGGCATAAATACAGTATGCTTTTGGCTATGTATTGGCCGCGATTCCCTCCATTGTCATAAGCGGGCGCCGGAAGATCGGAAGGGTCCGATGGTGCAGGACTCCACTGCGGTGGGAGGCATAGCCAATGCGACGGGAGATCGTCAGGGTCTGATGGTGAAAGACTCCACTGCGGCGCGAGAGATAGCCAATGCGACGGGAGATCGATAGGGTC
>JAGBXS010000039.1 GCA_017629175.1 Clostridia bacterium
CTGCTTGAAGCCGACGTTAACTTCAAGGTGGTCAAGGATTTCATAAACACCGTATCGGCCCGCGCGGTCGGAAGCGATCTTACGGATGGTCTCCTCCAACAGTGCCACACCCTTTCCGGGAGGCACGATGATACCCTCCTCGTCAGCATCCTTGATATGGAAGTATTCGATATAGTCCTTCAGCAAAGGATATGCGGGAGCGGGATCCATCTTACAGAAGGCAAAATTGCCGGGATCCAGAACAGCCTTCAGTCTGCCGCCGAAGTGCGCCATCAGCTTTGCTTCGTTGACAGGGGAATCCCCGTAAATATCCTTCTCGTTTTCGTGGCAGAGGGTAAAGCCTCTCGCCTCCGCCTTGGAGACCAGGATCTCCATCCATTCAAAGACACGCTTTTCAAAAGCATCCTTGTCCAGCGTACCGGGGTAGAAGCTGAACATACGGATCCGCTTACAGCCCAGCTTGTCGCCGATGTCCATAATGCGGTCCAGTAATGCCAAATGGGCATCAAAATCACCGTCTGCATCCATCTTACCGATGGGAGAGCCGAGAGCGGAAAGGCCGATGCCTGCGGCATCCAGCTTCGCTTTTACCGCATCCACTTCTTCGTCGGTGAGCTGAACGAAGCTTTTTCCGTCCACACCGCGAAGCTCCAGAAGGGGAATGCCCAGCTCTTTCAATGCGGCAAGCTGTCCGTCAAAATCTGGAGTGATCTCGTCTGCAAAGGCAGAGAAAATAAAGTTTGCTTTCTTCATGCTGCGGGTTCCTCCGTCTCTTCGTAAATGGCAACGATCTTGCCTGCTTCAAAATAGCCTCTGTAAGTCTTGACCTCGTCCTCGGAGATCACGGTGGTATAGTATCCCACACTGCCGTGAACGTAAGCACCGTCCTCGCCGATGACGAAGGCGCCGTTTTCATCCAGAATGCGGGTGTCCATCAAATTGTTGCGGAAGGTGCCGGTGTAATACGTGCCGTCCTTCCAGGTGTAGTGACCGTTTCCGTGACGCAGATCGTTCTGGAACTGCCCCTCGTAAACGTCACCGTTGGCAAAGGTCATTTTTCCCTGACCCTGCTTGATATCGTTTACAAAATACCCCTCGTAAGAGGCACCGGAGCTCCAGGTGAAAACACCGTAGCCGGTCATGGCATCCTCTACGTAAGCGCCGTCGTAGGAATTCCCGTTGGTGAAGTGAAATTGACCGTCTCCGTGCTTCTTGGAGTCCAGCATACCGCCGATATAAACGTCGCCGTTGGCATAGGTCATTTTTCCCACACCGGTCATCTTATCCTCGATAAAGGTGCCCTCGTAAACGTCTCCCGTAGCGGCGAAGGTCATTTTGCCGTTGCCGTTCCGTTGCAGGCCGCTGATATCGCCTACGTAAACGTCTCCGTTGTCGTATTTGATGGTCTTGTTCAGAAGATCCAGGGTCGCGGAGCTTCCGTCGGGATAATTGATGGTTCCGCTGGTGGGCTTTCCGCTTTCGGATTGCCCGATGAACTTAATGCCGTCCTCAGAGGTATACCGATAGCCGGAGATCAAAACCACCGCCACCGTGATCAATACCAAAACCACCGCAATGGCAATGGCAACGTACAGCGGATTTCTTTTTTTCATAAAAGTCCTCCTATTCGGCAGACAACAGCCCGCCTAAGTATTCGGAAAGCACGGGGTACAGTGCGGTGAAGATAATGCCGATCACCACCAAGATGCAGATCCCCAGTACCACGCCGAAGAAGCTGACGCTTTCGTTTTTGTACTTTGCCTTCAGCATCTCCCGCTTTCCCTCTGCTACGTAATAGCGGGGGGTATCGTCCTCGGTTTTGAGAACCGCCTCGTAAAGCGTCCCTTCCTCTCTCAGCGCAAGCATCAGGGGAGGGGTCATTTTACAGTGCAGCTCCTCAATGGTCACCGCGGTTTCGGGAGAAACGGCGTCAATGGTCAAAAGCTTCCGCACAAAATCTCCTACAAACCGTCTTTGATACCAAAGGTAAACGATGGCGGCACCGATTCCCGTAAGGAGGGTCCAAACGATAAACGTGATATCCATCAGCGGATCTCTGCGCGGATTTCCGCTTTGCCGCCCATGTAGGGACGGAGCGGTTCGGGAATGCGTACGGAGCCGTCGGGCTGGAGGTTATTCTCCAAGAACGCGATGAGCATACGGGGAGGAGCCACCACGGTGTTGTTCAGGGTGTGGGGGAGATACTTGCCGTCCTCGCCGTTGACACGCATCTTCAGACGTCTTGCCTGTGCGTCGCCCAGGTTGGAGCAAGAGCCGATCTCAAAATACTTCTTCTGTCTGGGAGACCAAGCTTCAACGTCCACAGACTTCACCTTCAGATCCGCCAGGTCACCGGAGCAGCACTCCAGGGTTCTTACGGGGATGTCCAAAGAGCGGAACAGGTCTACGGTGTTCTGCCACAGCTTCTCAAACCATACGGGGGATTCCTCGGGCTTACAAACCACGATCATCTCCTGCTTTTCAAACTGGTGGATACGGTAAACGCCTCTCTCCTCAATACCGTGGGCACCCTTCTCCTTACGGAAGCAGGGGGAATAGCTGGTGAGGGTGATGGGAAGCTGCTTTTCATCGATGATCTGATCGATGAACTTACCGATCATGGAATGCTCGGAGGTACCGATGAGGTAGAGATCCTCGCCCTCGATCTTGTACATCATGGCATCCATCTCCGCAAAGCTCATAACGCCGTTTACCACAGCGGAGCGGATCATAAAGGGAGGCACGCAGTAGGTGAACCCTCTGTCGATCATAAAGTCTCTTGCATAAGAGATCACTGCGGAATGCAGTCTGGCAATGTCACCCATCAGGTAATAGAAGCCGTTGCCCGCCACTCTGCCTGCGGAATCCAGGTCGATGCCGGAGAACTTCTCCATGATCTCAGTATGATAGGGGATATCGTAGGGAGGGATCACGGGCTCGCCGTACTTCTGCACCTCTACGTTCTCGCTGTCGTCCTTACCAATCGGCACGGAGGGATCGATGATGTTGGGGATGAGCATCATCTTGGCAAGAAGTGCCTCTTCCACCTGCTTTTCCTCTGCGGAAAGCTCGTCGATCTTACCGCCCATAGCGGCGATCTGCTTTTTCAGCGCCTCAGCCTCCTCGCGCTTGCCCTGACCCATCAGCATACCGATGGACTTGGAGCCCTTGTTACGCTCGGAGCGCAGAGCCTCTACCTCGCCCTTGATGGCGCGGTTACGCTTGTCCAGCTCCAGAATCTCGTCCACCATGGGAAGCTTTGCATCCTGGAACTTCTTCTTAATGTTTTCACGGACAACGTCCGGATTTTCTCTCAAAAATTTAATGTCGATCATGATGTTAAACTCCTTACTATCCTCAGAGCGTTTCGCTCAGTTCTTCCAAAAAATGCTTGCCGCAAAGGGCGGTCAATAAGGTCTCCAGATCCTCCGTGGAGGCAAAGGAAAGCACCAGCTTGCCGCTGCCGTCCTTTTCCGCCTTGATGGCGGCTTTTCGTCCCGCAGATGCACTGACGGAACGCTCCAGAACCTTCAGGTATTGGCTCTTTACCGGGTCGGCGGTAACGGGCTTGTCCGTGGGCTCGGTCAGCATCTTTTTCGCCAAGGCCTCGGTCTGTCTCACAGAGAGATCCTCCTCCGTGATCTTTTCCGCCACGGCGAGCAGCTCCTTCTCTCCCAGCTTTTCCGCCAAGGGCAGAAGAGCTCTGGCGTGGCCGTAGGTGAGGGAACCGTTCTCCACCAAAGCAAGCACGCTTGCCGGGTGATTCAGAATACGCATCAGGTTCGCCACGTTTGCACGGGATTTGCCCACCTTCTTGGCGGCCTCCTCCTGGGTGAGCTCGTAGCGCTGGATCAGATCACGATACCCCAAGGCTTCCTCCACGGGGTTGAGATCCTCTCTCTGCAGGTTCTCGATCAACGCCAGCAGGGCGGCTTCCTCGTCCCCGATCTCCTTGACGATGGCGGGGATGGTGTTCAGCCCGGCCATGCGGGAGGCGCGCCAGCGGCGTTCTCCGGCAATGATCTCGTAATATCCGTTTTCCTTCTTCCGTACCGCAATGGGCTCCAGAAGACCGTGCATCCCAATAGACTCTGCCAGCTCCATCAAAGCGTTCTCGTCAAAATGCTTGCGAGGCTGCTTGCGGTTGGGCTCAATGTCGGAAATATGTAATTGAATCAAACGTCCGTCAGTTCCCGCTTCCACCTCGGGAAGCTCGGGCACGTTATCGGACAGCAGGGCACTCAGTCCACGCCCCAGACCTTTTTTTGCCATATTCAAAATCCTCTCTTATTTTCCTTCACAACGGGTGATCAGCTCTCTTGCCACGGAGGCGTATGCGGCGGCACCCTTGCCGTTCCGCTCGTAATCCACGATGGCAAGACCGTGGCTGGGCGCTTCGCTGATACGGACGGAGCGGGGGATGGGGGTGCGGAACAGCTTCCCGGGGAAGAAGTTCTTGATCTCCTCCAAAACGCTCATGGTCAGGTTCAGTCTGCCGTCGTACATATTGATCAAAACGCCCACCAGCTCCAAAGAGGGGTTGTAGCGCTTGCGGATCTGCCCAATGGTGGCATTCAGCTGGGTGAGACCCTCCAGGGAATAATATTCGCACAGCAAGGGGATCACCACGCCGTCGGCGGCAACCAAGGTGTTGATGGTCACCAAGCTCAAAGCGGGAGGGCAGTCGATGATGATGTAGTCGTATTTTTCCCGCACGGCCGCCAAGGCGTCGCGGAGACGGTATTCTCTGCGGGATTCATCCGCCAGCTCCAACTCCGCGGCCACCAGATCGATACCGGAGGGCAGGAGATCCAACCGCTTCACGCCGGTTTTGACAACAGCCTCCTCCACCGACTTCTGGCCGATCAGCACGTCGTACACCGTAGCGGAAAGCCCCTTCTTGGAGACACCGATACCGCTGGTAGCGTTTCCCTGCGGATCTGCGTCCACCAGCAGCACCTTTTTTCCGGCACGTGCCATGCACGCCGCAACGTTGATGGCAGATGTTGTTTTGCCTACTCCGCCCTTTTGATTGGCGAAGCAAAGAATACGATACTTACCCATAACTATAATACTCCAATTTATCAATAGCAACAGTATACCTCTTCTTTCACAGATTGTCAAGAAGAAGAGGATAAAATTTAAGGTTTCGACACAAAAAATCCCCGCTTCCCTCTTGACAAACCCCTGCACTTGCGTATAAAATAAGTGCAGATAATATTTTTGGAGGAAAATTATGGAAAACTTTTTGAATTCCCTTGTGAACCTTTGCGTTGACGTAGGGGCAAAGCTTCTCTTTGCAGGCTTGATCCTGATCATTGGCTTTGCCTGCGTGAAGGCTTTCGTGAAGTTCTTGCGCAAGAGCAAGATGGCTGCCAAAATGGATCGTACCGTAGCATCCTTCTTCTTCAACTTTGTATCCATCGGTCTGAAGGTGATCATCGTGGTCTCCGCCATCGGCGTGATGGGCGTTCCCATGGCTTCCGTGGTTACCGTTCTGGCAACCGCAGGTGCCGCAGTGGGCTTGGCAATGCAGGGCTCTCTGTCTAACCTGGCAGGCGGTTTGATGCTGCTGATCTTCAAGCCCTTCCGCGTTGAGGATTACGTAGAGTCCCAGGGCGTATCCGGTACCGTGGAGGAGATCTCCATCATGTATACCGTGCTCTGCACCCCCGATAACAAGACCGTTACCCTTCCCAACGGCGCGTTGATGAACAGCACCATCACCAACTACTCCAAGAAGGATCTCCGCCGTGTGGACATCACTCTGACCGTTGCTGCCGACAGCGACATCGACCGCGTCCGCGATCTGCTCACTTCCTTGGCATCCGCTCATTCTCTGGTGCTGGATCAGCCCGCATTGGCTGTTGTTTATACCGGCAGAACCGAGGACGGCTTGGGCTTTGCAGTTCGCGCTTGGACCAAGAAAGAGGATTACTGGACGGTGAACTTCGACCTGAACGAGACCATCAAGAAGGCCTTCGATATGACCGGTATCGAGGTTCCTTACAAGCAGATGGAAGTTCATGTTCGCAAGGACTGATTTCTTTCACAATTAAAACAAAAAAGCCGTACCTTCGGGTGCGGCTTTTCTAAAAAAAGGAATTGCTTTATGGAAATGAAACCCATTGCTACCATCCGCACCCCCTTTCCCACCAAATTCGGCATCCCCCGTCAAAGCGGGATCCTGGATATGCTGGAATCCCGCATCGTTTTCGAAAAGGAATACCGCGTCAAGGACGCCCTGCGGGGCTTGGAGGATTTCTCCCATATTTGGCTGATCTGGGTGTTCTCCGAGGCCGTTCGGGAGGAGTGGTCTCCCACGGTACGTCCTCCTCGCTTGGGCGGAAATACCCGTATGGGAGTATTCGCCACCCGTTCTCCCTTCCGCCCCAACCCCATAGGCCTTTCCTGCGTGCGTCTTTTGCGCATCGAGGGGAACGAATTGGTGGTGTCCGGCGCAGACCTCATGGACGGCACGCCCATCCTGGATATCAAGCCCTATCTGCCCTTTGCGGATGCAAAACCGGATGCTTCCGGCGGCTTTGCGGAGCCTCTGCGGGAATACGCCTTGCAGGTGGAGTTCCCGGAGGAGCTGCTTTCAAAAGTTCCTCCGCAGTACCGCGCTCCCCTGAAGGAGATCTTGGCACAAGATCCCAGACCTGCCTACCAGCAGGATCCCACCCGTGTCTACGGCTTTCCCTTTGCAGATCTTGAGATCCGCTTCACCGTACGGGAAGGCGTTCTTACCGTTGTATCGGTGGAGCTTCCCTAAGTTCTCTCTCCAAATGCGACAGCATTTGGCATGAAAAGCTTTTTGGAGATTCTATACCTCGCCTAAGCGAGGTGTGAACCTATTTTCACGAAAAAGGTTCTTAAGTCCTCGTTCTCCACAAAAAAAGCGGCCGCTCTTTCGGGCGACCGCTTTATTTTTATCGGATTACTGCTTCTTGCGGGAGAAAATGGCGTTAAGCACGTAGGTGGAGATCACGATGGCGCCGATGACCACAAAGATACCCAGCATACCGTAGCCCAAGTTGGGAAGCATTTCCACAAATCTTACGGGATTGAATTCCATAGCTTTTCTCTCCTTCCTTAACCCATGAAGATGCTTAAGATCATACCGCCTGCCACAACGGAAGCGATCTGACCGGAAACGTTAACACCGATGGAGTGCATCAGCAGGAAGTTCTGGGGATCCTCCTTCAGACCCATCTTATGGACGATACGGCCGGACATGGGGAACGCAGAGATGCCTGCCGCGCCGATCATGGGGTTGATCTTCTTCTTGAGGAAGCAGTTCAACAGCTTTGCCAGCAGTACGCCGCCTGCGGTATCGAAGATGAAGGCGAACAGACCCAGGCCGAGAACCAGCAGAGTGGTGGGCTGGAGGAACTTATCACCGGTCATCTGAATGGAGATGGAGATGCCTAAGAAGATGGTAACCAGGTTAGCCAGAACCTTCTGTGCGGTCTCGGAGAGGGAGTTCAACACGCCGCACTCACGGATCAGGTTACCGAACATCAGGAAGAACACCAGAGATGCCGCAGAGGGTGCCACCAACGCGGAGATCATAAAAATAACGATGGGGAAGAGGATCTTGGTGGTCTGAGAAACGGGCTTCATCTGGTTATCCATGCGGATCATACGCTCCTTCTTGGTGGTGAGAAGCTTGATCACGGGAGGCTGGATAATGGGAACCAGAGCCATGTAGGAGTATGCCGCAACCATGATGGCACCGCGGATACCGGGGTCACAGTTCAGCTTGTTGGAAACGGAGATGGCGGTGGGGCCGTCTGCCGCACCGATGATGGCAATAGAGGCCGCCTCGTTGTCACCGAAGAACATGGAAGCAAGACACAGGGTAAAGAAGATACCGAACTGTGCCGCCGCACCGAAGATCATCAGCTTGGGGTTGGCAAGCAGAGGGCCGAAATCGATCATAGCGCCGATACCGATGAACAGCATCAACGGGAACAGCTCGTTGGCGATACCTGCGTTGTAGAGACTGGTGATGGCACCCTCCTCCATGATGGCGTCAACACCGGGAATATTTACCAACAGCGTGCCGAAGCCCATGGGAAGCAAAAGGGTGGGTTCCATGTCTTTTTTAATGGCAAGAAAGATCAGAACAAAGCCGATCAACCACATGACTGCCTGCTGCCAGGTAACAGCCAATATGGTTTCATACAGAAATTCCATAGGATTCTCCTTATCTTTGAATTTTTCTACCTATATTATCATATGCCCTCGTTTTTGTCAAGAGCATTGACTATCGAAAAATGAAAATCCGCAACCTGCAAAAAACAGACCGCCTCCTTTGCCGCAGATTTGTCAAAAAACACCTTTGGCGGCAAAGAAACGGTAAAAAAAGAGAGCCTTTTTTCATCAAGGCTCTCTCTCTTTATGTAGCTTTTACGCGTCGATCTTCATATCGCCGGTTTGGATCCATCCCAGCTTGCGGAGGATCTCGTTGAACAGCAGGGAAAGCAGAGCGGGCAATACCACGCAGACTGCCGCCAAGCCGATCCACATCATCACGTCCGGCTCTGCCGTGGAGTCAATGACACCGATAGGGCCTACCAATCCGCAGGTACCCATACCGGCGGCAACGCCCTTGCATTGCAGCCCGAACACCATGGTGGAAATGGGGCCCGTCACAGCGGATGCTAAGATGGGAGCCAGCCAGATTACCGGCTTCTTCACAATGTTGCCCATCTGGAGCATGGAGGTTCCCAAGCCTTGGGAAACGATCCCGCCCCAACGGTTCTCGCGGAAGCTGATCACTGCAAAGCCCACCATCTGTGCGCAACAGCCCGCCACGCAGGCACCGCCCGCCAGCAGGAAGCCCTCTGCAGTTCCGTTGGTCAAGGCCACCTCGTAAGCCGCCTCGGAGAAGATCATGGCGCAGATGGCGGCACTGGAAATGGGCAGGGTCAAAACGATACCCATGATCACGGAAAGCACGATGCCCATGAGCAAGGGCTGGAAGGTGGTGGCGAAGGAAACGAAGGTGCCAAGATAGTACATCACGTAAGAAACCAAGGGACAAAGCAGCCAGCTTGCCCCGAAGCCTGTAAGTAAGGTTACCACGGGGGTCACCAGAATGTCCACCTTGGTCTTCTTGGAGACCAACTGACCGATCTCGCAGGCAATGATGACAGCAAAGAACGCTCCCGCAGGCCCTGCCGCGTAGAACACCCCGGAGCCGTCTCCCTCGGTGACAGCCCACTTCAGAATGGCACCGCCGTCACGGCCGACGATGGCACCCATGGCGTTGGACATAGCACCTACCGCGCCGCAGGAGAACATCACCAAGGGATGCGCCCCCAAGCGGTGGGCAATGGCCACGCCGATAGCCGCACCGGTAGCCCCTTTTGCAAAGGTGGCGATGGTGTTCATCAGCTCAAGATCTGTGTACTTGTAAACGGTACCGAAAATGGTACCGATGAGCAGAGAGGCAAAAAGCCCCAACGCCATGGATCCCATGGCGTCGATAAAGTAACGGGAAAGTCGTTTTTTCAAAGCTTCCATTTTTCAAAACTCCTTTAAAAAATTAAAAACATTTTGTCACCCGATGCCTTTTGCAGGTATCGGTGTTTCCGCAACGGTAACAAAGCTCGTTTTCGTGACCGCCGTGTTCAAAGAATCCCAAAATATTCCCCACGGTGGTCTCCGCAATGTTTTCCAAGGCCTCCTCGGTAAGAAACGCCTGATGGGAGGTCACCAGCACGTTGGGCATGGAGATCAGCCGCGCCAAGGTGTCGTCGTCAATGATGTGTCCGGAACGGTCCTCGAAGAACACGTCCGATTCCTCCTCGTAAACGTCAATGCACGCCGCACCCACCTTGCGGGATTTGATCCCCTCCAGCAGTGCCTTGGAATCCACCAGCCCTCCTCTTGAGGTGTTGATGAGCACAACGCCTTTTTTCATTTTTGCGATGCTTTCCTTCCCGATCATGTGGCGGGTCTCTTCCGTAAGAGGACAGTGGAGAGAGATGATATCGCTTTCTTCAAACAGCTTTTCCAAGGGCACGTAACGGATGCCCAAGCCTTCCGCAGGGAATTTGTCGTAGGCCAAGACGTTCATCCCGAACCCGCGGCAGATATCGATGAAGATCTTGCCGATCTTGCCGGTACCCACCACACCCACGGTCTTCCCGTGAAGATCGAACCCCGTTAGCCCGTTGAGGCTGAAGTTGTGATCCTTTGTACGGATATACGCCTTGTGCACCCGCCGCACGGAGGTCAAAAGCATGGCCATGGCGTGCTCCGCCACTGAGTAAGGGGAGTAAGCGGGAACGTGCACCACGTGGATCTTTCCGTATGCGTAGGGAACGTCCACGTTGTTGTAGCCCGCACAGCGCAAAGCGATCAGCTTTACCCCATACTCTGCCAGCAGATCGATCAC
>JAGBXS010000004.1 GCA_017629175.1 Clostridia bacterium
ATCCATTTTATAGGACATCTTCAAACCAATAAGGTGAAATATATCATCGATAAGGTTTCCCTGATCCATTCTGTGGACAGCCTCTCTCTGGCCTCTGAGATCGAAAAGCAGGCGGCCAAGCACAATCTGACCATGAAGGTCTTGGTCGAGATCAACATTGGATCCGAGGCAGGAAAATCCGGCATCGCCATGGAAGACACGGAGGAATTTTTGGAGAAGATCGGGGAGTTTCCCCACCTTCAGCCCTGTGGATTGATGATCATTCCCCCAAAAACGGAGTTTCCTGAAGAAAATTTGCATTTTTTTGAAAAAATATATCAAAAATTCATTGACATTCGGGCAAAAAAAGAAGATAATAAGAATTGGGCAGTTTTGTCTGCAGGGATGAGCGGCGATTATTTGCAAGCGGTCTCCCGAGGAGCAAACCTTGTCCGCGTGGGAAGCGCGGTGTTCGGCGCCAGAAGCTACCCTGTTTAAGATCGAATAAGAAATAATTTGTATAAAACCATCATGGAGGTAAATCATGGGATTTTTAGGCCGTATCAACGACATGTTTAAGGAAGACGACAGCTACCTGGAAGAGGAAGAAAACTTCAACGTTTCCGACGAGAACGCAGAGGAGAGCTTTGAGGAAAAGGCAGCTCCCGCAGCTGCAGCCAAGTCCACCGGCGTGGGCTCTGCCGCATCTCTGGAGATGAAGGTGGTTAAGCCCGAGCGTATGGACGCAGCCTTCGGCATCGGTGAGCATCTGCTTGCTAAGCGTACCGTCGTTTTGAACTTTGAGGATACCAACAAGGAGACCGTACGCCGTATTCTGGACTTTTTGGGCGGCGTAGTGTTCGCTATCGAGGGTAACATCAAGAAGGTGTCCGATGCTACTTACATCGTGACCCCCAAGCACGTTGACGTTACCGCAGACGTTCCTCCTCAGGCAGAGGCTCCCAAATCCAGAGAGCTGTTCTGAGTTCTCTGCTTGTCCCCAAGGAAAGTGAATTGATTTGGAACCTGTTTTTGAAGTGATCAAACTTGCCGTGTTGCTGTTCATGGAGGTTTTGGGCTACGCTATGCTGATCCGAGCGGTGTTATCCATCTTCGGATCAGAGGAGTCCAGACTGATGGTGGTCTGCTACGCGGTGTCCGAGCCGGTGGTTGCCCCCGTCCGCAATATGCTGGATCGGGTCCCCGGTATTCGGGATATGGGGATCGATTTCTCCTTTATGGCAACCTATTTGCTTTTGGAGATCGTCCGTCTCTTGCTGCTGTCCTTTGCTTGAAAAAAGCAATCGGGAGAGCAGCTTTGCGGCGCAATTTTTTCGGAGTGTGAAAGGATGCGCTTGCTTTCGCTGAATAATACATATTGAAAGGAACTTGCAGGATGCTTGCACCACACGAACTGAAAAACAAGCCCTTCTCCAAATCCATCAAGGGATATAACCCCGCAGAGGTGGATGAATACATCGAATTCCTTATCGGAAAGTATACCGAGGTATACCGTGAGAACAACGAGCTGGAGCGTAAGCTTCACGTGGTCGTTACCAATCTGGATGAGATCAAGGACGAGGAGGAATCTATCCGCAGTACGTTGATCTCTGCACAGAAGATGGCAGATCAGATCGTCAAGGATGCCTCCGACCGCGCAGAAGTGATCACCGGCGCCGTTAAGGAACGCTGTGATGCGGTGATTGCCGAGTTCAAAGAACAGCTGAAGGCAGAGAAGGAAGAGATGTGGGAGCTTCGCACCCGCATCGTGGAATTCAAAAAACAGCTTTTCGATATGTACCGCGGTCATATCGAGTCCGTCAAGAACGTCTCCGTCAACGAGCTCGACGAGATCGTTTTGCCGGATGAGGATGCTGTTGTCGCCCGTATCTTCACCGACGTGAAGCAGGGCGTTGAGGAAAGCAACAGCAAGGCAGAGGCGGCAGCCAAGGATGAGCTGGCCGAGGAAAAGAAGATCTTCTCCTTCACCGCCGAGAAACCCGCTGAGGATCTGCCCACTGCCCAGGAGGCAGAGGACGAGTTCTTGCGCTTTATGATGGAAGACGGCGAGTAAGCCTACCAAGCAGAAAAAAGGAAAAAAGATATGAAAGATTACAAAGACACATTGAACCTTCCCGTCACAGAGTTCCCCATGAGGGGCAACCTTCCCGCCAGAGAGCCGGAGTTTAAAAAGCGCTGGGACGAGATGGATCTCTATAAGAAGATGCTGGAGGTAAACGAGGGCAACCCCTCCTTTATTCTTCACGACGGACCTCCCTTCTCTAACGGCAATATCCATATGGGTCACGTTATGAACAAGGTGCTGAAGGACATGGTCAATAAGTCCAAGTCCATGGCAGGCTACCGCACTCCCTTCGTTCCCGGCTGGGACAACCACGGTATGCCTATCGAGAGTGCCATTATCAAGCAGTCCAAGCTGGATCGCAAGCGTATGTCCATCCCCGAGTTCCGCTCCGCCTGCAAGGATTTTGCCATGAAGTTCGTAAAGCTTCAGAGAGAGTCCTTCGAGCGTTTGGGCATTGTGGCCGATTGGGATGAGCCTTATCTCACCATGAATCCCTCTTTTGAGGCAAAGGAGGTTCGCGTTTTCGGCAAGATGTTCGAGAACGGATACATCTATAAGGGTCTGAAGCCCGTGTATTGGTGCGCCCATGACGAGACCGCTCTTGCCGAGGCTGAGATCGAGTATAAGGACGCTCCCTGTACCTCTATTTACGTAAAATTCCGTGTTGCCGACGATCAGGGCAAGCTGGCAGGTAAGGTAGATCTTTCCAAGACCTACTTCGTGATCTGGACTACCACCCCCTGGACGCTGCCCGGTAACGTGGCGATCGCCGTTCACCCCCGCGAATCCTATTGCATCGTTCGCGTAGGGGAAGAGAACTACATCATTGCCGAGGCGTTGGTAAACGACACCATGGCAAACGCAGGGATCGAGAACTACGAGATCCTTTGCAACGACCTCATCGGCTCCGACCTGGAGTATATGACGGCTCAGCACCCCTTCCTGGATCGTACCAGCTTGCTTTGCGTAGCGGATTACGTTACCATGGACAGCGGTACCGGCTGTGTGCATACCGCTCCCGGCTACGGTGCGGAGGACTATCTCACCGGCATGAAGTACAAGCTGGAG
>JAGBXS010000040.1 GCA_017629175.1 Clostridia bacterium
GCCTCTGAGGATGTCGAACATAGGGGTATATACACCGCCGGTGGCGTTGTTGGTCACGGTGAACTGATAGGTCAGGTTGAAGATGGGCTTGCCGTTCTTGCCGTCGCCCCCCGCATGCTTTGCCGCACGCTCCATCACCTCAGCGGGGGAGGAGAGGTCATCATACCAGCCCACGTGGAGATAGGTCATATAAACGTCGGGAGTAACGCCGATGGCTTCTTCACTCCACAGCCATTGGGTGTATTCGTCGGAGTTGCCTTGATGGAAGGCGCCGAAGCCCACGTCGGTGCGGTTCATGAGAGACTCGTAGTAAGCGGCAGTTTCTGCGTTCCAGTTGGGGTTGGCCTTTACTTCGTAGGAGGTAAATCCGTTGGTGGGCACACCTACACGGTCGATCTCCGCAAAGCTTGCAATGACGGTGTCAAACTCCGCCAGCATCTTCTCATCGGACTTCATCACGAAGAGGTAGAAATACTCGTAGGAAGCGGTAGGACGAATGATGGCGATGTGGTAATAGGGGAACTGGATCTGAGCCCCCAGATTGATCTTCATGCAGTAGGTCTTTACGGTGTAATCCCCCACCTCAACCTCCTGCACGGGGCGGGTACGCATGATCTGGTTCTTGGAGAGGAAGTCCAGATCGTCGATCTGCTCTACCAGCCACTCTCTCATGTACAGATCGTAGCCGTCCTTGTTGTCGCCGTAGGGGTTTTGATCCTCATAGGTAACGGTAAGGCAGTATTGCTCGTTCTTGAATTGGGAGCGGTATTTGCCCAGAGAGAAATCCGCCTCGGCCACGCCGGGCAGAGTGAGCATATAGCCCTCGGCGGGAACTACGGCGCGGGTAGCGTTTTCCCCCGCGAACAGATAACGGACGTCGGTGTTCGCACCGGGAGCGGGGAAGGACTCCGTTTCGTTGCCGTTTTCATAAACGGAAAGTTCATACACAGACGAGGGGTCGGTGAGGCCTGCGCCTGCATCGGCGTAAAGATCGTTCCATACCTTTTCTGCGTCTTTGTCGGGTGTTTTCACGGTGCTTTCCTCCTGAGAGACGGTTTCGCTTTCGGTGGACTGCTCGGGTTGGGAAGAGGAGGTGACCTCTTCGGTGGTATTACACCCTGCCAGCAAGCTCAGCGGGAGCATACAAAACGCCAAAAGCCATGCCAATTTCTTCATAGCTAAAAACTCCTTTGTTGGGGGGGATTTTCTATACGCAAACCATTATACAGGAAACACAGGAATTTTTCAAGAGCAAAGTAGAAAATTTCCCAAAAACGAAAAAAGAAAAAGCCTCTTTGAAAGAGGCTTTTTTCCAATCAGAATCCTGATTATCTGAACTTGCGCTTTCTGGCTGCTTCGGACTTCTTCTTACGCTTTACGCTGGGCTTCTCGTAGTGCTCGCGCTTGCGCAGTTCTGCCTGAACGCCGCTCTTGAGGTAAGATCTCTTAAATCTACGGAGAGCGCTGTCAATGCTTTCGTTCTCCTTAACGTGGATCTCTGCCATCTGATTTTTTCACTCCCTTGTGGAAGGCGATTGACCGCCTACTTAGTTTCAAACAAAATGATTATACCAAAGAATTCGACACTTGTCAACAGTTTTTTCAAAAACAGTTCAACAAAATGTCACAGGCCGCTTACAGACCCAGCGCTGCCTTTGCAGTCTCAACCAGCTTTGCGAATGCTTCCTTGTCGTTGATAGCCAACTCGGAGAGCATCTTTCTGTTCAGCTGGATGCCGCTCTTCTTCAGACCGTTCATGAAACGGGAGTAGTTGATACCGCATACCTTGCACTGTGCAGAGATACGGGTGATCCAGAGAGCACGGAAGTCTCTCTTCTTCTGCTTTCTGCCGATGTAAGCATAGTTGCCGCTCTTCATGACAGCCTGCTTGGCCATCTTAAAGTGCTTGCTCTTTGCGCCCCAGTAGCCCTTAGCCAGCTTCAGGGTCTTGTTTCTTCTCTTTTTGGTGTTCAATGCACCTTTGATTCTTGCCATCTTTCAAAATCCTCCGTTTTTCTTACTGGTAGGGAAGCTGTCTCTTCAAGTCGTGCATACGAGTTGCGGAAACGTAAGCAGTCTTGCGGAGAGATCTCATACGCTTGGAGGTCTTGAGACCGGTGTTATGACGGGTGCTCATGTGCCCTCTCTTCAGTTTGCCGGTGGCGGTAAAGCTGAAACGCTTTGCGGACGCCTTGTGTGTCTTCATCTTACCCATTTGTTTCGGTTCCTTTCGATTTGTTTTTGTTATCAGTCTTCTTGGGGCTGAGCATCATGGTCATGTTACGACCGTCCAGCAGGGGAGCCTTGTCGATGGAGACGATGTCTCCGCAGCCTGCGGCGAAACGCTGCAGAAGCTCCTGACCTACCTCGGTGTGAGCCATCTCACGCCCGAAGAAGCGTACGATTACCTTTACTTTGTTGCCCTTTTGCAGGAATTCGATACAGTGCTTCAGCTTAGTGTTGAAGTCGTGAGTGTCGATCCGGCAACGGAGCTGGATCTCCTTCAGTTCAACGGAAGGCTTCTTCTTGCGCTGTTCTTTTTCCTTCTTTTCTCTCTCAAAGTGATACTTGCCGTAGTCCATGATCTTGCACACGGGAGGATTTGCATCGGGGGAAACTTCCACCAGATCCAATCCCTGATCCCCGGCGATGCGCAGGGCTTCGGAAGTTTTCATGATTCCGAGCTGACCTTCGGGGCCGATTACACGAACCTCGGTAGCACGGATCGCTTCGTTGACGAGTGTTTTGTCTGCGGTTGCTATGGTAGGCACCTCCAAATAAAATTCAAAAAAGAATACCGTAAAGAAGTTCTTCGACATCTTTACGGCATACGTAGACAAGGTGTGACACCCAAAAGGACAGAATTCCTCTGTCAAAACGGGGTACTATCAACCATGCCGACCGTCTGCCGCAAGGTGAAAGGTTTCTCTGCCGAAAAACACTTTGCTTCTTTTTGCTGAATGATTATAGCACGACAGTTTCCGTTTGTCAAGGGGTTTTTCACAAAAACTTTATGATTTTCATATTCTTTTTATGGACGAAGGAAAAGGAGTGTGTTTTTTATGCCGGAGCTGTTTTTGAGCCCCTCTACCCAAGAATTTAATCAATATTACGACGGAAGCGGAAGCGAAGAGTATTACATGAACCTGATCGCCAACGCCATGGAGCCCTATCTGGTGGCATCCGGGATCACCTTCACCCGCAATGATCCAAGCGGTACCGTGGGAGATTCCGTCCGCGCCTCCAACGCGGGAAGCTACGGGCTTCACCTGGCGCTTCATTCCAACGCCTCGGGAACTGCCAACCCCGGGCGGCAACAGGGCTCGGACGTGTATTACTACGCCACCAGTGCCAAAGGGAGGGCGGCAGCAGAGCTGTTTGCCAAAAATCTTAAGGAGGTCTACCCGGATCCCGCTTTGGTGAAGGCCCTGCCCACAACCTCCCTTTACGAGCTGCGGTATACGCGGGCGCCCTCCATTTTGGTGGAGATTGCGTACCACGATAACGCCTCGGATGCGGAATGGATCAAAAATAATATCCAGGCCATTGCCAGAAATCTCTCCCTTTCCGTGGCGGAGTATTTCGGGGTGCCCTTGGTGGATCCCCGCCCCACCCGAGAGGGGATCGTCCGCACCCAGGGCGGCAGGCTGAACGTGCGGGAACAGCCAAACACGGATTCCCGGGTTCTCGGGCAACTGCAAAACGGCACCCGGGTCACCGTTACCGGCCAGGACGGGAATTGGTACCTCATTCGGTACAACGGCTTGGTTGGCTACGTGTTCGGGCAGTATTTGGAGTTGACGTAATAGTTTTTTGGGGAACCTTCTTTTCGAAAAAAGAAGGTTCCAAGCCTCCAAGAAAACCTATTTCTTACAGGAAAAGTTTTTGGGGAGAGAGCACGAGAGAGGGACTTTTTTCAAAAAGTCCCTCTCTCGTATTACTTTCAATTGTAAACTTAGTCGTTGATGGGAGCCCAGGTAGCGGTGCAAACGTATGCATCGTCGTACCACATGGTGTCAGCAGTCTCGGTGGGAACGGTGAGGCCTTCCAGATCCAGGCCGTTGAGCTGGATCTTGTCGCCAACCATCCACAGCTGAGCGTCTGCTACCATGGCGCTGCAGTTGGGGCTGGTGAAGTCGGTGTCGCCCATGCCAAGAGAGATATAGTCGTTACCGGTGTTGATCGCCCAAACGAAGCCGCCCTCGGGAATGTCGAGAGGAGTAGCGGAGCCGTCAGCCAGACCGTTGGAGATAGCAACGATCTCGTAAACGTTCTCTGCACCCTCAACGGTTACGGGAACGAATGCTACGTGGAGCCACCAAGCTGCGCCGGAGTAGGACTGAGTGAAGATGGAGCCTGCACCCTCAACGGAAGCATCGCCGAAGTGGGTGAGCCAGAAGGTTTTAGCCTCGCCAACCAGGGGAAGCTCTTCCTCGGAGGACTCAGCGGGTTCTTCGGAGGAAGCCTCGGGTTCCTCGGAGGAAACGGGTGCCTCGGAAGAAGTAGCGGGAGCGGTGGAGGAAGCTTCGGGAGCGGTGGAAGAGGTGGCTTCTTCCTCAGAGCAGGAAGCCATTGCGAAGCAGCAGAAGATCATCAGCGCTGCCAAGAGAAGAGAAAGTTTTTTCATGTTTCTTTTCCTTTCGAAAAATATATTGTTTTTTTGTTTTTTATCTCAAAAAGATCGCGATCACGGGGATCAGGGAGGACAGCAGTAACGCGCCTACCAAAATCAAGGTCAAAAGTCTTCTTTTATCCATATTACTTCTTCTTTTTCAAAACAAGAATGACTACCGCGGCAACGATTGCAATGCCTGCAGCGATCAGGATGTAAACGTAAACGGGGATACCGCCTTCGTCCTTCGCGGGGGCGGTGGATTCTGCGGGAGCGACGGAGGAAGCTTCCGGGGATTCTTCTGCGGATGCTTCTTCGGAGGATTCCTCCACGGGAGGCTCTTCCTTGATGTGCAAGGTCTCCATCCAGGCCTCGATGCGGGGAGTCAGGATATCGTAGCCGGAGGTTCTGCAATGGATGTAGTCGTACAGATTCTCGTCGGTGTGAGTCTTCATGATGTTCTTGTTGAAATCATCATCAAAATAGAAATCCAGATAGGGGATCTCCCACTTATCGCAGATTTCCTTGGCAACAGTGAAGTAAGCGCTCATGTCGGAGAGGCTGGCCTGTCTGCTGTTGGGGATGGAGAAGTTGATGATATAGCCGTAATAGGCGTTGGGGTAGGTTTCTTTGAGATATTGGAAGGTGGTCTCCAAGCCGCCTGCGAAGGTGGTCATGTCGAAGGGGCCTTCAAAGCCCTCGGTCATCTCGCCTACGGCACAGCTGTCCCAAGCGTCGTTGACGCCGCCGTGAACGATGACGTAATCAAACTGAGCGCCGTTGGAAGCCTGCTGCTTCAGCTGCGCGAGAATGGTATTGGCGCCGCGGCAATCGGAGACGGAGGCACCGGATTTACCCAGGTTAACGCCTCTCATTTCGTTGTTGTAAAGAATTCTGCCGCCCCAGCCGAAGCGATAATTATAGTTGGAATCCCGCTGCTCGTAAATTGCCTCGCAAATGGAGTCGCCTACGAAAAGTGCCATCTTCTTGTACAAGGGAGACTCGGGATCAACGTCCGGCTCTGCTTTCTCTGCAGAAACAGTCAGCCCTGCCAAGCAAGCGAGGAGTGATGCCAGCGCCAGCAGGACGCACAAAAGTCTTTTCATAGCGTAAAACCTCTCTCGTGAACTTTCTATGCTTGCATTATAGCACGCTTTTTTGCATTTGTAAAGAGGAAAAACGGCACCCGAGGGGCTCGGATGCCGTTTTTTAGTGTAATTATGCGTTTTTCTTGGCCTCGGCGATGATTTTTTCTGCGATGTTGCCGGGAACCTCGGAATAGCCGGTAAGGTAGAAGGTGTAAGAGCCTCTGCCCTGAGAGATGGCGCGCAGTACGTGAACGTAGTCACTCATCTCGGAGTCCGGAACCTCGGCCTCTACGATGCTGTAGCCGCGCTTGCCCTCGGCCTGATCCATACCCATGATCTTACCGCGGCGCTTGTTCAGGTCACCGATAACGTCGCCCACCTGGCTGTCGGGAATGAGAACGCGCAACGCGCCCACAGGCTCGAGAAGCACGGGGTTACACAGAGGCAGACCGTCGCGGAAGGCGATGCCTGCCGCCAGCTTGAACGCCATTTCGGAGGAGTCTACGTCGTGGTAAGAGCCGTCGAACAGGTTGGCCGCCAGGTTTACCACGGGGTAGCCCGCCAGAACGCCCTTGGACATACATTCCTGCAAGCCCTTCTCTACTGCGGGGTGGAAGTTCTTGGGAACGGAGCCGCCGAAGATGGTCTCGGTAAAGGTCAGACCCTCTGCCTCGCCGGGAGAGAACTCGATCTTAACGTGACCGTACTGACCGTGACCGCCGGACTGCTTCTTATGCTTGCCTTCGATCTTGCAGGACTTGCGGATGGTCTCGCGGTAAGCGATCTTCTTGTCGTCCAGCGCGATCTCCACGCCGTAGCGGGACTTCATCTTGGCCAGCGCGATATCCAAATGGGTGCCGCCCATACCGGACAGGAGCATCTGCTTGGTCTCCTTGTGCACCTCGTAACGCAGGGTGGGATCTTCTTCCAGAAGCTTTGCTACGCCGGAAGAGATCTTGTCCTCGTCGCCCTTGGACAGGGGGCGGATGGCCTTCACGTAGAAGGGCAGAGGATACTCGGTGGGAGCGTAGGTAACCTCGCCGTTCCAGGACAGGGTGTCGCCGGTAGCGGCGTTGGTCAGCTTGGAAACCATACCGATGTCGCCGCAAGCCAGTGCA
>JAGBXS010000005.1 GCA_017629175.1 Clostridia bacterium
AGGAGGAGGTGTAAATGTTCAGCCACATGAACAGGAAGGGCAGGGCACAGATCACAAAGGCGCGGGTGGTCATGTCTAAAAGCCCTACGTCATACCCCACGAAGATGGAGGAGAGGGGACGGGCCAAACCTACGGCAACGCAGTCCAAAACCACTCCTGCGCCGCACAGCAGCGCGGTGCTTTTCTTCATAAGGCTCTTCATTTCTTCTTTGTTCCGCGCCCCGAAATGGTACCCCATCACCGGGGAGCTTCCGTTGCAGAAGCCCACGTAAACGGCAATGAATACCCACGCCGCGTACATCACCACGCCGTAAGCCGCAACCCCGTCTTCCCCTGCGTAAAGGATCAGCTGTCGGTTGTAAAGCATCCCCGTGATGGAGCTGGAAACGCTGGAAAGCATCTCCGAGATGCCGTTGGCGCAAGCCTTCAGCATGGGAGCAAGCTCAATTTTCGTCTTCACAAACCGCAAGGGTGAGGTGTTCTTCTTGCTGACAAACCAAATAAAGGGTGCCAACCCGCCCACCGTCTGGCTAAGCCCCGTTGCCAAAGCCGCCCCGGCGATCCCCATGTCCAACACCGCCATGAAGAGGTAATCCAGCACCATGTTGGTGATGCCGGCACCCACCGTGATGTAAAGACCCAGTTTGGGCTGTTCCGCCACGATCAGATAGCTCTGGAAGGTGAACTGCGCCAGCCAGGAGGTGTTGAACAGCATGACGATGTTGCCGTAAAGCACGCAGTCCTCGATCATTTCCTCCGTCGCCCCCAAAAGATAGGAAACGGGGCGCATAAATGCCACGCCCACTACGGTGAACAGAACCCCCACGATGGCCATGAGATAGATCATCATGGTGAAATAACGGTTGGCGCGGTGGGCATCCCCCTCGCCCAAGGTTTTGGCCGTCAAAGCACTGCCGCCCACACCCAGCATGGCACCTACACCGCCCAAAACCATCAAGAAGGGCATCACCAGGTTCAAGGAGGCAAAGGCCGTCTTGCCCACCAAGTTAGAGACAAACAACCCGTCAATGGTGCCGTAAATGGAGGTGAACAGCATCATGCCAATGGAGGGCAGAGTAAATCGTATCAGTTTTTTGTATGTGAAATGATCGGAAAGCTGTATCGCCGTCATAAAAAAGTCTCCCGTATATGCTACCATAGCATTATACAGGAGACCTTGTTTTTTGTCAAGATGTCGCTTTTTTCGGCAACGGTTCCTGAGGGAGTCCGGCTTCCATTCTATCGCAGAGGAAGCAAAAAAACAATAACGCACACAGAGAGAATTTTTCACGGAGGGTGAGAATGCTGTGTCAATAACCCTACTTCAGTTTTTTCGGCGGGATGTCTTACGCCCATGAAGGGCTAAAGCCATCCCCTACAAAGGTGGGCGAGGATGGATTGAAGCCATAACAAATGCAGAAGGACTTATTGCGTGTATCTTTGTGCTCCCAACCCTCGGCGCGTTTTCGTAGGGGATGGCTATAGGCTGGGAAGCAGCCGTAAGACATCCCGCATGGATAGGCGTAAGTTTACTCAGCGGTGACCAACAGGGGAGGAGCTTCGGTGTTGTGTAGTGCGCCACCGCTTCTCTACCTGAGGTTGAAAAAGCTCCCCTCCTCCAATGAGAGAAGGGGAACCGTCTTGAGTATCTGCCGAAAACGATCCTTTTCGGCACTGAATTTTCTTTTTGGATGAAGCGTCTCTCCTTATCCCTGCGTCTTGGCCACCCATTCTGCCCAGCGGGGATCGGCCTGGATCTCTTCCCTCACCTTGTGGTAATCGGGGTTGCACCAGAAGGGCCAATCCTCGGGCAACGCCTTGACCACCTCGCGGGGTTCCTCCATGGTGTAGTTCACAAAGGAAACCAAGGGCGCGGTGAGCTTGTGCTCCTCGGCAAGGAACAAGCCTTCAAAGGCCTTGGCGTGCTCAAGAGCCTTGTCCAAGGAACCAAATGCGTCGTCCCGGTAACCCCGCTCCCACTGCAGCCTGGAAAGGTACAGATACATCTTGCTGACAAAATCGTGATGCACTCCCATGTTGCCGTCGTCGCAGATCAAGTCAAAGATGGCAATGGCACCCTTCACCTTTTCCACGGGGAGATCGGTGTCAAAATTCCGAATGTCTGCGATCAACCCGTAGATCAACTGCTCGGAGAACTGCCGTGCGCATTCCAGCAGGAACTCACCAATGTATTTTGCGTTCGGCTTGCCGTCGGTTGCCTCGGTGAGCAAAAACTCACGGGACTGCTGAAGGGGAGGCATCCGCTTGGCGTAGGAGATGGCTTTCTCGAACTCCCCGTAGGTGCGGTGCAGGGGCACCAAAATGGCAATGGCTTGGGTGAAGATGCCGTTGTCCTTGGTTGTCTCCACAAGATGCTCACAAACCTTGATGCACTCCGCCCAGAAGGGATTCTTCTTGTGGGTGTCGTAATGGTGGCGGATGAAGCCCTCTTCGTCGTAAGAAAGCCAGCCGTGATGTCTCCGCCAGCCCGCCTCCCAAAGGGTGTCCGCCAGGGCGAGGGTAAGAACTTCGTTGCCGGGGAATTCCGCCAGCCCGTCCCGGAGAAGGGCAAGGCATTCCTCCACCCAAACGTCGTCGCCGCTGTGCTTGATGTCGTAGCTTGCCACCTGGGCAAGAATGGCCGCCACCTTCTTTTCTCTGGCGTTTTCATACCCGAAAAGCTGGTCGATGGTGACCCCGAAATAGTTGGCAATGGCAGGGATCATCTCCATATCGGGATAACTGCCGTCCTTCTCCCAGCGGGAAACCGCCTGGTTGGTCACCCCCAAGGCAAGGGCAAGATCCTCCTGCCGTCTGCCGTCTCGCAGGCGCAATTCTTTTATTTTTTCGCCTATTGTTAATTTCATAATAAAACCTCGTTTGTGTTGTTCACCGGTGTGCCTTTATCATAGCACAGGGCAAAACGAAAATCAATAATCAATAGGTTGTTTGATAATCAAGCGTCGGTTGGATGCACGGCTCAGAAAGCTCCCTAAAAGTCAAGAGGCAGTATCACCCGGATAGGATGATACTGCCTTTTTTACCCCATGGCTTCCAGCATATTCTCAATGAAGATCCCGTACCCTCTGGTGGGATCGTTCACCAGAACGTGGGTGACTGCGCCCACCAGGCATCCGTTCTGAATGATGGGGCTGCCGGACATCCCTTGGACGATGCCTCCCGTGATGGAAAGCAGCCTTTCGTCGGTGACGCGGATGAGGAAGTTTTTGGCTCTGCCGCTGTCCTTGTAGATCTCTTCGATCTCGATCTCATACTCTGCCACGGTTCCGCCGGCGCAACTGCGGACGGTGGCTTTTCCTTCCTTCAGATCACATTTCTTTCCCACGGGGAGGGGAGAGGCAAGCTTTTCCGGGAGGGTGTGGTAGATCCCAAAGACCCCTGCCTGGGTGTTCCCTGTGAGGATGCCCAGCTCCCTCTTGCCGAATTCTCCCTTCAATTCTCCGGGGACGCTTTTCAACCCCTTGGTGACGCCTTTGATGGTCACGTCCACGATGGTTCCTTTGCCGAAGGGCATTAAGATCCCCGTGGAGGAATCGTTGATGCCGTGGCCCAGGCCTCCGAAGGTGTTGTTTTTCCGATCAATATACGTGATGGTGCCGATGCCCGCCGTGCTGTCCCGCACCCAAACGCCGATACGGTATTCACCGGTGGTTTTGTCCTTTGCGGGAGAGACTGTGGCGGAGTGTGTTTTGTTGTTTCTTTGATATTGGATCTCGATCTTTCTGCCGCCGCATCCTTTGACCGTTTTCAGAAGGTCCTCCAACGTTTGGATCTTGCTCCCGCCTGCGCCGATGATCACGTCGCCTTTTTGCAACCCGGCTTTTTCGGCGGGAGATGCCAATCCCGATGCGGTCTCAACGTCACACACACCGATCACGATGGCACCCTCTGCGTAATACTTCACCCCGAAGGCCATGCCGCCGGGGATCACCTCTGTGGGCAGTTCTTCCGCCGAAACGAAAACCCCGCCTGATAGAAGAAGGATACTTGCGCACAAAAAAATGAGGATCGGTCTGCACAAATGCTTGTTCATGTCCGTTTCCTTTCCGTTTGCCCTTTGTTTGCGTTTTTTTGCCGCAGGGATATTGTTTGCAAAGCCATCGCAAAATATGATTGGAACATTTTTTAAAATAAAAAACCGAAAACGACAGTTTTCGGCAATCGGTTTCTTTGGGATCGTTAAGGGGCTTTCTTTTTCCAAAGAAAGCCCCTTGACATAAACATGACAGAAACGTTATCTCTTACTCCACCGTAATCTCCACGGTGCAGGTCTCGGACTCGCCGAGATAATTGTTGTAGGTGTAGGTGAAGGAATCCGTGCCGGTGAAATCCTTGTCGGGATAGTAGCGCAGCGTGCCGTCGGTGGCCAGGGAAACGGTGCCGTGCTTGGCATCGGAGGTAAGGGTGTACAGGGAGAAGCTGTCCTCGGTGTTCAGCGTGCCCTCCAGAATCGTACCCTTCTCGGTGGCAAATTTCAAGGTCTCGCGGGTCTCGGGAGTGACCTCCAGAGTGCCCTTGATAAACTGATAGGTGGCCTCGTACTGGAAACGGATCATGGGATCGTCGCTGTAGGCCATGAGGGAGATGTTCTCAATGTTATCGTAGTAAATATGAATGGAATCCATATAGCCGGAAACCGCGCCGTAATAGAGATACAGCATGTAGTTTCTCAAGAACAGCGGGTCTGCAAAGGCCTCGAAGTTGTGCTCGATCTCCACGCACATATGCATCCACTTCAGTCTGGTGGAGGTGACCTCCAAGCGGGAGGTGGATTGCTCCAGATCGAACATATAGTTGGGCTGCATATTGGTGACGTCAACACCCATCTCGTGACCCAAGAAGTAGCGGTTAGCGGTGTAGTAGGGGATCCACAGCAGGTTGGTATTTGCCTTGTCGCAGGCGTCACCCGCCTCGGTGATGATGTGGGAGTCGTCAATTTCATACCCCACGTCCTCGTTGACCCAGCAGAAGCCGTCGAATTCCAAATGCTCAAAGTTTCTTGCGGCGAACTCTGTCATCACCTTCTCGGTGTACCAATCGAAGATCTTCACACGGTCTTGTTCCTTGGAGGTGTCCTCGGAAACACCGTCGCCGTCCACGTCGCCGAATTTCTTGACGTTGCCCTTGGGGTCAAGCTGCCCCCCCGCCACGTCGCAAAGGCGCAGGAAGGGGAAGTATACGTAAACCTTGTAATCGGGAAGGTTCAAGGCCGCCTTGACCTCGCCTACCACCTCATCCAGCTTCTCTAAGCCGTTCTTGCCGTCGAAGGTGGTGTCGAACATATAGTCCCAGTCCGCCTTGCCGCTGGCTTGATAGCCCAATGCGCCGGTGGGCAGATGGTAATCCGGGAAGTACATAAAGCCGTCCATCATGGTGTCCTTGATGTTGCCTTCCTCGTCCAGATATGCAGCAAAGCCCTTGAGCATATTGTCAGCACCCTCGTTGCCGCCCCACAGAAGAGCGATCTCCTCGGCACGGACACCGGTGTTTGCGGCGGAAGCAAATTGGGCACGCTCAGGGTTGGTGTAGAACACGGAGACCCGCTTGCCGCTGTCCTCAAGACGAACCGCGTCGGACTTTACTTCCTTGGTGCCGTAGGCCTCGAATTCATCCACGAACAGGAAGCCCTGGCACTCAATGCGGAAGCGGACAAACCGTGCGGCATAAGCCTGATCCAGCTGATATTCAAAGGTGAGATCCTTTTCTTCCTCAAACTTCTGGTTGGCAGGGCGTTGATAATCCGCCACCTTGTACCAGGTCTCGCCGTCGTCGGAAAGGAACACGGAATGGAACTTGGGACGGGTAATGCCCCAGGAGCCGTATTCCAAAAGGCTGATAGACACCTTGTCAATGGTGGAAAGCTTGCCTAAATCATAGAAGAAATCCAACGCGTTGCCGCCGTGGAAGAAGAACCAGCCCGCGCTGTAACAGGATTGCGGGTTGCCGTGCTTGCCGTCGGTGAGCATGGTGGCGTTGTAGGGGGAAAGGGGCGCGGAAAGATGGGGATTGACAGAGGCCACGTAATCGGAAGCGGCCACCTGCTGGGTCAGCCCTGCAAGCAGGTTCTTGTAGGTGCTGTAATCCCCGTCGTTCTTATCCCAGTAAAGATCCTCCGTCACGATGGGGAGGTTCAATTCCGGGAAATGCTCCCCCTTCTGGGGCTGTCCGTGACCTGCCAGCACCTCGATCTCCTCGATCCAGACGTACTGCTCCGCATCTCCGCCCACAAACTCAAATCTGAGGTATCTGGCGTTTATGTATTCCGGCAACAGCAGGGTGTAGGCATGGTTTGCCACATTTGCAGGGGCGTAAATGCGTCCTGCCAAAACGAAGGTCTTGTTATCCTTGGAGGCGTAAACGTCAATGGCACCGGGGTAGGTAACGTTCAAGCCCGCACCCAGGGTGTGGATGCGCACGCCGTAAAGGTTATCGTAATTCTTTTTGAGATCCATGGAGATGGAGGGCGTTCCCTCCGCCTTGATGCCTACCCAAACAGGGTCGCCGAAGCGGCGGGTGGTTCTGTCCCCGTCGGTGAGCAAAGTATTGCTCTCGGGGGCGCGGGAATCAAACTTGCAGTTTTTAAAGGTGTAAGCCAGTCCCTTTGCCACGTTGGTCTTGTCCACGGGAGCGGCGGTAACGCCGGTGGAAAGGGCAGTCCATGCCCCTCTGTCGATGCCTGCGCCGTCGTAAACCCCGTCGGCGGTGTTGGTCTCCGCGGGGGTGTCCACGTTGGCGTAGACCTCGATCTCGTCGATGAAGAAGAAGCTTGCCCCATCTGCCAAATTCACAGAGGCGCGGATATAACGGTAATCCACAGGCTCGTCAAAATACAACGTGGCGGTGGAAATGGTCTTATCGCCGGTGGGCTCAAAGTACACGCGGTCGATGGACTCCCAGTTACTGCCCTCTTCTTTTTTGCCGTAGAAGCGAACCCGCTGTGCCAGCTTGACACCGTCGGTATTGATATCCAGCGCACGGACGGAAACGCCGGTAAGTGCCTTGCCGTCCTCGCCAAGATCAATATCAAAGCGGGTATCCCGGATGTAGCCCACCAAACGTACGTCGGTGTAGTGGGAGGCGGTGTCGTAGGCCTTCTGCCCGTCGGTGAGCTGCTGCCCAAAGAGATCCGCATAACGGGATTCGGGCTGAGTGGAGGTGGTATAGGGCTTGCCTACGCTGACTACGGTGTGCTTCACCTCTCCGGAGGGGGGCTCGGAGGAGGTGTCTTCGGAGGACTCTGTCTCGGGGAGGGAGGAAGGATCGCCGGAGGTGGTTCCCGGCGTGCTTTCACAAGCCGCCATGAGAAGCATGCTTGCCAAAAGCAATAATGCCAGCCATCTTTTCATAACTTGTTTCCTTTCTATGTATCCCAAAGCTTACTTTCTGATCTTAACGGAAATGCCGTTGACGGTAAGGTTGCCCTCGGCATGGATGATGATGCAGGGCTTGCCCTCCAAAAGTCTGGTCTCCACCAGATCGCTGTGAGCCGCATCCACCCGCACCTTCACGTCGTCGGTGCAAAGCTCCAGACTGCTGCCGGAAAGCAGGTTGCGGGGGCAGATCTCGGTATGCTCCCCAAAGGATTCGTCAAAACGCTTTTCAAAGCTTTCCACCTTCTCCTCGGAAACCCCCAGATCGGCAAGGGTGTTCTTCAGATCGGATTTGGTCACCGCCACAAAGGGCTCGTCCTTCTGCTCCTTTTGCGCCTCTACCCGCGCCAGCAGGGTGTCATGCACCGTCTGTACCACGCCGTAGCTGCATTCCTCCTCCAGGCTGGAGGAGAGGATGCCCCCAAAGGTCTCCTTCTGGAAGTTGGCGGGCATGGGCAGGGGAGTGCCGAACAAAGCGTTCACCAAGGCTTCCCGATGCTCACTGAGGTTCTTGTTGGTATACAGCACGCTGTAAAGGTTGGCGGCACGGTTGTCAAAGGCAGGGAAGAGGAAGCCCCACTCGGGCGCACCCACCGTCTGCTCCTCGCTCTTACTGCGGAAGCTTCCCTGCACGGGATCGTAGCACAGCGCAGGCTTGGAGGGCTTCATGGGGCAAACGCAACCGGTGATATAGGAGAATTGGCTTTCGGACTCCTCCGATTTCTCTCCGTCTTTGCCGTAAGTAAACACGTCGTAAACATCATGGGCCAAGAGGATGAGATAGTTCCCGTCCATGTCCAGATGCTCCACGATCCGATTGCAGAACGCGGTTACGGTCTCTTCGTCCTTCAGCTTGCTGTCTCTGAGGGTGCGGAGCATGGCGTGCTCCTCGGAGGAAAGAACCTGCTCGTTGGTAAAGGGAAGCTCCAAGAGGCTCTTGCCCACGTTGCCCGCCAGATTTCTGCGGAACAACCCCAGATACTTCTCCTGCTCGTCCTGATCCAACAGCTGGAAGGAGCGGGAGAAGGTGGTGATGATCTCCTTGTTGCCGTTGACAAAACAGCCGTACAAGGTGGAAATATTGTTCTTTTGATAACGGAATCTGCGTCGCAGTTCCCCAACTTCTTTGTCTAACATAGTATCTTCCTTATTCATAAGAGTATTGGTTTTAGTTTACCATACGGAAAGAAAAAAAGCAACCTCTTGACAAGGTTTTTTACATATGATAAACTATAAAAAATTCATCCTGAGATTCGGGGGACGGTATGTCTAAGACTTATATGATCAAGGAGGGCTTCGAGGAGGCCTGGAAGGGGAAGATCTCTTCCGAAAAATATCAGCGGTTCACCACCGAGGGCTTTATCATCGACGACGTGGTGGAGCTTTCCCGTGATTGGGATATGGCACTCCAGCTGGTGCTGGATCAGGTGCGTATCATCAAGGACGAGGCGTAAAGAGTGCGCTTAAGGGTCTTTCTTTCGAAAAAGAAAGACCCTTAAGAATCCCAAAGAAATTCATTGCCGAAAACTGTCGTTTTCGGGAGACTTTTGATATTTTTTCACACCCTGTGCAAACAGGGTGTGCATTGCTTTTCGGGGTTTTTAAGGGACGCTTTTTGAAAAAGCGTCCCTTAACGTATCCTTATCTCTTTTTCTTAACCGGCTTCTTCGAAAAAGGCTTTTTGCCCATGTCTTTCTTGCCCGTTTCCTTTTTGCCGTAGGTCTTCTCCTTGGCCAAGGTGCGGGGCTTCACCAGACAGTCCGGGCCGAAGCCGATGAGATCCTGCCTGCCCGCGCGGTACAGCGCCTTCCGAACGGTATCGAAATTATCCGGCTTGTACCACTGCAAAAGGGCGCGTTGCATCTTCTTTTCCTCGTAGTCCTTGGGGACGAAGACGGATTCTCCCGTAAAGGGGTCCAGACCCGTCCAGAACATACAGGTGGAAGCCGTGCCCGGGGTGGGATAGAAATCCTGCACCTGCTCGGGATTGATGCGGTTCTTCTTCAGATAAAGCGCCAGCTCCACCGCATCCTGCAACGTGGAACCGGGGTGGGAGGACATGAGGTAGGGCACCAAATACTGCTCCTTCCCCAGATCCTTGGTGATGCGGTAGAACTTGTCCTTAAACTTATCGTAGGTTTCGATGGAAGGCTTGCCCATCAGCTTCAGCACGTGGTTGGAGCAATGCTCGGGTGCCACCTTCAGCTGTCCGCTGACGTGATCCGCCACGATCTTGCGGAAGAAATCGTCGTTCTTGTCCGCCAGCATATAGTCGTACCGCAACCCCGAACGGACGAACACCTTCTTCACCCCGGGAACAGCCTCGATCTTTTTCAAGAGGGAGAGGTATTCCTCGTGGTTCACCTTCATATTCTTGCAGATGGAAGGGGTGAGACAGTCCTTGTTCTTGCAGACCCCCGCCTTCTTTGCCTTCTCGCAGTAATTGCCGCGGAAGTTGGCGGAGGGTCCTCCCACGTCGTGAATATAGCCCTTAAAGCCCGGTTGCTTCACCAGAATGTGGGCTTCCTCCACGCAGGATTCCACACT
Organism: Clostridia bacterium; assembly: GCA_017629175.1. GTDB lineage: Bacteria > Bacillota > Clostridia > Oscillospirales > CAG-382 > Coliplasma. Next base: position 9,939 of record JAGBXS010000005.1, read on the forward strand.
GCGGGAGGTCACCGTGCGCCCTTGATGGAAGGCGATGGAGCAGAAATTGCAGTTGCCGAAGCACCCTCTGTTGTGAGTGATGGAGAACTGCACCTCTTGGATGGCGGGGATGCCACCGTCCTTCTCGTACATGGGGTGGTAGGTGCGCATATAGGGCAGGGAATACACCGCGTCCAGCTCCTTGGTGGTCAAGGGAGGCATGGGCGGGTTTTGCACCAGGATCTTATTGTCGTAGCCCTCCACCAGCGCCTTGCCGTAGAAGGAATCCTGGTTCTCGTTCTGAATACGGAAGGCCTCTGCATACACTTTTTTGTCGGTTTTCAGATCATCGTACTCTCCGATGAATGCGGTGTCAAAATGGGGGCAAAACTCTCTTGACTCCATAAACACCGTGCCGCGGACGTCGCGGATCTTACGGACGGGCACGCCCTTGTCCAAAAGGAAGGCCAGACGGCGGAGAATGTTCTCGCCCATGCCGTAGGTGAGCATATCCGCACGGCTGTCCACCAGAACACTGCGGCGAACGGAATTTGTCCAGTAATCGTAATGGGCAAAACGTCTTGTGGAGGCCTCTACGCCGCCGATGATAATGGGCACGTCACCGTAGGCCTCGCGGATACGGTTGCAGTATACGATCACAGCGCGGTCGGGACGGTATCCCGCCTTCCCGCCCGGGGAATAATAATCGTCGGTACGGCGCTTCTTTGCCACGGTGTAGTGGGCCACCATGGAGTCGATGTTTCCGCTGTTCACCAAAAAAGCCAGCCTGGGCTTGCCGAAGCGCTTGAAATCCTCGGCGGAGCGATAGTCGGGCTGTGGGATGATGGCCACGGAAAAGCCCTCCGCCTCCAGCACGCGGGAAATGATCGCCGTGCCAAAGGACGGGTGGTCAACGTATGCATCTCCTGTCACCACGATAAAATCCGGTCGGCCTGTCAGCTCCTCCGGGGTAACGGGTAAAAAGGGCATGGCTTTTGTCCTCCTGGGGAAAAAGTTTTTCTCAGTATAGCATATTTTTTTGATTTTGTAAAGAAATATCTTGACAAACCGAAAAAAGTATGGTATATTAAGTTTAGAAATGAGAATTATTCCTAAATAGGAGGCCAACATGACCAGACAGAGACAACTGATCTATAAGATCATTATGAATACCGAGGGACATCTGTCTGCGGACGAGATCTTTAGCTACGCAAAGGCGGAGATGCCCTCCATCGCCCTGGGTACGGTGTACCGCAACCTGCGGCTGATGGTGGAGGATAAGGAGATCCGTCAGATCATTACCGATTACGGCCCCGACCGTTATGACCGTAACATGATCCCCCACGAGCACCTCCATTGCGACGGATGCGGCAAGCTGGTGGACATCACCTTCGGCGGGTTGAAGGAGCTTTTGGAGAACAAGGGTGAGATCGCCGTGGCCGATTACCAGCTGAACATCCGCGGGCTTTGCCCCGTTTGCAATGCCAAACAGAAAAAAATAAGAGTACAATAAATCTCAACATTCAAAGGAGACTACCATCTATGGAACTGAAGGGCACCAAAACCGAACTGAACCTGCTTGCGGCTTTTGCAGGGGAATCCCAGGCGCGTAACAAATACGATTACTATGCAAGTGTAGCTAAGAAGGAAGGCTATACCCTTCTGGCAGACATCTTCACCGAGACGGCTAAGAACGAGAAGGAGCACGCAAAGATCTGGTTCAAGCTGCTCCACGACGGCGGCATTCCCGATACCGCTACCAACCTGGCAGACGCCGCTGCAGGCGAGAACTATGAGTGGACGGATATGTACGCAGGCTTCGCAAAGGATGCCCGTGAGGAAGGCTTTGAGCAGATCGCTCTGCTGTTTGACATGGTAGGCGCCATCGAGAAGGAGCACGAGGCTCGTTACAGAGCAGTTCTTGAGAAGCTTCAGACCGAGAAGATCTTCGTTTCCGAGGACGTTTGCGTATGGCTCTGCACCAACTGCGGCCATGTACACGTAGGGAAGGCCGCTCCCGAGCTTTGCCCCGTTTGCGCACACCCCAAGGCTTACTTCCAGAAGAAAGTAGAAAATTATTAAAAAACACAGGGTTGAACTTTAGCGGTTCAACCCTGCTTTTTTTGTTGTTGTATCCCCTAACCCGTCACCTTGAGCGAGTTTTTCAAAAAAACGCAACCCTTTTTTTCGGGTTGCGTTTTTCTCTTGCAAAATAATTTAGTCCTTCAGAACGTCGCAGAAGTTCAGAACGGAAACCACGATACCGATGAGGCAGTACAGGTCAATGATGGTACCTACCGCACCCAACAGGATACCGATGATCCAGCCCAGAACGGGGATCCAACCGGTGATCATGCCGGCAACCCAAACCAGCAGACCTGCAACAACGGCAGCAATCAGCTGGATGATGATGTTCACTACCAGAGAGACAACGTTCTTCTTCTCTACGGTGAAGGAATAAGGCCAGAATTTCTTAAGAAAAGCCATGATGAATACTCCTTATATAAAAATTATTGTTTCTCACATCATACCATGTAAAACGGAATTTTTCAAGAGTTTTTCGAAAATTTTATGCTTTTTCTTCCAAAATCCACTGCAGACTGCTGAATTCAAGGGCCAGCGGCACGTGCAAGCCGAAGTTCATCAGCTGGTCGCCTCTGTATTCCGCGCCGGAGTTCTTGTCTACGTAAACGGCATCGGGCTTCAGACCGCGCAGGCAGAACCGCTCGTTACGGCCGTACATCCGCACGTGGGTCAGCACGAAGGTGGCGATACACAGGGAGCGATCCTCGGAAACCACACACCAAGCGGCGTGATCTCCCCCGTGGGGGTCCCGCAGACGGTAGTAGGTGCCCTTGGAAACCGCCTCGCCGTAGGATTTGAAGGTGTTGCCCGTGGCAAGCACCAGCTGCTTCTCCTCGTCGGAAAGCTGGGTAGGATCCAATTCGTAGCCGAAGGAGCCGGTCAGTGCCACGTTGAAGCGGGTCATAAAGGGGGTGACGTGTTCCGTCTGATGGTTGGGAGAAGCGGAAACGTGGGCACTCATGGCAGACAGGGGATATACCAGGGAAGTGCCGTGCTGGATGCGAAGTCTCTCAATGGCATCGGAGTTATCGCTTGTCCATACCTGGGGCATATAGTACAGCAGACCCGCGTCAAACCGTCCGCCGCCGCCGGAGCAGGATTCAAACAGTACCTTGGGGAAGTCGGTTACCAAACGCTCCAGCAGGCTGTAAAGACCCAGATAGTAGCGGTGGGTGATCTCTCTCTTCTGATCGGCGGGAACGTTGGGGTTGCCCACCTCGGTCATGTTGCGGTTGAAGTCCCACTTCACGTAAGCGATCATGCCGGTGCCCAGAACTGCGGCAAGAGAATCGTACAGATAGTCGCAGACCTCTTTTCTGGAAAGATCCAGGATCAGCTGGTTTCTGCCCTCGCTGCGGGGTATGTCCGCAATGTCCAAGCACCAATCGGGATGGTTGCGGTAAAGATCGCTGTCGGGGGAGACCATCTCCGGCTCAAACCAGATGCCCAGGTCGATGCCCAAAGGCTTCAAGTGGTTGTAAATGCCCTCAATGCCGTTCGGGAGCTTTCTCTTATCCACCACCCAGTCGCCCAGGGAGCAGTTGTCGCTGTCACGCTTGCCGAACCAGCCGTCGTCGATGACCAACAGCTCAATGCCCAGGTCGCCGCAGCAGGTGCCGATCTTCTTCAGTCTCTCCTCGTCAAAGCCGAAGTAGCAGGCCTCCCAGCTGTTCAACAGCACGGGACGGCGGGCATCGCGGTAAATGCCTCTTGCCAAACGGGTGCGGAACAGCGTGTGGAAGTTATGGGACATGGTCTCCAAGCCGGTGGAAGAATAGGTCTGCACCGCCTCGGGGGTGTAGAAGTCCTCGCCGGGGTTCAGCTTCCAAGAGAATTCCTCGGGGTTGAGACCGATCATGGCGCGGGTGGAATCAAACTGCCCGGGTGCCGCCTCTGCCACGAAGTTGCCGGAATACACCAAAACGGTGGCAAATACGTCGCCGGCTGTTTCGGAGGTCTCGGGGGAGGTCAGGATCATAAAGGGGTTGTGAACGTGGGAGGAAGCGCCTCTGCGGCTGGACAGAATAAATCTGCCGTGCTTGAGAGCGTGGCGCTCGATCTGACGTTCTCTGCAATGAGTACCGTAGTTGGAGAGGATGTCAAACTCCGCTTTGTCAAAATCAAAGCTTGCGGACATGGCGCGGCGGATCTGCACACTGCCCTCGCCCTCGTTGATGATGCGGGTGTAACGGGTGAGGATATCGTAGTCCGCCATCACGCAGTAGTAAAGCTCCGCGGTTACCTTGCTGTAAGCATCCTGCAAGCGGATCACCAAGGTCTCGCATTCATTCTCGTTTTCTACGTAAACCGCGGGCAGACCGGGGATGCCGGGCTTGCCTGCCTGCACGGTATGGCTGACGTAGCGCAGATCCACGATGTTACTGCCGTCGGTGTTCTCGATCTCCAGAGCGGGGGTGCGGAGATCTCCTCTGCCCCAGCAGGGATATTCCAAAGGCACGTCGTCCAAAATAAAGCCGCGGCAGCCCTCCAGGCGGGGAGAGAAGGCGGCTCTGCCCTGCTCACGGAAGAAATAAGAGTGATCGCCCTGAGAAAGCTTCTCGCCCCAATACAGATGGAGCAGGAACCCGTCCCGCACCTGCATCACGTAGCTGAAGCTCTTGGTATTCAGTTGGAATTGTAAAGTATCCTTATCAAAAAAGATCATATCGTTTACTTCCTTTGTTTGATTTTCTTTTTCATTTTACAAGAAAAAAGCGTATTTGTCAAGGGTTATCCGGATTCCCCGCGCAGGTCGTACGGCACAAAGTCGTTTCATAAGCCAACGCAAACGGGAGGTCGAGGCGCCCTCCCCTACGGTTACACATGATGTATGGGCTAAAATCATGCCGCATTTTCACGCAACGAGTAAGGCATAAAATGAATTATCGCTGTCCTCCATGCGGGAGAGAGGTGTGTTTTTTAACCTTTTCTCGGCTCGGTTTCGTAGGGGACGACGCCCACGGCGTCCCGGAACCGAAGGCAACGTCTTCCACCATTGCAACGATATTCTCCGCCCATGCAACCCATTTCCCGCGCCCCTCCTTCAAATCTCCACTTCCCCCTTGCGAAAGAAGAAAATATATGGTATACTATCTCCGTGAGGTGATGACCATGTTCAAATTCGATAACGGCTGGGATGCCCTTCTGGCTCCCGAATACGACAAGCCCTATTACCAGGCCCTGCGGGCATTCTTAAAAGGGGAATATCTCCACAGCGGACACCGCATCTTCCCCCCCATGGAGGACTTGTTCTCCGCCTTCCGCATGACGGGGTACGAGAACGTGAAGGCGGTGATCCTGGGGCAGGATCCCTACCACGAGGTGGGGCAAGCTCACGGCATGTGCTTTTCCGTACGGAAGGGCGTGCAGATCCCTCCCTCCCTGCAGAACATCTACAAAGAGCTTGCCCGGGACATCGGCTTTGTTCCGCCGCTCCACGGCGATCTGACGGAATGGGCAAAGCAGGGAGTTCTGCTGCTCAACAGCGTCCTCACCGTGAGAGAGGGCATGGCAGGCTCCCACCGAGGCAAGGGCTGGGAGAAGTTCACCGACCAGGCCATCCGTCTGCTCAACGAAAAGGAAGAGCCCATCGTCTTCTTCCTGTGGGGGAACTACGCCCGCGCCAAAAAGGAGCTGATCACCAATCCGAAGCACCTTGTGCTGGAGACGGTGCATCCCAGCCCCTTGTCCGCCTCCCGCGGCTTTTTGGGGTGCGGCCATTTCTCCAAGTGCAACGCCTTCCTGGGGGAGCGTGCCATCGATTGGACCATCACGCCGTAAACACTTCTTTTACAAAAAAGACTTGACTTAAGGCAAATTTTGGAGTATACTGTTGACAACTGTGTATATAACTATTTGTAAAAGGATATAGGCTATGATTTCGCTGATCAAAAAGCTTTGGGGGATGGAGATCATCCGCTATCTGTTCGCCGGGGGAACGGCCTTCGTTTTTGACAATATTCTGGTGTTTAACCTGTTCAATATGTTTTTGCTTCCCGATCTTGGGGAGTGGATGGGCATGGACGTGACCAACATGATCTCCGTGACCATGGGCTTCATCGTGGGCTTGCTCATCAACAACTTCATGTCCATGTACCTGGTGTTCACTTCCGAGGAGCAGAAGAAGAACAGCCGCACGGCAAAAGCCTTCTGGGAGTTCACCGTGGTGGGCATCGTGGGTCTGCTTTTGAGCATCGGACTCAACCAGGCTTGTATCGGACTGTTCGGCGGGGGAGACCTCAACGAGCTGATCTATAAGATTTCCATTGCCATCCCCGTAACGGGTTGGAACTACGTTGGCCGTAAATTCTTCGCCAACAGAAAATAAACGAGGTGTATTATGTCTAAAACAGCCATCATCATCGGCGCAGGCCCCGCGGGTCTTACCGCCGCGTACAAGCTGCTCACCGAAACCGACGTAAAGCCCATCATTCTGGAAGAGACCGACGCCATCGGCGGTATCTCCCGCACGGTGAACTATAACGGCAACCGTATGGATATCGGCGGCCACCGCTTTTTCTCCAAGGATCAGGATGTCAACGAGCTTTGGGCGCACATTCTGCCCACCCAGGGTGCTCCCGCCTATGACGATAAGGTGCTGGGCAGAGAGAAGCCTTTGGTTGCAGGCGGCCCCGACCCTGAGGAGATCGATCAGGTCATGCTGGTGCGTGACCGCGTTTCCCGCATTTACTTTCTGAAGAAGTTCTTCAAGTATCCCGTTTCCTTAAGCGGTGAGACCCTCAAGAACATGGGCTTCAAGAACACCATGAAGGCAGGCTTCGGCTATATGTGGTCCTGCGTTCACAAGAAGCCCGAGGATAATCTTGCAAACTTCTATATCAACCGCTTCGGCAAGCCTCTCTACGAGATGTTCTTCGAGGATTATACCGAGAAGCTTTGGGGTGTGAACCCCAAGTACCTTTCCGCCGATTGGGGCGCACAGCGCGTAAAGGGTCTTTCCCTTTGGAAGGCGCTTGCCAACGCCGTTACCGGCCCCTTCAAGAAGAAGGGCGGCAAGGTGGAGACCTCTTTGATCGAGCAGTTCGTCTACCCCAAGAAGGGTCCCGGTCAGCTTTGGGAGACCTTGGCTGAGGAGATCAAGTCCCTGGGCGGCGAGATCCGTATGAACAGTGCCGTCAAGGGCATCAACCTTGGCGACGGCAAGGTGGATTCCGTAACATTGGCAGACGGTACCCTGGTGGAGGGCGACTACTTCATCTCCTCCATGCCCATCAAGGATCTTGTGGAGGGCATGGGCAAGGAGAAGGTTCCCGCAGAGGTTTACGAGGTGGCAACCACCCTGCCTTACCGTGATTTCATCACCGTAGGTCTGCTGGTGAACAAGCTGCAGATCAAGAACCAGACCAAGATGAAGACTCTGGGGGGCATCGTTCCCGACTGCTGGATCTACATCCAGGAGCGTGACGTAAAGCTGGGCAGACTGCAGATCTTCAACAACTGGTCCCCCTACATGGTGGAGAAGCCCGAGGACACCGTTTGGATCGGCCTTGAGTACTTCTGCAACGAGGGCGACGAGATGTGGGAGATGTCCGACGAAGCCTTCATTGAATTCGCCAAGAAGGAGCTTGCTCACATCGGCGTCATCAGCGAGGCCGACGTGCTGGATGCCAACCGCGTCCGTGTGAAGAAGGCGTACCCCGCTTACTTCGGCTCTTACTATCAGTTCGACAAGGTGAAGGATTACCTCAACACCTACGACAACCTGTTCTGCGTGGGCAGAAACGGTCAGCACCGCTACAACAACATGGACCACTCCATGGTTACCGCTTTCGAGGCGGCCAAGTGCATCAAAAACGGCTCTACCGACCGTTCCTCCGTCTGGGGTGTCAACACCGACAAGGAATACCACGAGGAAAAGCAGGAAGACAAGCAGGCGTAAAGTTCATATGAAGCAGTTTAAGGGCCTTTCTTTTCGAAAAAAGAAAGGCCCTTAATAAATTCCAAAAAGCTTTCAAAGGGTTTTTAAGGGGAACTTTTTTCAAGAAAAAGTTCCCCTTATATCGTATCTTATGTTGTTACGTTCTCTTCCACACCTTGGGGGTGAAGAAGATGAGAATGGGCAGGATCTCCAATCTGCCGATGAGCATATTCAAGGAGAGCAACAGCTTGGAGAACACCGAGAAGTCTGCGAAGTTCCCCGCAGGACCTACCTTGGCAAGGCCGGGGCCCACGTTGTTGATGCAGGTCAGCACCGAGGTGAAATGGGTCTCAAACCCAAACCCCTCAAAGGAGATGAGCAACACGGAGATAGCGATCAACGCAAGGTAGATGCTCATGTAATTGGCGACCCTGCGCTGGGTCTCCGTGGGAACCGCCTCTCCGTCCATACGCACGGTATTGATGGAGTTGGGGCGCACCAGATGCTTCAGCTCTCTGCCGATGTTCTTGAACATCAAGATCACCCGGGAAACCTTCAGACCTCCTGCGGTAGAGCCTGCACAGGAGCCCACGATCATCAGACACAGGATCACCGTCTTGGCAAGATCCGGCCAGAGGTCGTAGTTCACCGTGGCAAAGCCCGTGGTGGAGATGATGGAGGCCACCTGGAAGAAGGCGGTGCGGATACAGCCCTCCGCAGAAAAGAAGGTGTCCCACACGTTCCACGCGATCACCGCAGTGGCGGCCGTGCAGATCAGCAAATAGACTCGCAGCTCCTCGTTCTTCAAAACCTCCTTGAACCGCTTCAGCAGCAGGAAGAAATATAGGTTGAAGTTGACACCGAAGATCACCATAAAGACGGCAATGATCCATTCCGCCGCAGGGTTGTTGTAGCCCGCGATGGAGTCGTTCAGCACGGAGAAGCCACCCGTGCCCGCAGTGCCGAAGGAATTTACCAGGGAGTCGTACAAGGGCATTCCCGTGCACAGCAACAGCACTACCTGCAACGTGGTCAAGGCGAAATAGATGGCGTAGAGGATCATGGCGGATTGCTTCATCTTGGGCACCAGCTTGCCCTTTTGGGGGCCGGTGGTCTCCGCGCGGAGCAGATGGATGGATTGTCCGCCCGTGGAGGGGAGCAAGGCCAGCATGAACACCAGCACGCCCATACCGCCGATCCAGTGGGTGAAGCTGCGCCAGAAAAGGATGCCCTTGGGCAGGGACTCGATCTCCGTCAAAATGGTAGCGCCGGTGGTGGTGAACCCGGAAACCGTCTCAAAAAAGGCGTCTACGTAAGAGGGGATGGCGCCGGAAAACACAAAGGGCAACGCGCCAAAGGCGGAAAGCAGGATCCAGGACCCCGCTACGCAGATCATACCGTCCTTGGCGTAAAAGCGGGATTCCTTGGGCTTTAAGAACAGCGCGGGAAGGGAAAATACAAGTAAAATGAGAATGGTGAAAAAGAAGGGCAGAATGGATTCGCCGTAAAGCAATGCCGTCAGCATCGGCACCGTCATCAAGGCCGCCTCGATCAGCAGGATGACACCCAGCAGATACCCTACCATGCGGTAGCTCATGATTCCAGAATGTCTCCCAATCCTTCGGGATGGTGCTTGGCGGTGACTACGATCACGGTATCGCCGTTGCTGATCACGTCGTCACCGGTGGGGATAATGACCTTATCCTTCCTGCCGATGCAGGCGATGAGGATGCCCTTTTTGCACTTCAACGCCTTCAAGGGAATGTCCGTCAGCCCCTGGATGTTTTCCTTCACGCGGAATTCCATGGCCGCAACCCGGTCGGAAAGCAGCTTGTGCAGGGTCTCGATATGGGAGCTGCCTGCGTTTGCCAGGGAGCGGACGTAACGGAGAATGTAGGACGCGGTGGAGGAACGGGGAGACACGATGCTCTGCAGCCCCACCCCGCGGAAGAAATCCACGTAGGACATGGTGCGCACCAGGGTGACCACCTTCCGCACGCCCTTGGTCTTGGCGTACATGGAGATGATGGCGTTTTCCTCGTCGGTGTCCATGAGGGCAAGGAAGGCGTCGGTACGCTCCAGGCCCTCCTCCAGCAGAAGCTCCTGCTTGGAGGGGTCTCCGTGCACCACGGTACAGGAGGCGTATTCCTCGGAGATCCCGTCACACAGCGCGCGATCCTGCTCGATGACGGTGGATTTCACGTGGGCCTTCTGGAGCAATGCCTCCAGATAATAAGTAATTCTGCCGCCGCCTGCGATGAGCACGTCCTTCATGGGGCGTTTTTTCTCGCCCGCGGCAATGAAGAAGCGGGAAAGCTCCTCGTCGGGAGCGGTAACGCACAGCACGTCCCCTGCGTTGACGGTAAAGAAACCGCCGGGGATCAACGCCTCGTCCCCGCGCAAAACGCCGCAGACCAGGAAGCGAATGTTCAGCTTGGAGCGAAGCTCGTTCAAGGTCACGCCGCAAAGGGGAGAGTCCGGGGCAACCACAAACTCCGCCATTTCCACTCTGCCGCGGTAGAAGGTGTCCACCTTCGCCGCCGCGGGGAAGCGCAGGGAGCGATAGATCTCCTTGGCGGCCGCCAGCTCGGGATTGATGGTAAGGGAGAGGTTCATCTCCGACTTCATCAAGGTCATCAGCTCGGAATACTCCGGGTTGCGCACGCGGGCAACGGTATTCTGTGCCCCCAGCCGTTTGGCGGCGGCACAGCAAAGAATATTGACTTCGTCTCCGGAGGTCACGGCGATGACAAGCTCAGCCTTTTCCGTCCCCGCCTTGCGCAGTACGGAAACGTCCGCGCCGTTACCCACCACCCCAAACACGTCGCTGGTACTGGTGATCTCCTCCACGGCGGCGGAGCTTTTATCGATCACGGTGATATCATGCTTGTCGGCAGAAAGCTCTGCACAGATCGCGGCACCTACGGTACCGCCTCCGATGATAACGATTTTCATAAAAAAGACATCTCCTTTATGAAGAAAATACAAAGACAGTATACCACGGCTCGGGGAAAAATGCAAGTGCAATCCGGGGGTGCGGTGTGGATTTTTGACAAAAATTCAGTAAAAACCGCCTTGACAAAACCCAAATCAGATGGTATCCTTTTAGCAAACAGTGTAGAAAGAGAGGGTTTTCTTTGATGAAAAAGGTTGCATTTGCGTTGCTTTTGTGTCTGCTTCTGGCGGGATGCCATACCCCAGCGGAGCAGGAATTCTCCGCGGAGGAAAGTACTGCTTCCTCCCAAAGCGCGGCGGAATTCTCCACGGAATCCGTCATCACGGAGATCTCTCTGCCCGAGGAGTCTTCCGAAAGCTCTGCCGAGGAGCTTTCCCTGCCGGAGACCCCCGCGCCCTATTCCCTCTGTGATGCTTTGCTGTTCACCTTCCCGGAGGGATGGCAGAACCAAGGAGGGGCAGACAGCCTCTTTGCCCTTTCACCCGACGGCACTGCCTCCGTGCAGGGGAGCTTTACCCCGCTTGCCACCATGCAGGGCTTGACGGGGGAGATGCTGGCTTCCTCTGCCGCCCCCGCCTTGCAGAAGGCCTGGGAGGACAGCGGCTTCATCGGCGTGACCCATGAGGTAGCCACCTTCTTCTTAGACGGAAAGCCATACAGCGGCGTTGCCCTGCAAGGGGTTCTGGATGGCACCGCAGTGTTCCAGTGGCAGATCTACGTTCTTTTGGAGGATGGCTATATCACCCTTACCGTCACCTCTTATGACCAGGATCTCCGCACCGATCTGTTGAAGTGCTTTTCTGCTCTTTGATTTTTTGGGATTATGAAGGACCTTTCTTTTTCCTCAAAGAAAGGTCCTTCATTGTTTTTTATTCTACCGTGATCTTTACGGTGCAGACTTCCGATTCACCCATGTAATTGTTGTAGGTATAAGTGAAGGAATCCGTTCCGGTAAAGCCCTTGTCGGGGAAGTAACGGAAGGAGCCGTCGCTTGCAAGGGCCACGTATCCGTGGGCGGCATCGGAATGCAGGGTGTACAGGTACAGCCCGTCCTCGGGGTTCAGATCGCCCTCTGACATGGTGTCCTTCTTACCCGTGCAGAGAAGATCCTCCGCCTTATCGGGGGTGGGCTTCAGGGTGCCCTGTATGAACTGATAGGTGGCATCGTACTGCATACGGGAGAGGGGATTGTCGCTGTACGCCATCTGCATATAGTTGGTAACGTCGGCGTAGTAAATGTGGGTAGCCCCCTCCATGTAGCCCTCGGTAATGCCGTAATACAGATACAGCATATAGTTCCGCACGAACAGCGGGTCGGAAAGGGCTTGGTAGGAATGCTCGATCTCTACGCAAAGATTCTGACGCTTGGTGCGGGAGGCAGTAACGTCAAAGCGGTAAAGAGGCTGCTTCAGATCGAACATATAGTTGGGCTGCATACATACCAGATCAAAGCCCAATTCATAGGCCTGATAATAGCGGTTTGCGGTGTAATAGGGGATCCACAGGAAATTGGTTCCGTGGGCGTGGATGTATTCCGAGGTCTCGGTAATGATGTGGGAGTTGTCCTCGGTAACAGCGGTGGAGGGATCGTCCCAGTTCACCGATTCTCCGTTCCAATAGAAGCCGTCCAGCTCCAGATGCTCGTATCCTCTGGCGGCAAACTCCTCCATGCACATGGTGATGTACCAATCCACCACCTTCTTGCGGTCCTCTGCCTTGGAGAGGTTTTCGGAGACCCCGTCGCCGTCCACGTCACCGAAGTTGGTGACCTTCTCGCAAACGCACCACATATTGATGTAAACGTAAGCCTTGTAGTCCGGGCGGTTCAATTCCTCCTTGACCTGCCCCACGGTGGTATTGAGCAGATCGAATCCGCCCACACCGTTGAAGATAGCGTCGTACAATTCCTCCCAGTCGGCTTTTACGTTGTAAAGGTGAAGCTGGTTGTTGGATTTGGTCTGGCCGTACATTCCGTAGAGGAAGCCGTCGAAATAGAAATCCAACGCCTTGTTGTTCTCGTCCACGTAGGCAACGAAGGCCTTTATGTCCTCGCCGAAATCCACGTTTCCGAAGGTGAGGATAATATCATCCGCCTTCACGGAGGTGTTTCCGCTGTTGGCGTACTGCTCACGGGCGGGGTTGGTGTAGTATACCACCGGGCGGATGCCGCTGTCCTCAAGGCGCACCGTATCCTTCTTGACCTCCTTGGTACCGAAGGCGCGAAGCTCGTCGATGAACATGACGGAGCCGTCCACGCGGAACCGCACGAATCTTGCCGCATAGGGAGTTTCCAATTCACAGGTGAAGGTGAGGCGGGTGGCGTTTTTGTTTTTGGGATCGTTTTCGTCCCGCAGGTAATCATAGACCTCGTACCAATTCTCTCCGTCGTCGGAAAGGAACACAGAGATGGATTTGGGTCTGGCAATGCCCCAATCCGTCTGCTCCAAAATGCTCAGCTCTACGGTATCAATGGTGGAAAGCTTGCCTAAATCGTAAAAGAATTCGTAAGCGTTGCCGCCGGTAACGAAGAACCATTCACCGCTGTAACAGTACATATTCTGGCTGTTGCCCAGCTTGCCGTCGGTGAGAATGGGGGAGTCGGGATCGGTTCTCTTCTTTGCGTCTGCCTGCAGCTGGTGAGAGGGCTCGTAGCCGGAGCAGGCAACCTGCTGGATCAGTCCCAACAGCAAATTCTGACGGGTTGCATAGTCACTCTCGGCGGAGTCCCAATACACATCCTCCTCTACGTAGGGGAAGTCCAAAGGGGGATACAGCTCCGTCTCGGGGGCTTCGGAAACGCCGCCCAATACCCGGATCTCCTCTACCCAGCAGGTCTGCTCTTCGGGGAAGGCGACCTTGATATACCGCGCCTTGACGTATTCGGGCAACAGCAGGGTGTAGGTGTGATGGTCGCCCTTGCCGGGGGAATAGGCTCTCCCCAGCAGGGTAAAGCTCTTGCCGTCGTCAGAGCCGTAAATATCCAGATAATCGGGCAAGTCTACCTGAAAGCCCTTGCCCAGAGCGAAGATCTGTACGGCGTAAATATTTTCACAGCTCTTTTTCAGATCCAGCTTCACGCTGCCCCCTCGGAGACCCACCCAAACGGGCTCTCCGAACAGTCTCCCCGTACGGTCATCGTCGGTGAGAAGCTTATCGCTTTTGGGAGCGCGAGGGTCAAAGGCACAGTTTTCAAAGGCATAGGTCTTGTAGAGGGCAAGGTTTTCGCTGTAAGTGGGCTTGGCGGTTTTTCCCGTGGAGAGGGCTGCCCATGCACCGCGGTCAATGTCCTCGGCGGTGTAGACAGTCTCCGCGCCGTCTCCCTGCTCTTCGGGCTGATCCACGTCGGCGTAAACCTCAAGCTCGTCCAAGAAGATGATGCCGCCGCTGCGGGTCACGCGGAAACGGATATAGCGGTATTCCGCCAGCTCGTCAAAGGTGACGGTGGCGGTGCTCACCGTCATATCTCCCGTGGGGGCAAAATTGGCTCTGCCCAGGCTCTTCCAGGTCTTGCCGTCGTCAGAGCCGGAGACTCTCAAAATATCGGGAATCTTTACGCCGTCCTTGAACATATCCAAGCCTCTTGCGGAGGCACCGGTGAGACGCTTGCCGTCCTCACCCAGATCGATCACCACAGCGGTATCCCCGGAGAAGCCTACCATACGCACGTCGGTGTAATGCACGCCGATGTCGTAGGCCTTCTGTCCGTCGGTAAGTTGGGTGCCGAAGAGATCGGGGTAATGCTCGGCGGGCTCTAAGGTGATATATTCGTAGCTTTTTCCCACACTGACGGTGGTAAAGCGCACGTTCTCGGGAAGCCCCTCCGAGGAGGTATCCTCAGAGCTTTCCGAGGAGCTTTCTTCAAAGCTTTCCGCAGAGCTTGTCTCCGCAGGCGCTTCCGTTTGACATCCTGCCAAAAGCAGTATGCAGGTCAGTAAAAGAAAGGCGATGATTCTTTTCATAAACAGCACTCTCCTGTTGATTTTTTTACAGTATATCATAGCCGTGCAAAAAAAGCAAGAGGCGATATACGGAAGAAGGCGTGCATGAAAAAAGGGACGTCTTTTTTCAAAACGTCCCGTAAAAAATGCTTATTTTTTCTTTTTTGCGAAGAACGCCGCACAACCTCCAAGAACCAAAGCCGCGCCGATGCAGATCAGCCAGATGGCGACGGAGCTGTCCGTCTCCTCCGTCTCGCCCGTGCTTTCCGTGGCGGAAGCAGCTTCGGATACCGTTTCACTTGCTTCCTCGCTTACCTCCTCGCTTTCCTCGGCGGATTCCTCGGTGGATTCCTCGGGGATCTCGCCCACCCAGGTATAGGTGACGGAAACACCCTGTGCCGCGGTGATCAGCTTTGGCTCACCCTCCGCACCCGCAGGTACGGGAACGTACATGGAAGCACCCTCAGCCATGACCCAAGTGCCGCATTCCAGCACCTCTCCGTCGGCTTCCGCCTTTACGGAAATCTCTACCGCGTTCTTGCCGTCATACACCGCCAGAAGATACTCGGAAACGTACTTCGCCCAAAGCTTATGCCCCTCGGGGGATTGGTGAATACCGTCTCCCGCCGCTAAGAACTTGGTCATGTCCTCTTGCTCCGCCTCGGCGTAAATGTCGATGAGCCCGCAGTCGTATTCCTCCGCCAGCTCACGGACCACATTGCAGAAATCCTTCATGTTGCCGTAGGCGTAATCCAGCCCGTAGCCGCCGGGGGAGTAGAACCCGTTGGCCGCGTAAGCATCGTGGGGCGCGATGAGGATCACCTCCGTGCCGATGGCCTGCAGCTCCTCGATGATGTGGATCATGTTTTCCGTGTATTTTTCCAAGGACACGTTGGGAGCGTTCTTGCTCTGGGACTGCGCCTGGTCGTTCATACCGAAGCAAACCAAAGCCACGTCGGGCTTCTTTGAAAGCACGTCCCGTTCCAATCTGCCCACGGCGTTGATGGTGGAGTCGCCGCCCACACCCGCGTTGATCACGTCGGTGCCGATGTAGCCTCCCAGCATTGCCACCCAGCCGCTTCTTGCGGTCAATGAGTCGCCGAAGGCAAGGACGGTCTTATCGGAAAGGTTGCAATCCAGTGCCTCGGCGGAGAAGCAATACAGCTTTGCGGAGGCAGACATAGAGTTATCTGCGGAAACGGTGACGGTATATGCGCCGCCGATCTCCATTTTTCCCTTGGGAATGGTGTAGGAGGTGCCGCTTACCTTGGTGGGCTGAACGATGAGCTTGCAGAGATTGTTGGAGGTGGAGCTGTTCACCGAGACGGTGTAAGACTTTGCCCCTGCCACAGGCTCCCACTCCACGGTGTAGCCCTCGGGGGTGCATTTTTCCTTGGCCGCCATTTTCAAAAAGGGTGCGGCCTGGATGGACTCCGCATTCCCGGGCTTCAAGGCAGTCTTTCCCTCCATGGGCTGGTTCAGGCAGATGGTGTAAGCGCCGTTTTCCTTGTAGAAATAGGCCTTATTGCCAACGGAAGCGGCTTGGATGCTGTTCTGGGAGGCGGAGGCGCAGTCCAAGATGACAAAGCCGTTTTTGGGGATCACGGGGGCCTTGCTCAGCCCGCTGCCCACGCTTGTATCCACGGCGGTGACCACGTAGCAACCCTCTGCGGGATCCCAGTCAAAGATCAGACATCTCCACCAGGAGTAATCGTAGACGTTCTGCACGTAAGAGCCGAAGGAGGCGTCGAACAGAATGCAATCCTGCTCGGCGTAATGCTTGGAGTTATAATAGTTGGGAGAGATCACCAGCTGGGGCAGGTCTCCCTTGTTTTTGATGGGGTCGTAAGCCGTCTCCCCCTCTGCGGGAGAACCGATCTTCACGTAGGAATTGCTGATAAAATCCTCTCCGTACCATTCCTTGCCGTTGGTCTTGATGCTGCCGGCGGAAAGGTTGGTGCCGTAGAGATAGGCCTTGTCCCCTACCTGCAGGGAGCGGGCGTATTCGTTGCTCTTCTTAATACGGTCGGTGACGTAATTGATGCCGCCGGAGGAAGAGTAATCGTTGCCCACGCAGATGCAGTAGGCAAAGCCGTTTTCCGGGATCTCCATCTGAGATTTATCCACGTTGCTCGCGTTGGTGTTGCTCTCTTTAAGGACAAAGCAGGATTGCTTGGCATCCCAGTCGAAGATCAAAACCGTCCACCAGGCAAAGGTGCCCTTTTCTCCCAGCTTCTTCACCGAGGAGCCGGAGAGGATGATGGCAGAGCCCTCCGTGGAGGGAGAGGTGTTGATGTGGGTGATGAGCAGGGTGCTGTCGTCCTTTCCGTATGCGGACACCGCAAGGGGCAGAACCGTCACAAGCACCAAAAGCAGTGCGACGAAACGAATGGCTTTCATAAGCGTGCCTTCCTTTTCTCTTGGATTTGGTTACATTTTATCATATCGGGGGCAGGAATGCAATGTTTTCGTGAAAAAAAGGATTGATTTTTTCTTCCGGATGGTATATAATGTGAAGAATGATATTTTAGAATGCCATTGGTATACCCATGCGGGAAAGGAGAGAACCGCCGTGACGGATTTTGCAGCCCGTTTTAACCAAAAAAAGCGCGATCTGTTCGCCAAATATTACGGCTTTCTCAACCCGCCCCAGCAGGAGGCAGTGGCAACCGTCAAAGGGCCCTTGCTGGTGCTGGCGGGCGCGGGGTCGGGAAAGACCACCGTGCTGGTCAACCGCATCGGCAACATCATCCTCTTCGGCAACGCCTGGCAGGATGAGGAGCTTCCCATGGATGCGGAACAGCTTTACCCCCAAATGCTGGAGGCGGAGAACGGCTCCCGCGCGGGGATCCGCAGCGTTCTGGAGCAGATGGCGGTGGAGCCCGCCCGTCCCTGGCGGGTGCTGTGCATCACCTTTACCAACAAGGCGGCAGGGGAGTTCAAGGAGCGCCTCCAGACCCTTTTGGGGGAGCGTGCCCGTGATATCTGGGCGGGAACCTTCCATTCCGTTTGCGTGCGGATCCTGCGCAGACATATCGAGCTTTTGGGCTATCCCTCCAACTTTACCATCTACGACACCGACGATGTGAAGAAGGTGGTCACCGCGGTGATGAAGCGCCGTCACATGGACGAGAAGGTGCTTTCCCCCAAGGCGGTGATCGGGCTGATCTCCCGCTATAAGGAGAGAAGCTGTTCTCCCGAGGAGATGATGCTGGATGCCGGGAAGGATACCCGTATCCTGAAGGCGGCGGAGGTCTACACCGAGTATCAGCAGGAGTTAAAGCAATCCGGTGCCTTGGATTTTGACGATCTTATCATGCTCACCGAGAAGCTGTTCACCGAGTATCCCGCCGTGCTGGAGCAGTATCGCAACCAGTTCGACTACGTGCTGGTGGACGAGTTCCAGGACACCAACCCCTCCCAAAACCGCTTGGTCGCTATGCTTGGCGGCGGCAAGGAGAACGTGTGCGTGGTGGGTGACGACGACCAGTCCATTTACAGCTTCCGCGGGGCAACGGTAGAGAACATTTTGCAGTTCGACCGTACCTTCCCCCGGGCAAAAACCATCCGCCTGGAGCAGAACTACCGCTCCACCGGGCATATCTTAAACGCGGCCAACGCCGTGATCAAGCACAACAAGGGCAGAAAAGGCAAGAACCTCTGGACAAAGGCAGGGGAAGGGGAGCCCATCCGGGTCCACCGTCCCATGACCCAAGGGGAGGAAGCTCTTGCCATCATCGGCGAGATCCGCAAGCAGGTAAATGCAGGCAAGCGGCGGTACGGAGATTTTGCCGTGCTGTACCGTCTCACCGCCCTTTCCAATAACATCGAGCAGGCCTTCGTGAAGCACCGCATCCCCTACCGCATCTGCGGGGGCTTGCGGTTTAACGAGCGGCGGGAGATCAAGGACGTGATCTCTTACCTCTCCGTGGTGAACAACCCTGCCGACAACGTCCGTCTGCGCCGTATCATCAACGTGCCCAAGCGTGCCATCGGGGATACCACCCTCTTAAAGCTGGATACCCGGGCAGGCAGAGAGGGCAAGAGCCTGTTTGACATAGCCAAAAACGCCGACCTTTACCCGGAATTC
>JAGBXS010000041.1 GCA_017629175.1 Clostridia bacterium
ACGTGTTCTACGATGTATAGAGATCCTATAACGCCATCAACGCCACCCGTAACACCGACCAGCTGATCATTTATACCCCCAGCAAGGGCGCCACCACCGGCACCAACGAGTACGGCTACGAGATCACCGTAGAGGACGGCCTGGTGGTCTCCCTGGGCGGTAACAACTCCCCCATCCCCAAGAACGGCTACGTGGTTTCCGGCCACGGCGCATCTCTGGATTGGCTGCAGACCAACGTGCTTTTGGGCATGATGGCAAAATACGACACCGCTACCAAGACCATCACCTTCAGCTACAACGCAGAGAGCCTTGAGCGTGGTATGGACGTGATCTTGAAGGATCTGGAGCCCCTGCTGGCAGAAGCCAAGGAGAACTTCCTCTACGTGCAGTACGACGTGCTGGAAGCGGCCATCAAGGAGGCAAGACAGCTGTTCGACACCGCCCTTGCGGCATACAAGGCAGGCGGCACGGACTATGAGTTTGCCGTGGAGTGCAAGGCAGTTACCGACAAGGCCGACCTGATCCGCAACTCCATCTCCGAAAGCTACACCGTGCAGTACCGCGCCGCATGGGTACGTCCCTCTCAAGCAAACGCAAGAGAGGTTGAAGCATACGTGAAGCAGCTTTACGACGCAGGCATCAACACCGTCTGCGTGGAGGGCAACTTCAACAACGGCGTGATTATGAACACCCCCGCAGATTGCTTGTTCCAGCGGAACAAGACCTTCAACTACGACGTACTCCAGGCATATATTGACGCTTGCCACAAGTACGGCATGGAATGCCACCTTTGGATGGCCATCATGGAGGTAGGACACAGCAAGGGCAATTACTACTCCGACTGTATCGCCTACAAAAAGCCCGAGTGGCTCTCCCTCAGCCAGAACGGCACCCCCGACAACCCCGACGACTTTATGATGATCGACCCCGCCAACGACGAGGCTCGTGAATATCTGGTCTCCTTCTACGAATACATCATCCGCAACTACGATATCGACTGCTTTGAATTGGACTACATCCGCTACTATTCCAGAGCGGAGCTGGACTTCGGCTACACCGAGGCGGCGTTCAAGAAGTTTGAGGATCAGTACCATTACGGCGTGACTCCCACCTACGACACCAGCGCGGCTTACTGGGAGGACTGGAAGAAGTTCCGCATGAGCCAGGTTACCGAGATGGTTAAGGCTGTCCGCGAAATGGTGGACCGCGTACGTCCCGAGGTGCTGATCTCCGCCGACGTTGTTGCCACCGTAAACGGTGCAACCGAGTACAACTATCAGGACTACCTCACCTGGATGGAAAACGATTGGATCGACATCCTGCACCCCATGGCATACGGCGACGGCTTTGGCGACGATATCCGTCAGCAGGTGAAAATCGGCGGCGACCAGTGTATGGTGGTTACCGGCTTGGGCGTGTTCATGGCAAGTCTGGGTGCCGAGGAAATGGTACGCCAGTGCATCGAGGACAACCTCTACGGCGCATACGGCGACTGCTTCTTCGAGGGCTCCGCTTACCTGAAGGATAAGACCGGCCCCGCTTTGCTGGACACCGTATACCGCAACCCCGCCATCACCCCCTACAGAGATCCCGATCTGGCCATCAAGACCGCACTGGATTACATGAAGGGCAGAATCAACGACGTGCTGGTTCCCTTTGGAGGCATCACCTCCCAGGAAGGCGAGAGCCTGGCAGGCATGATCGACGGTCTGAAGGAATCCGTGGCAGAGGGTAAGATGGACGGCGAAATGCTGAAGGATTTCCATCTCGCCATCAAGAAGATTTCCAACAAGAAGGCAAAGGAAGCTCTGGAAAGCGATCTTTACAGAGCAGAGCAGATCACCTGCGTGATGTACAAGGTGGATCAGAACAAGCTGTACGGCGAGCTGTCCCTCCCCGAGGGCGAGCCCTTCGATCCCAACCCTGCCCCCGGTCCCGGCGAGGAAAGCAAGGAGGAGGAAGAGGAGAGCAGTCAGCCCGAGGAAGAATCCTCCGAGGCGGAATCCACCACCGAAAGCACCCTTGTCGAGCCTATCGACGATGATGGCAGCTCCACCACCCTGATCATCGTGATCTGCGTGGTAGTGATCCTGGCAGGCATCGGTCTGATCGTGGTCTTCCTGCGCAAGAAATGAGTAGAGTACAGATTTGGGAACCGTCCGTAGAGGCGGTTCCCTATTCTCTCCCCGCAGAGGGGCTTGTCTCCCCCGTAAAAATCGCCTTCCTTTCCGACCTCCACGGAGAAGAGCACGCCGCATGTCTTGCCAAGGTGCGGGATTTTTCTCCGGATCTTGTGATCTTCGGCGGGGACACCTTTGACGAGCGTGTGTCCTTGAAAGGCGGTCTGGAGGCGCTTCGCGCGTTCCAAAAGGAGTTCCGCACCTTTTATATCCCCGGCAACCACGAGATCAAAACCGGCAGATACGATCTGGTGAAGCGTGCGGCAAGAGCCACGGGCGTCCGTGTTCTGGCGGGGGAAAACGCTTTGGTGGTGATTGGTGACAATCAGCTTTTGCTCTGCGGCGTGGAGGATCCGTTGCACCAAGAAGAGGTGTACCGCGCTCAGCTTTTGCAGGCGTGCCAAGCGGTGCGCCCGGGAAGATGCGCCCTGCTGGTGACCCACCGTCCCGAGCGGGCCAAAGATTACGCCGGGTTGCCCTTCGATCTGGTGCTCACCGGTCACGCCCACGGCGGGCAATGGCGGTTTCCCTTCCTGAAGGACGGTTTTTTAGCCCCGGACGTGGGGCTCTTCCCCAAGTACACAGGAGGCGTTTACGATCTGGAGGGCACCAAGCTTTTGGTCAGCCGAGGGCTTGCTACGAAGAACACCCGCGTCCCCCGCATCAGCAACCCGCCGGAGCTGTGCTTGATCACGCTGGTACCCAAGGGATAGAGAACGAAGAACGAACGAGAGAAACCTTTTTTGTAAAAAAGGTTTCTCTCGTGCTCTTTTCCAAAAAACTTTTCATGCAAAAGAACCTTCTGTTTGATCGCAGAAGGTTCTCTTTTTCTTCCCCAAAACGACAGTTTTGGGCAATGGGTTTTCTTTTTTGTTAAGCTTTTTTCTTTTTCCAAAAAGAAAAAAGTTTAGTTGCTCCCCTAAACCACCAACCACAGCCCCAGCATTGCCGCCGCCATGGAAAGGATGGCCACGGGGGCGCAATACCGCAAGAACTTTAAGAAGGAGAGCTTCACCCCGTAGCGGGAAAGCAGGCTCATCCACAGAATGCCTGCAAGAGCCCCGATGGGAGTGAGATAAGCGCCCAAGTTAGATCCCGCCACCGCGGCGTACAGCGCACCTGCCGCCTCTGAGGAGGGCACAGCCGCCACCACGGAGGAATAGAACACGCTCATGGGAATGTTGTTCACCAAATTGGCCGCCAAAAAGGAGGTGGTGCCAAAGGTCAGCACCGTATCCCCCCGGGAAAGTAAGCCCGCCAACGCTTCGGTAGCCCCCGCCCGTTCCAACGCCAAAACGATGACGAACATGGAGAGCACGAAGGGAATGATCTCCCAAGGGGCGCGGCGGAAGGAATCGGTGATCATCCGAAGGCCCTTCTTCCGTGCCAGGAAATACACCGTCATGGAAACGTACAGGCTGGCGAAGCATACAAGGGTGATGAGCCACATGGGCATGGCAAGGAAGTTGGAGAACACCAACAGCAGGATGCACACCCCCAAATGGCAGATGGCGGTAACCACTGCGGGTACGTCGGCAAGCTTGGGGTCATCCTCCCCCTGCTCCATGGGCTTTTGCAGTCTCTTTCGGAACATGAGATACAAAACGGCAAAGGAGGTAAGCCCCGACAGCAGGGTGGGCAGCCACATCACCTGCAGGTAGGCAAGGAAATCCACGTTCCCTGCGGTGCAAAGGCAGATGTTGGTGGGGTTGCCGATAAGGAGCGCCATGCTCCAGGTATTGGCCGCCACGAACTCCCCTACCAGGAAGGGAAGAGGGTCGATGCTTGCGTTCTTGGCAAAGAAGCAAAGGAAGGGGGTGAAGGTGAGGATCACCACGTCGTTGGAGGTGAAGACGGTGAGCACTGCCACCATAAAATAAAGGCAGACAAACAGCTTCTTCTGGCTTCTCCCCGCGTAGCGAAGCACCTTGGAGGCCAGCCAGCGGAAGAACCCCGCTTGATCCAGGAATACGGAAAGCAGGGTCATGGAAAGGAACAGCACCAAAAGCTGTAACGGGTTGATCCCCCCGCTTTTGGTCAGCCCTGCGGCGACTTCGTCCCAGCCGATCCTGCCGAGAAGCAACAAAAGCAAGGCTCCGCCCAAGGGGGCGAACCAATAGGTACTGATCAAACGCCTGCGGATAGACACCGAGGGAAAGAAGAAAACCAGCCCCAGCATGGCAATACACGCCGCGGCGGCGATGAAAACGGTAAGCAACATAGCGCGCCTCCAAACAGATTCTCTCATTTATACCCCTTTTTTCGCCGTTCGTCAAGGGGTTTTTGCGTTTTTCTGTTGACAAATTGCCTATTTCTATGGTATACTGCCTTGGTATAAACAGTAACACACAAGGAATGGTAATCGCAATGACAGTATATGAAGAGCTTCAATGGCGCGGCTTGATCGAGAGCATCTCCGATCCCGCCCTGATCGACAAATTGAACGAGGGTGGTCTCACCTTCTATATCGGCACCGACCCCACCGCAGACAGCCTGCATTTGGGGCACTACTCCTCCTTCCTCATCACCCGCCGTCTGGCAGAGGCAGGACATCACCCGCTGATCCTGGTGGGCGGCGCTACCGGCTTGGTAGGCGACCCCAGAGGCACCGTGGAGCGCGCTCTTTCCCAGAAGGAAGTGGTGTTCCGCAACTTTGAGGCGTTGAAGGCGCAGGTGCAGAAGCTGTTCCCCTACCCCGTAGTGAACAACTACGACTGGATCAAGGATATGAACGTGCTGGACTTCTTCCGCGACATCGGTAAGTTCATCAACGTTGGCTATATGCTCAGCAAGGATCACGTCAAGCGTCAGATGGAGACGGGTATCTCCTACGCCGAGTTCTCCTACATGCTGATCCAGGGCTACGACTTTAAGTATCTCCACGAGCATATGAACGTGGATCTCCAGGTGGCAGGCTCCGATCAGTGGGGCAACATCACCACCGGTATCGAGCTGATCCGCAAGACCACCGGCGAGACGGTTTACGCCATGACCATGCCCTTGATCACCGACTCCCAGGGCAACAAGTTCGGCAAGTCCGAGGGTAACGCAGTTTGGCTGGATAAGAACAAGACATCCTCTTACGAGCTGTATCAGTTCCTGCTGAACGCAGAGGACGTGATGGCGGTTCCCTATTTGAAGAGACTGACCTTCCTCTCCCGTGAGGAGATCGAGGAGATCGAGCGTCAGCACAACGAGCAGCCCCACCTCCGCTTGGCACAGAAGGCCTTGGCCAAGGAGATCATCACCGACCTCCACGGCGAGGGCGCATACGAGGAAGCCGTTCGCATCAGCGAGCAGCTGTTCTCCGGGGACATCAAGTCCATCCCTCCCCAGGATCTGCTGGCAGGGCTGAAGAACGTTCCTCATTTTGAAATTCCCGAGGGCACCCGTCTGCTGGATGCCTTGAAGCTGGGCGGTGCGGCCTCCTCCAACCGCGAGGGCAACGATTTCCTCAAGGCAGGCGCTGTGTCCTTGAACGGCGATATCGAAAAGGACGGCAACGTACTGTTGACCAAGGAAAACGCCATTGACGGCAAGTTCGTGGTCATCCGCCGCGGCAAAAAGAAGTACTACGTAGCAACCTTCTGCTAAGATCATCTCCCCTGCGTGAAAACGCGGGGGAGTTTTTTGCGGGAGCGAAAAAAGGAAAACCGCACTTTTGATACCGTGACGGTATCAAAAAAGGACGCATTTTCGCGTCCTTTTCTTTTGCTTTTTTATCTCTCCGTGCCGATGTAGAACATGGCAATGGTGCCGGGGCCGGAGTGTGCGCCGATGACGGTGCCGGTGGGAGAAATGATGATCTCGGGAACGTTCAGCTCCGCCTTCAGCTTCTCTGCGATCCACTGTGCGTCCTCCAGGCAGTCGCCGTGGCAGATGGCCATGGTCTGGGAGGCGGGGTCGATAGAGGTCTGGCGAACCTTGTCCACCATGGTCTGCAGGGAGGCCTTTCTGCCTCTTACCTTGGACATATTGATGAGGTGACCCTCGTCGTCCACGTGGAGGATGGGCTTGATGCCCAGCATGGTGCCCGCAACGGCGGTCACAGCAGAAATTCTGCCGCCGCGCTTTAAGAACATCAGATCGTCAACGGTGAACCAATGCACCAGATGGGGCAGGGTGTCGATGACCCAATCACGTACTTCCTCAATGGTAGCGCCTGCCTGCTGTTTTCTGGCGGCAAGAACGGCGAGAAGGCCGTGGCCGGTGGAAGCGCACTTGGTGCTGACATGGTACAGCTTACGGTCGGGGTACTGCTCAGCCAGCTCCTCCATGGCAAGCTTGCCGTTGTTGTAGGAGCAGCTCAGCCCCTCGGAGAAGCCAAGGTACAGGATGTCCTTCCCTGCTTCCAGCACGGGGCGCATCTTCTCCGTATACTCCTCGGGAGAGGGAGCGGAGGTGGAAGCCACTTCCCCTGCGCGGAGGCGCTGGTAGAAGGCGTGGCTATCCAGGGTATCGATATTCTCCTCGTTACCGCCAATGAACAAATGCAGATTTACGATCTGCAAGCCGTAGCGGTTGATCTCCTCAAGGGGAAGATCCACGGAGGAATCAGCAAAAATAACGTATTCAGCCATAGGAAAACTCCTTATTCGTTTCAGTGTGGATACAGTATAGCACAATTTCCATCATTTGTCAATGTCTTCAGCACACGCTGTGCCAACTTTTTGCGGCAGACAGCAAAGCTTCACGGGAATTTTCCCATTTCCCGTCGGTGACGCCCTCCAAAAGCATCTGCAACGCTTCTCCCATTTTTTCTCCCGCAGGGATCCCCAGCTCCATCAGCTCCTTGCCCCCGACGGCAAGCTGTGCCACGGAAAGGCAGGGAGAGGATGCCAGCAGGCTTTCCACCCGCCCGCGCATCTGCGCCATGGAAGTGCCGTGCAACGCCTCGGTGAGGGTCAAAAGCGCCTCCGCCAGCTCCGGCGGGAACTTGCGGAACAGCCGCAGAAGGCAGGGTGTATCCGTGCAGGTCAGCAAGGTTCTCTGTTCCCTGATCAAGGCGGTGACCTGCAGGCTCAGCTTATTCTCCATCCGCAGACGGCGCAGCAGCTTGCCCGCCTCATGGGGAGGCAGATCCGCAAGAAGCACCGCCAGCCGCAAGGCAGGCTCACGGGGAACGGATGCCAAGGCTTGCAGACGGGTGTCCAAGGACACCTCGGGAAGCTCCGGCAGAAGGAAGGCCACCAAATCGCGGAAGGCGGTCAGCACATCCGCGGCACCTGCACCGCAGAGAAGCTTCGCCAGCTCCGCGGAGATCCGCTCGATGGAAACCTTGGCAAGCAGGGGCGTTTGGGCATGGATGGCGCGAGAGGTGTTTTCTTCTATGGCAAACCCCAGCACGGAGGCAAATCGCACCCCTCGCAGAATGCGAAGGGCATCCTCGTCAAAGCGGCGGGAGGGCTCCCCCACACAGCGGATCAACCTCTTTTGCAGGTCTTCCCTGCCGCCGAAGGGATCTGCAAGCCCCTTTCGCGGGTTCCACGCCATGGCGTTTACCGTAAAATCCCTGCGGGCAAGGTCTTCCTCGATGGTGGAGGCAAAGGTCACCCCGTCGGGATGTCTGCCGTCGGAGTAGCTGCCGTCGGTACGGAAGGTGGTGATCTCCAAGGGCATCCCCCGGGAAAACACCGTGACGGTGCCGTGACGGACACCTGTTTCCACTACGTTTTTATCGGAGAACAGCTTTTTCACTTCCTCGGGAGTGGCGGAGGTGGTCATGTCGTAATCCGTGGGGGGCACACCCCGCAGAAGATCCCGCACACAGCCTCCCACCAAAAAGCCTTGGTAGCCTTGGGCATTCAGCCGCTCCAACGCCTCGGTGACCGGAGCGGGAAGGTCAGTCCACATAGGAGAACAGCTCTCCGCTTTCGATATAGGTAATTTCCAGCTCGGGGTACTTTTCCGCCATGTCGGCGGCGTAGACCTTCATCCCCGGGGCTTCGCAGGCACAATGTCCCAGCACCAGCATGGCCTTGGGAATGCCGAACTGAGAGGCATCGCGGATGGGCTCACCGTCACGCCACTCGCAGATCTCACCGGTGATCATCAGCTGGTTATCGTCCCCCAGGAAGTTATCTGCCGCGCCGCTTCCCCCGGCGCCAAGCATCATGTCGATCTTGGTGACAAGCAGATCGGGGTTACCGATGATGCGGGGATGGCGGATGCCCAGAACCTCCTTGACACTCTTTGCCAATTCATAAACGGTGGCGGGAGTATCCAGGGTAAAGCCGCATCTGCCGTCGAAGGTTCCCTTCCAGCCTACCAAGCGCAGGAAGCCTTCGTTGATGTGGTCAAAATCCACGCCCCAATGGATAAAATCGTGGAAGCGGTACAGGGTGAAGGGAAGCTCCGCAACGAACTCTCTCTTTTTTAAGGTCACGGCATCCCCTCTGGGGTTCTCAAAATGATCGTGGAAGGTGGGCTCGTGGGTGATCACCATGTCTGCCCCCCACTCCTTGGCCTTGTTCAAAACCTCGGGGGTGGCGGTCATACAGAGGGCAACCTTGCGCACCTCTTTTTCCGGGTCGCCGTGCTTGCAGGTATCCACGGTGGGTCTGTTCAGCGTTGCTCCGCCGATAAGCTGCTCCATCAGTTCTCTGGCTGTCATAACAATACTCCTTTTTTTGAAAAAAGTGAAAGCGGGAAACCGTTTTTCGGTCCCCCGCCATACTTGGTTGAATTAGTTCAGAGTGATTACGGGGATCTTAGCGTAGTCGTTTCTGCCGATGATACCGCCGCCGTTACGAGCGGTGATGTTCTTCCAAACGTTCTTGGAAATATCAGACTCGTTGGTGGAGTTTACGGAGAATGCCAAGCCCAGCTCCATGCCCTTTTCGGGGGTGACGCCCAGCTCGGAGAAGGGGAACGCTACCTCGTAAACGGTGATCTGCTCGCCGTCATCGCGGGAGCAAGCAACCTTGCTATCGGTGGTGCCGTAGTAGCAGGTATCGCCGTTTTCGTTCACTGCGAAGCCGCAGGAGATCACGACCTTCTCGTTGTCGGCAGTCTTGTCGATGACGCGGTCAAAGTGCTCGGAGATGTAGTCCCCTGCAGGGCTCTTGGAGGAGTACTTCACCTGGATGCACTCGTACTGCCACATATCGCCTGCGCTTTCCTGGGTGATGGGGCAATAGTGGTAGGGAGACTGAACCACAACGCAGAGATACAGATAGGTATCGTCGTAGGTTACGTAGTAATCTGCGGTTGCGTAGTAGTCATCCTTCTCAAACTGTGCGAAGGACCATGCCTCGTTCTCGGCATCGATGTGGTCGATGTAGTATGCTTCCCACTCAGCCTCGTCAAAGGTGCCGTCGATAGCGGGAGCGGCAGCAGCCTTGTCTACTTCGTAGTCAACGCCGGTGTAGAGGTGCAGACCGTGGGGGAATACGGTGGTGCCGTCCTTGATGTCTCTTGCGCGGGGGATAAAGGTCTCCTGGCTGGAATGGATGGCAAGAACAAAGCCGTCCTCATCGGCAGAGATCTCCTCGGCCTCGCCAACCTCGTAGAAGGCGGTCTTTACGTAGCCGAAATACTCGTGGTCGTAAGCAAAGGCAACCACGGCAAACTCAGCCAGCTCCTCTGCATCCAGCACGCCGTACTCTGCGGTATACAGGATCATTGCGCCGTATGCGGGCTCCACGTCAACACCGGTAAGGGGAAGGGCGTTGGTGCCGGTAGCACGGTCAGCGGTGGAAACCGCGCCGATGGAAACGAACTTGTTGATCAGTGCAGGGGCCTCGAGAACGTCCTCGTCCTCGGAAGAGGTATCCTCAGAGGGTTCCTCGGAAGGTGCCTCAGAAGGCTCTTCGGAGGGAGCTTCGGAGGACTCAGCCTCGGAAGCAGCTTCCTCAGAGGAGGTGGGAGCCTCACTGCTTACGCCTGCGGCGGAAGAAGTGCTGCTGACATCGGTAGACTCTTCGGTACACGCCGCAAAAGCGAACACCATGAGAGCTGCCAAAAGCAATGCCAAGAATTTTTTCATATTCATTTCTCCTTTAGTTTTTGTTTTTCTTTAATTATATGTGAAATTTTTCCGCTTGTCAAGAGTTTTTTCGCCCCTTGCGGTCAAAACGCCACATAGCGATGAAGATGGAGGCAGTGTTGAAGCATTCCGTGATGGCACCCGCCCAGGAAACGTTCACCAAATTATACGCCAGCCACATCCAGGAGCCGGGAAGGGTCAGCCTGCGGACGGTTTTGGGTTCGTCCACCCAAAGCCCAAAGCTGGTGACCACCATGGCCACCGTGGGAAGCAGAGAAAGCCAGCTTTCCCAAGTGACGATACAGCACCCTGCGGAAACTACGGAGAACACATAGGGCCAAAACTCACGGGATGACCAAGAGGCAGACCCTTTCTTGGAATACACAAAGCCTCTTGCCGCCCCGATCAGGTTCATCGCCATGCCGGAATAAGCACCCAACAGCCCGAAGTGCAACGTCCATACCAAGGAAGAAAGCATCTGCAAAAAGGCAATGCGCTCCCGTTTGTTTTGCTGAAAGGAAATGAACGCCAAGGTCATTCCCACAAAGCCCACGGCCTGGGCAATATAAAAAGTCATAAAGAAGTCCGTCCTTTTTCCGGAAAGATACAGGGTATTATACTGCATTTGAAAGAGAAATGCAAGAGGGAGGGCGGATTTTTTCCTCTTGACAAACGGCGGCGGGTACTTTATAATAGTAAAGAAAGAAACGAAAGGAACGGGTGGTCATGGATCGGACGTTAAAGGTGAAAATTGCATTGGGTGTGACGTTGGTATTTTTGGCGGTGCGGATGGTGCTGGGGTTCTTCCCCGTGCCCTTGGAGTTCGCCCCCTATTCCACCACCGGGGAAAAGACGGCATTGCAGACGGTGACCTTTACGGAGATCACCCATGCCTTCTCTGTCATTGACCTGCAGGAAAATTTGGTGCATTATTATTGGATCACCGAGGAGGACGGCTCCCGCGGGGCAGTATGCTCCCGTGTGCTGTATAACAACGAGAGCTTTGAAAAGCCCGTGACCTTCACGGGGGTCATCAATTTCCTGGATCCCATGGAGGATCCCGCAGGATCCGGCTTACTGATCGTTCCCGAAGGGGGACGGGCAGAGGATTACACCGAGATGCAAAAGATCGCCATTCTGAACCGTGATTTCACCGACACCACCACCGATCATCCCGCCTGCTTCTGGGTAGCGGGGTGCGGGTTTATTTCCTTCTGCGTGATGCTGGCCATGCTGCTGAAGGAATACGCAGGCGGCAAACGGAGACGCGCCGAGGAGGAACAGGGCGCATAAAGTCGAAAGATTTTTTTGAAAACCCCCTTGCAAAAGCGACGGGAATGTGGTAAAATATTCCCCGATGAGCAGAAAATCCTTGGAGGTATCCCCATGAGCTATGCAGATACCCTATTCATTGATATGTGCCGCGATATTCTGGAAAACGGTACGGATACCCGCGGGGAGAAGGTGCGCCCTGTTTGGGAGGACGGCACCCCTGCTTACACCATTAAGAAGTTCTGTGTGGTGAACCGCTACGACCTGCGG
>JAGBXS010000042.1 GCA_017629175.1 Clostridia bacterium
CGGATCTGCCCCCCTTCCGCAGGGAGGAGGAGCTGATCGCCTCTCTTGCAGATACCCTTCCCGAGATGCCCGAGGTAAAAAAGCAACACTTTCAGTCTCTCTACGGCGTCTCCGACGAGGAATGCGACCTGCTCCTATCAGAACCTTTCCTTGCAGAGCTTTTTGAACGTAGCGCATCTCAAACCCTCTACCCCAAGCTGCTTGTCAATCTTCTTCTGGGCGACCTGCTGACCAAGCTTTGCGGTGCATCCGCAGATCCCTCAGCCTTGGCCTCCGTGGCCACCCTCTGGGGAGAAGGCAAGGTCAATTCCACCGCCGCAAAACGGCTTGCCATGCTGGTTGCGGAGGGGGAAACCGACCCGCTGTCCGCCATGGAACGGCTGGATCTTTCCCAAAACAGCGATCCCGAGGCCATTCGCGGGTGGATCGAAAGCGTGCTGGAGCAAGACCCCTCTCTGCTGGACTCCTACCGCAAGGGGAAGACTAACGTAGTCAAAGCCATTTCCGGCGCCGTGATGGCGGCGTCCCGGGGCAAAGCAAACCCCGTTTTGCTGGCAAAGCTTTTGGCAGAACGGCTTACCAAACTATAACAAAAACGCCCTTCTTGGCGGCATCTGCCGTGGAAGGGCGTCTTATATTTTACTATATTTCTTTGCGGATCTCTTTTTCCGTGGCATCGGGGTAAAGCTTGTACATCTGCTCCAGGATCTTCTTCAGCGCTTCTTCTTTGGAGAGCTTATATTGGGAACGTACCATATCTCTCCCGAACTTGACCTCCGCCGTAGCGTATTTTGCCACCGGCCAGCCGTACTCCTCGCCGTTTTTGTTCAGCTTACGTTCAAATCCGTCGATGACTACGTAGGTCTGCATCATCAAATTGGTGATGGCACCTTCAAAGCCCTTCTCGCCGTCCTTGCCGAACCCGGCCTCCGTCTTCAACTCATAAGAGGGAACTCCCTGCTGTCTTGAAAGCACGTCCATCAAAAGCATGCTTTTTCGAGGTGCCATGCCCAGCTCGTAAAGGGTATCAAAATCATAGCCGTCCCTGCGATACGCCGCAAAGTAGGGGAACCACTCCTTGGAGATAAAGCCTGCCTTCTTGCCGAAAAACTTGCCGTAAACCACCTTACCTTCGGCGGCCGCAATGCTTCTCCATTCCCAAGGATCCTCCGTCTGTCCGGAAAACCATGCGGTAGAAGCGGTCAATTCCTCCAAAGAGAAGCCTACAACACGGCTGGAAAACAAGGGCAGAAACCCTACCGTCTCTACGTATTCGTAAAGCTCCTCCATGTTTTTGATCCGCTTCGGGTCGCGGGCATCCAAGCCCTCCATGACCCATTCTCCGTCTCGTTCGTACATCAGCGGATCTCCCGAATATCAAAGGGCGTGTTCTGGTACACGGAATAGTTCAGCCAGTTGGAATACAGCAGATGCGCCGTAGCCCGCCAAGTGTTCATAGGCTCTTTGGTGGGGTCGTCGTCGGGGAAGTAGTTCTTTGGAACCTTGATATCCAGCCCCTTGGCAACGTCTCTCTGATATTCCTTGCGCAACGTGTCGTTGTCATATTCGGGATGCCCCGTCACGTAGCACTCTCTTCCGTTCTTGGAAGCGATCAAAAATAACCCCGCATCCTCGGAATCTGCCAGAAGGGTAAGCTCCTCGCAGGAGGTCACGTCCTCCCGCTTTACGTAGGAATAACGGGAGTGAGGCGCGTTGAAATGGGTGTTGAATCCGCGCACCAAGGGATTTTCGGGCACCAAAGTTCTGTGTCTGAAAATACCGGAAACCTTTTCCTCTAAGGGATACTTCTGGATACCGTGGTTGTAGTAAAGTCCTGCGTATGCGCCCCAGCAAACGTACAGCGTGGAGTATACGTTGGTTTTCGCCCATTCCATGATCTCGCAAAGCTCGTCCCAATAGTCCACTTCCTCAAAGGGAAGATACTCCACGGGTGCGCCGGTGATGATCATGCCGTCAAACTTTTCGTTTTTGATGGAGGAGAACTTGGTATAAAAAGAGTTCAAATGCTCCTCGGGAGTATTTTTGGAGCAATGGGTCTCGGGGGTCATCAAGCAAACGTCCACCTGCAAGGGGGTGTTGGAAAGCAAGCGAAGCAGCTGGGTCTCCGTCACGATCTTGGTGGGCATCAAATTCAAAATTGCGATCCGCAACGGGCGGATATCCTGGGTGGAGGCACGGCGTTCGTCCATGACGAAAATATTCTCTTGGGTCAGTGTCTCGGCGGCAGGTAAAGAAATGGGAATACGAATGGGCATAACGTCCCTCCTTGTGGTTTATAATCTTGACCATTATAGCATGAAAATTTTCTGTTTTCAATACTTTTTTTCAAAAGACTATGGAAAAATCCCCCGCGCCGTGGTATAATACTGTAAATGTATGGAAAGGAAGTGATCCAATGTCCGCAAAACTGATCCGTGTCACCGACGAAGTCTCCTTCGCAGAAGCGGTGGAGCTCGCCGCGGCGTATTTGCAAGAGGGGAAGCTGGTGGTTTTTCCCACGGAAACGGTATACGGCATCGGGTGCAACGCCTTGGACGAGACCGCCGTGGAAAGGCTCTACTGCGCCAAGCAACGCCCCCTGGATAAGCCCTTGCTTCTGCACCTTTATTCCATCGAGCAGGCCAAGCGGTATTCACACCTGCAAGAGGATGCCGAATCCCTGCTGACCCGCTTCACCCCGGGCCCCCTTTCCGTGATCGTAAAGAAAAAAGCGGAGATCCCTTCCATCGTTACCTCCGGCGGTGACACCGTTGGCCTGCGGTTTCCCGATGAGCCTTTGTTCTTGGCCATCGCCCGCAAGGCAATGATCCCCATTGCCGCCACCAGTGCCAATCTGTCCGGCTTTGTATCCGCCAAGGATGGGGAAGCCGCCTCTCAGCTTTCCGACATTGCCGACCTCATCATCGACGGAGGTCCTTGCCGGTTTTCCATCGAGTCCACCATCCTCTCCCTGCTGGGAGAACGTCCCAAGCTCCTGCGGGAGGGGGCGATCCGCAGAGAGGAGATCACGGAGGTGATTGGTCCATGCGATTGATCGGCTTGACAGGCAGAAGCGGTTGCGGTAAAACCACCGTGGGAGAGCTGGCAAAGACAATGGGCTTTTTGGTTTTGGATTGCGATGCGATCTACAAGGAGATCACCTCCCGCCCGGGCGCTTGTCTGGACGCTATCCGCGATACCTTTGGCTTTGAAACCGTTCGGGAAGGCAAGCTTTACCGTCCCGCCCTGCGTGAGAAGGTGTTTTCCGATCAGGGGGAGATGGAAAAGCTCAACGCCTTGACCGCCCGTTATATGGGTGAGGAGATTCGTTCCCGCTTGGCCAAGGCCTCCGAGGAGTTGGCTCTTTTGGATGCCCCCACTCTGTTCCAAAGCGGCATGGATCAGAAATGCGACCTCATCATCGGTGTCCTTGCATCCGAGGAGGATTGCATCCGCCGTATCACCGCAAGAGACGGTATTTCCGCCGCCGATGCGGCACGGAGATTGGCTCAACAGCCCTCCGAGGAGTTTTATAAAAAGAATTGCCACGTCTGCTTGGAAAACCGCACGGATCCCGCAACCTTCCGTCAGCAGACGGAGCAACTGCTTGCGTCCTTACAAAAAGGGGAGCTTTGATTGCCCAAAAAGAGACGGCGTATTTTGATCCTTGTTTTGTCCGTAACGGTTCTTTTCGCCGTTACCCTTCGCCCGATTGCAAAAACACTGTTTCCTGATCGCTTTCGGGATCATGTCAAGGCGTACGCAAGGGAGTTTGATCTTCCCGAAACCTTGGTGAACGCAGTGATCTGGTGTGAGAGCCGTTTCCGCCCCGATGCAGTTTCCTCAGCAGGCGCTTGCGGCTTGATGCAGCTCGCCCCTGCCACCTTTAAAGAGCTGACGGAGGAGCTGGGCTTGCCCATTCATTGCGATATCTTCTCCCCGGATGCTAACGTCCGTTGCGGAGTTCTTTATCTCAAAAAATTACTGACCCTCTTCCCGGAGGAGTCCACCGCCCTGGCGGCGTATAACGCAGGCATGGGCAGGGTAGAGGCGTGGCTTGCAGACCCCCGATACAGCCACGACGGCAAGACCCTCCACACCATTCCCTTTCCCGAAACGGCATTCTACGTGAAAAAGGTGCTTGCCGTCAAATCCATCTACGAAAAATTATATCCATAGGAGAAATATAAAAATGGAAAAAGAATTTGCAAAAAATCTTTTGTACAAACCCACCTATGCCCACCTGAACCAGGATCGCCCCACCGTGGATGCCTTCTGTAACGCTTACCGCGCCTACATGGATGCCTCCAAAACCGAAAGAGATGCCGTGCGCACCTCCGTGGAATTGGCAGAGAAGGCGGGCTTTACTCCCTATGTACCGGGTCAGCCCTTGGTTCCTGGTCAACGTATCTACCGTATCAACCGTGAGAAGAGCTTGATGCTGGCCGTCATCGGCTCCGAGTCCTTGGCCCGGGGCTTCCGTGTCATCGCTTCTCACATCGATTCCCCCCGTCTGGATCCGAAGCCCATGCCCCTCTACGAGTCCTCCGGCATCGGCTATTTCAAGACACACTACTACGGCGGCATCAAAAAGTATCATTGGGCTGCCCTTCCCTTGGCCCTTCACGGCGTTGTATATCTCAAGGATGGCACCCGCGTTGATGTTTGCATCGGTGAGGATGAGAACGATCCCGTGCTCTACATCAGCGATCTGATGCCCCATATCGCCAAGGATCAGGTGGCAAAAACTGCCTCCAACGTGATCTCCGGCGAGTCCTTGAACCTGATCACAGGCTCTCTGCCCTTTGACGAAGAAGAGGGTGTAAAGCTCAACGTGCTCTCCATCCTCCACGAGAAGTACGGCATGGAAGAGCGTGACTTTATGACCGCAGAGCTTTCTGCCGTTCCCGCACAGAAGTCCCGCGAGGTCGGCTTGGACCGTAGCATGATCGCCGCCTACGGCATGGACGATAAGATCTGTGCATATCCCTCCCTGCGCGCCCTGGAGGATCTGGACGTGCCCAAGCACACCTGCGTTGTCTTCCTGGCCGATAAGGAAGAGATTGGCTCTGAGGGCGTTACAGGCCTCCGTAGCGAAGCCTACGCCGCTTTTCTGCGTGATCTTTGTGCAGATGCAGGCGTTTGCGACCGCGAAGCCTTCCGCAACTCTCTCTGCCTCTCCGCAGACGTAGGCGGTGCTTACGATCCCTGCTACGCCGAGGCGTACGAGGCAAACAACTCCTGCTACATCGGCAAGGGCGTTGTAGTTTCCAAGTATACCGGCTCCCGCGGCAAGGGCGGTTGCTCCGATGCCTCCGCAGAGGTTATGTCCCGTGTAGCCCTCCTTCTGGACGGCGCAGGCATCGCATGGCAGACCGGCGAGTACGGTAAGGTAGACCAGGGCGGTGCAGGTACCGTTGCCGTGGAGATTGCCAAGTTTGGCATCGACGTGGTAGACGTAGGCGTTCCGCTCCTCTCCATGCACGCTCCCTCCGAGTTGGCGGCAAAGTCCGACATCTACGCCATGTACGGCTGCTGCAAAGCCATCTTCAACGATTGATCTTATTGGCAAAAAAATGCACCCGCTTTCTCTTTTGGAAGCGGGTGCTTTTATATTCCAACCCCTTTGTGTAAAAAGGGGTTGGATCCCCACAAACTTTTATTGCCGAAAACTGTCGTTTTCGGAAGGGAACGCAAAAATTATCACAGGGCATAGACCAATAAAAAGCTCCCCTTTCTAAAGGGGAGCTGGCGCCGTAGCTGAACGGGGGG
Source organism: Clostridia bacterium (assembly GCA_017629175.1). Taxonomy (GTDB): domain Bacteria; phylum Bacillota; class Clostridia; order Oscillospirales; family CAG-382; genus Coliplasma. The sequence continues at coordinate 5,773 of JAGBXS010000042.1, forward strand.
GGGGTCACCGATTTTTGCGTAACCTTAAGTGTATAATAAAAGCGGCAGGGGAGTTGCCTCCTCTGCCGCATTTTAGATTAACCCATGGTACCGAACTGTGCGTAATAAGGAGTCTGGAACTTAGCCTTGATTACAAATTCGTAGTAAGAGGTGTAGTCGCCGGGAAGGGTCTCGTCTTCGCCTTCCTCGGGAGTCTCGGGAGTTTCAGGAGTCTCGGGAGTTTCGGTGTCCTCGCCCTCCTCGGGAGTCTCCTCCTCGGTAACGTCGCCGAAGGTGGTCAGTGCGCTTCTGGAGAGGTAACCGATCTCAACCAATGCCAAGGTGGTCTTGTTGTATGCATTGGTGTACAGGGGGAGGTAAACCTCAGTGAAGATCTTGGTCAGCTCGTTGAACTTAGCGGTCTTTTCGGTGTCGTCGGTAATCTCGGGATAGTACTCGGCGACAAGGTTGGTGAACGCGGTATCATACTTCTTGTCAGAAGAACTTACACTGGCGTAAGTCTTGATGAAGTCAAGCTGTGCGGAAGTCAGTGCATCGATCTCCGCGTCGGATTTAGCAGGGAAGAGCTTCTTCAGCTGTGCTCTGACACCGTCCTCGTATGCCTTCTGGGTGTTCTTAGCGTATTCTTCAGCAAACTTTTCGATAGCGGTCTTCAGCTCAGCCTCGCACTCTTTGATCATGGTGTTGCAGTAATCGGTGATCAAACCGGAAAGGGTGGTGTTCAAGAAGTTGCTAACGGTATCGTCAACCTGGATCAATACCATGTGGTCATATTCCTTCTTAAACTCCTCGGTCTCGGGGATAGCCGCTACGGATGCCTTGTAGTCATCGCTGTTCAGGATCGCGGCGGTCTCTTCCTTGATCTTAGCCTCCAGGAATTCCAGATACTTGGACTCGATCATGTTGTCCCACTGGGTATCCTTACGGATCAAAGTTCTGTATTCCCAAATTTCTTCGGGAGAAGCGAGGAGCATCTGAAGCTTTGCCTCGATATCTTCTTCGGAAAGATCGGGGAACTCCTCTTTCAGCTGCTTGGTCAGCTTGTTTTTACGAGACTTGGTGTCAAAGTCTTTTGCGCACTGTTCCTTGATTGCCGCAAGAGCGTCAGCTCTGAACTGCTCCTCGTATGCGGCAGTAACGTCCTGCTCAACGGTGGAGGTAGCGGCCAGGTTCAAACGAAGCTCGTAGGTAGCAAACAACTCGTTGTAAATGCTTTCCATAGCGGCTTCTCTGGAATCCTCTTCAGCCTGCTGATAGTCAAAATCAACGGCAGTACCGTTCATCAGCTTGGTGTAGTAGGGCTCGATCACAGACCACATAATGGACTGATAGTCGGGCTCAGCGATCATCCACTCAACGTCCTTGCCGTTTTCATCCTTATAAGTGCCGAAAACGAACTCCTTGGGGAGGAAGTTAAAGCCGATGGTCTTAGACTCAACTGCGTCGATGTTCTGGTCTCTCATAAGAGTCCATCTGTCGGGGGAGTCACCTGCATCCAGGTCGGTGTATGCAATGAAGCAGTTACCGGTGTGCTTGTAGCTCATCATATACTGATCGTTTTTGCGAACGACCTGAGTGCCTTCCAGACGGTAGTGCTCGCCCTCGATACCGTAGAGCAGAGTGTTCTGCAGGTTCTCGTCAACGTAGAGCTCGGTGAGGATCTCCATGATGTCGGTGAGCCAGCTGGAGGGGCTGAGAACGGAAACACCGTAAATGCAATCGATACAGTTCTCACTGGTAGCGATGGGGGTGCAGTACTGGTTGTATACGAAATCGTTTGCAGCGGCAATCGCCTCGATCTCTTCCTTGGTGCCGGAGATGAACTTCACAGCAAAGGGAGCGGATTCGTCGGTGCCCTTCTTGCCGTCCTTGTTCTCAAAGTAACCCAGAGAGCTGTAACGGGCAAGCATTGCAAAGTATTCGTTCATAGCAGCATCCTCGTAGGTGGAACGAACGTTGCCGGAGCTATTAACGTATGCGGCAAAGCCATCCACGAACATATAAGAGAACTGCCAGGGAGTAACGGAGTTAGCGAGAGGGATGATATCGGGATTTTTCTCTTTGACGATCGCCAGATAATCGGAAAGGTCGTCCAAGTCCTTCAGAGTCTCCAACGCAACGTTGCTCTCTTCCAGGATCTGCTTGTTGAAAACAATGTAGGTGTACTCACCGATGCTGGTGTTACAGGGAACGCCGTAGGTCTTGTTGCCAACCTTTGCGGCATTGAAGAAGGAGGAGTGTACAACGCTCTTGATCGCCTTTGCCTCGTTGCTGAGAACGGTATCCAAAGCGGCAAGGTCGCCGTTTTCTGCCATCTTCAGGTATTCCTTGTAGTCGGTGATCAGGAACAGATCGAGACGGGGAGTCTCCAGCTCGATCTCGATGCCGGCCTCCAGGTCGTTCAGAATCTGCTCACCGGTCATAACCTCAAGGCCTGCGGCCTTGGCACTCTCGGAAAGCTTTGCATACTGAGACAGAGTCTGCTTTTTGCCATCCTCGCCTTCCTGAGCGAGATAATCGGTAATTTCCAACTGCTTGGACTCGATCAGATCGTGATACTCGTCGGCAGTAACAAATTCCAGTTTAACGATAGAACCGATACGATAGAACAAGGTACGGTTCAGTTCGTATTCGATCTTAGTGATTGCTTCGTCGGTAGTGGTGTCGCCGGTGATACAGTACAGTGTATACACGTTAGCGGCTACCGGGGGAACCTCCACGACCTGGGTACAAGACCCCAGAACGAGGGGCAGCACCATCACCAGTGCCAGACAAAGACAGAGAAAACGGTTGCGCATAATTAACCTCCTAAGGACGGAATTTTATATCATCCCATGATTGTTCCTATTATACTATGATTTTCCCCTTTTGTCAAGGTTTCAAAGTGTAAATTCCTTATTAAAAAAATTATGGATATTGCATAACTTTTAAAAGTATGATATGATAGTAGCGACGAAAAATCCCCCAACCGAGGTTTTCTATGAACGACCTGCTTTACCGCAACCTTTTTTCAACTCTTCCCGAGCTTTCTACCGAAAGACTGTTCTTGCGTCCTTACCGCGAGGAGGATGCCTGCGACGTCAACGAATATACCTCCCATGAGGAGGTCTCCCGCTATCTCCGCTGGGCACCCCATCTCAACCTGCGGGAAACAAAAGGCTACATCGAGTTTATGCGCAAGCGCTACCAAAAAGGGCTCCATGCCGATTGGGCCATCGTGCTGAGATCCACAGGCAAGGTTATCGGCAACTGCGGCTTCACCTCCGTGGATATCATCAACGAATGCTGTGAGCTGGGATACGTTCTCTCTCCCGCCTATTGGGGGAAGGGCTACATGGACGAGGCCTTTTCCGCCGTTCTTTCCGTAGCCTTCCGGAGCCTGGAGGCCAACCGCGTGGTGTTGCGGATCTTGGAAGGGAACGAGCATTCCTGCCGCTTTGCCCTTCGCCACGGCTTCCGCTTGGAGGGCAGGGAAGTGGCTTCCCTTATGGTTAAGGGAAGCTACCGCACCGTTTTGCAGTACGCCATGCTGAAAAGCGAATATGAAAGATAAAAAAACAGAACTATGCTGCCTTACGACTGCATAGTTCTTTTTTGCGATGAGATTGAGAACCGATTATACGGCTCTGGTAACCTTGCCGCTTCTCAGGCAACGGGAGCAAACAGCAACCTTCTTGTTGGTACCGTTTACAACAGCATTGACCTTTCTGATGTTTGCCTTCCAGGTTCTAGCAGTCTTTCTGTTAGAGTGGGAGACATTGTGGCCGAAGGATACGCCCTTTCCGCAAACACTGCACTTTGCCATATCTATACACCTCCAAATTTTATCAAAAATTCACGAACAACTTAATATACTACATTTTTTTCGATTTGTCAAGAGATTTTCTCGCTTTTTTTCAATTTTTCCGCCAGCTTTCCGATGTCTCCCGCGCCCATGATCAAAACCGTGTCTCCCTCGCGGCAAATGCTGTCCAAATAAGCGGGGATCTCCTGCAGATCGTCGATGTAAACCGCGCCGGTCTGCTCTGCCAGAAGCGCAGAGGAGACCTCGTTTCCCGCCGCTTCTCTTGCGGCGTAAAGCTTGGTCAGCACCAAAAGATCCGCATCCCCGAAGCAACCCTTGAAATCCTCAAAAAGATCGTGCAAACGGGAGTAGTTATGGGGCTGGAACACGCAGATCACCCGTCCGGAGGTAACCGCCTTGGCCGCCGCCAAGGTCACCTTGATCTCGTCGGGATGATGGGCGTAATCGTCAAAATATCTTGCACCCTTGTTTTCACAAAGGAACTCAAACCGTCGGTTCACGCCGCAGTATCCTGCCAGCCCCTCCGCGATTTCCGCGGGGGAAAGCCCTGCGGGCAGAGAGGCCGCCACCGCCGCCAAGGCGTTGGACACGTTGTGGATCCCCGGGACCTTCAAGGAAGCGTGCAGAAGGAACTCACCGCGGCAGTACACGTCAAACTTACCGAACCCGTCGGAAAGATCGATGTTCTTGGCGTAATAATCCGCCGCCTCGTTGCCCTCCACGCTGTATGTTACCACCTTGCGGTTACAGGACTTCATAGCGATACGACAGTTCTCGCAGTCCAAATTCAAAACGCAGAAGCCATCCTCTGCCGTGTTGGAAAGGAATTGCTCAAAGGAGCCCCGCATATGCTCCAAGGAATGGAAGTAATCCGTGTGATCCAGCTGAATGTTCAGAACCACAGCAACCTTGGGATAGAAGGAGAGAAAGCTGTCCTTGTACTCGCAGGCCTCAAAAATAAAGTTTCCGTCTTTGCCGATGCGGTAAGCGGAATCGATCTCCGTGATCTTTGCGCCCACCACCACCGTGGGATCGCATCCCGGGGTGTGCATAAAAATATGGGAGAGCATGCCCGAGGTGGTAGACTTGCCGTGGGTGCCTGCCACCGCCACGGAGTATGGATAAGATGCGGCTAAGCATCCAAGCATTTCCGCGCGGGAGACGATTTTTGCACCGCTGTTTTTCGCCAGGATCATCTGGGGATGCTCCTCGTTCACCGCTGCGGTAAAGCACACCAGCTCCACACCCTCGAAGGCCTTGGGATCATCCTCGTAATACATCTCGACCCCTGCCTGCTCCAAGCGCTCCGTGACTCCGGAACGGGATCTGTCATATCCCCGCACGGCAACGCCCTTTTCCCGCAGGATCAACGCCAGAGAGGACATACTCACTCCGCCTGCGCCGATCATATAAACCAATTTATAGTTTTGCAATTCTTCCATCTGCAATCTTTGGGTAGACTTTGCCATAAGAAGATTCTGCCTTTCGTCAAAAGTATCTGCTTGCTATACGATCATTATATCACCAAAAAATGAAAAAGGGAAGAGGAAAACGAAAAAAACACAAAAAAAGAAACCCGGGATGATCCCGGGTTTCCAATAAAGCTTAGTTAATGCTGTTGTTGAAAGCGTCGATGGTTGCCTGCATTGCGGCTTCAACGCCGGGCAGGTTAGCTTCCCAAGTGGAAGACAAGGTGTTGGCGTCAGCGTACAGGTTGGAGCTGTACAGACCGATCAACTTACCGTTCCAGTCGAATGCACCGCCCAGGTCGTAAATACGGCTGGAGGTAACCAGGTCGAGCATCTTGGAGTCGTTGTCGTCTACAACGGACTGCAGCTTCATGGAGTTGTCGTACCATGCATAAGTAACGCTGTTTTCGCCGAAGGGAGACTCGATCATGCTGTAGTAGCCCAGAAGCTCCATAGCGTATGCGGTTGCTTCAAGCTCTTCCTCGTCGATAACGCAAACGGGAATGGAAAGCACGTCGGACTGGTATACGTTGATACCGCAGTGGTAGCCTTCCTGAGCCGCATCGTACTTGGGAGGAGGCAGAACGCCGGGAACTACCTTATCGGGGTTCTCGTTGGTCATAATGCCGATCAAGCTGTTCAGGTAACCAACAGAGAACAGAGCGTGGTTGCCAATGAAGAGGTCGCTGCCGTAGCCCCAGTTGGTGGGCTTGAACTGCTCTGCGAATACAGAAACGGTTCTGTCGGTCAGGATGGTGAATACCTTATCAAATGCCTTAACGGACTGCTCACTGCCGCCGCTGAGGACGATCTTGTTCTGCTCATCCTTGTATGCGGAAACTGCGCCGGTACCGTTGGTCAGCATAGTAGCGCCGGAGTAACCGTCAGTTACGATACCGTAGTATGCGCCGCTGGTCATCCAGTTACCATCTTCATCGGGCATTGCAAAATCTCTTGCCAGCTCGTACATAACGTCAAGAGTCCAGGTGCCATCTTCAACCATCTTGTAGAGGGAACCGTAAGTGGGCTCGTAACGGTCAGCGTAAACAGTCTTGTTGAACAGCACGCCTGCGGTATAAGCGTCATCCTGGAAGATGGCGTTACCTGCAACGAAGAACTTCTTGTCGGAAAGAGTCAGCTGGTTGCAAGTGCTCTGGTCCCACCAGGGCTGGTTCAGATCCAGAAGATCGTTCAGAGAGTAGAACCAGTTGTCGGTGAAGTGCTGCATGGTGAAGTATACGGAGTCGCATACGATCTGATAGTCGGAGTTACCGGTCTGAATAGAAAGACCGATGTCGGTAGAGGGACGGTTGTTCTCGGTGTAATACGCCTCGATGATGATACCGTATCTCTCTTCGATCAGCTCGTTACGTGCCTTAACGGCTTCGTTGATGGCAGTGCCTTCTTTTTCGTCCAGCGGAATGAACTGCTGAAGGTGCATGCCGTTACGGGTGAGGATCTTGATGGTTCTGCCGCCAAAATTCTTCTCTTCAAGAGGGAAGGTTGCCAACGGATCTTCGCTGACTTCACCGCCCTGAGAAGCATCGCCGCCCTGAGAAGCTGCGCCGGAGGTGTCACCGCCCTGAGTGCTGCAGGCGGTCAATACGGGGAGCGCCAGCATCATCAAAGCAAGGACAAGGATCAAAAACTTTTTCATAAATGCATCTCCATTCTGAATGTATTATAGAGTTGTAAGTAGTATATCACGCCGGTCTTGCGTTGTCAAGGGTGTTCTTGAGGTGCTGTAATTTATTGGTGATTTTATACAATAAAATCGAAAAAAGAAGCCGGCATAGCCGACTTCTTTTGTGCGTGTTAACTTACTTGCTGAGCTCAGCGAAGTACTTGATGGTACGAACCATCTGAGAAACGTAAGAGTTCTCGTTGTCGTACCAGGAAACTACCTGAACCTGGTAGGTATCGTCGTCAACCTTGGATACCATGGTCTGGGTAGCATCGAACAGAGAGCCGTAGGTCATACCGATAACGTCGGAAGAAACCAGCTCTTCTTCGGTGTAGCCGAAGGACTCGGTAGCAGCAGCCTTCATTGCAGCGTTGATGCCGTCCTTGGAAACGTCAGCACCCTTAACAACAGCAACCAGGATGGTGGTAGAACCGGTCATGGTGGGGATACGCTGAGCAGAGCCGATGAGCTTGCCGTTCAGCTCGGGGATAACCAGGCCGATAGCCTTAGCAGCGCCGGTAGAGTTGGGAACGATGTTCATCGCACCTGCTCTGGATCTTCTCAGGTCGCCCTTTCTCTGGGGGCCGTCCAGGATCATCTGGTCGCCGGTGTAAGCGTGAACGGTGGTCATGATACCGCTCTGGATGGTAGCGTAGTCGTTGAGTGCCTTAGCCATGGGAGCCAAGCAGTTGGTGGTGCAGGAAGCTGCGGAGATGATGGTGTCCTCAGCGGTCAGGGTGTTGTTGTTTACGTTGTAAACGATGGTGGGCAGATCGTTGCCTGCGGGAGCAGAGATAACAACCTTCTTTGCGCCTGCGGTGATATGAGCGGAAGCCTTCTCCTTGGAAGTGTAGAAGCCGGTGCATTCCAGAACGACGTCAACGTCCAGAGCGCCCCAGGGGCAGTTAGCCGCATCCTTTTCAGCGTAGATCTTGATCTCCTTGCCGTCAACTACGATGGAATCCTCGGTAGCAACAACGGTGTGGAGGGGAGTGGTGCCGAGCTTGCCGCAGAAAGCACCCTGAGCGGTGTCGTACTTCAGCAAGTGAGCGAGCATTTTGGGGCTGGTCAGGTCGTTGATAGCAACGATCTCGTAACCCTCAGCGTCAATCATCTGGCGGAAAGCCAAACGACCGATACGGCCGAAGCCGTTAATAGCAACCTTAACAGACATGATAAGAACCTCCGAAATTTTGAATATATGTGTTTGCTTTTTTTGCCGTTTAATATTGTATACCAAAATGAGGAAAAATACAATAGCTTTTCGTGAAATTTTTTAGGGCTTATTGACGGATTTTATTGTCCATTTTTCCCAATATATGTACGAACGCGCAAAGGAATGCCCGCTCTGTCCGCCACGGCTTGGCACATGGCAAGCTGGAACTTGTTCAAATAGTCACCCACCACGGAGAACTGCACCTTGGGAACGTGCTTCTTACATTCCGATGCAAAGGAGAGCATGGCATCGTAGGCCTTCGCTCCGTATACCGGCTTGCAAAGGGAATTGTATTCCGTTCCGCTGGAGGTGTTCAGACTGACGGATATACAGTCGATCAGTCCCGCAAGCTCGGGGGTAACGTCTCTGCCGCAGATCAGATTGCCGTGTCCGTTGGTATTGATGCGGATGGGAAGCTTGGGGTAAAGCTGCTTCAAAAATCCCGCCGTTTCCAAAAGCACGTCGAACTTCATAAAGGGCTCGCCGTAGCCGCAGAACACGAATTCCTTACAGCTGGGGAAGAACAGCGCCTGCACGGCCTCCAAGGTCTCCTTGGCGGAGGGCTCTTTTTCCAGCCAAAGGCTGTTGCTTCCGTATGCGCCGTCGCCGTTGTTGCGGATGCAGAAGGCACAGGCGTTGGTACATTGATTGGTCAAATTGATATAAATACCGTCGTCAACGCGGTAAGCGTAGGTGTTAGATCTCAATGCCGAATAACCTCCTTGCATTTTCTTCCGATTGCTCCTCTACCGTTTGGAAGGGAACGCCTCGAAGCTCTGCCAGCTTTTCCACGGTGTAATACATTTTTCCGCTGTCGTTCCGCTTGCCGCGGAAGGGAACGGGTGTGAGATAGGGGCAATCCGTTTCCGTGAGGAACCGATCCTCGGGAACCATTCTTGCCACGTCGGGTGCCTGTCTGGCATTTTTGAAGGTGACCACCCCGGAGAAGGAGATATACCACCCCATGTCCAAAAGCACCTTCGCCATCTCAACACTGCCGGAATAAGAGTGGAACACACCCTTCACGCCGGGATATTCTTTTACGATGGAGAGAATGTCGCCGTGGGCATCTCTGTCGTGAATGATCACTGGATACCCGGTTTTCTGTGCCAGCTCCAGCTGTAAGCGCAACGCCCTCTGCTGGATCTCTCTGCCCGGATCCTCGTAGTAGTAATCCAGCCCGATCTCTCCGATGGCAACTACCTTCGGGTGCTTCAACAGCTCCTCCAGCAGGGCAATGTCAACATGCTCCGCGTGATCGGGATGGAATCCCACCGCCGCGTAGACCTTATCGTGGGTCTCCGCCAGCCGAATGGCTTCTTTAGAGCTTCTTTCCGAACAGCCGATGGTCAAAATACCGCTCAGCCGCTCCTCCGAGAACAGTCTGGCAAATAATGCCTCTCTGTCCTCGTCGTATAGCTTGTCGTCGTAATGTGCGTGTGAATCAAACATCAGTGGATCTTGCTCCCTACGGGGATAGAGTCATCCAAGAACAGCACGGATGCCGCCTCACCCTTGTCTGCCGCAAGGATCATGCCAAAGCTTTCCACGCCTCTCAGCTTCACGGGCTTCAGATTGGTCACCAGAACCAGCTTCTTGCCGATGAGATCTGCGGGAGCGTACCACTTAGCAATGCCGGAGACCACCTGACGCACCTCACTGCCGATATCCACGGTCAGCTTCAACAGCTTGTCGGATTTCTCCACGGGCTCGCAGGTGACCACCTGGCCCACGGTCAGTTCAACCTTCGCGAAGTCCTCAATGCCGATCAGCCCCACGGGAGCCTCTTCCTTCTTCGCCTCGGCGGCCTTCTTAGCCTTTTCAGCTTCCTTTGCGGCCTTTGCCTTAGCGGCCTGCTCCTTCAAAAGGGCGTCCATAAACTTCTTCTCGTCGATACGGGTGAAGAGAATGGGGGTCTCGCCCAGCTCGTGATCAGTGTTAGCGTAAACATAACCGAAATTGCCGTCGCAAATCTCTGCTGGGGTAGCGGTGATGATCTGATCGATCTTCTCGCAGGCATCGGGCATGAAGGGAGTGAGCATGATGTTGCAAAGGCGGATGCTTTCCACCAGGTTGGCCATAACGGAAGCCAGCTCGTCCTTCTTGCTTTCGTCCTTTGCCAGAACCCAAGGAGTGGTCTCGTCGATATACTTGTTGCAAGCACGCAAAGCCACGAAGATCTCTTCCACGGCCTCCGCAACGCTGTATCTGTCCATCAAGCGGTAAGCGCTTTCCAGCTTCTCGGTTACGGTCTGCTTCAGAGTAACCGCCGCAGGGGAGTCCTCTCCCACGGGAGCGGGGATCACGCCGCCGAAGTACTGCTTCACCATGGCACAGGTACGGGATACCAAATTGCCCAAGGTGTTGGCAAGATCTGCATTGGTGCGCTTTACCATCAGCTCATAGGTGATACAGCCGTCGTTGTAGAAGCCCATTTCGGAAAGCAGATAGTAACGTACCGCATCCAAGCCGAACTTCTCCACCAGCTCGTCACCGTAGATCACGTTGCCCTTGGACTTGGACATCTTGTCGTCCCCGGCCAACAGCCAGGGGTGTCCCATAACCGTCTTGGGCAGGGGAAGATCCAGTGCCATCAGGAAAATGGGCCAGTAAATGGTGTGGAAGCGCACGATATCCTTGCCGATGATGTGAAGATCCGCAGGCCACAGCTTATTAAACTGCTCCGTGGGATTTTCGGGATCGTAGCCGATGGCGGTGATATAGTTGTTCAGCGCGTCAAACCAAACGTAAGCGATGTGCTTCTCGTCGCCGGGGATCGGAATGCCCCAGGTGAATGTGGAACGGGAGATACACAGATCCTGCAGACCGGGCTTTAAGAAGTTGTTGATCATCTCGTTTCTGCGGGATGCGGGCACGATAAAGTCCTCGTGCTCCTCAATATACTTCATCAGCTTCTCGGTGTAGCTGGACATACGGAAGAAATAGGCTTCCTCCTGCTTGGGAGTAACGGGTCTGCCGCAGTCGGGGCAGCAGCCGTCCTTCAGCTGGGAGTTGGTCCAGAAGGACTCGCAGGGGATACAATAATGCCCCTCGTAGGTACCCTTGTAAATATCTCCGCGCTCGTAGAGCTTGGTGAAGATCTTCTGCACCGTCTTTACGTGCTCTTCGTCAGTGGTACGGATAAACTTATCGTAGCTGATGTGGAAATTGTTCCAAGTGCCCTTGATCACGTCCGCAACGCCGTCCACGAACTGCTGAGGAGTAATGCCTCTCTTTTCGGCCTCGTTCTGGATCTTTTCGCCGTGCTCGTCGGTACCCGTCAAAAAGAACACGTCATTGCCCTGCAAGCGCTTGAATCTTGCGATACAGTCCGCAAGGATCGCCTCGTATACGTTGCCGATATGGGGCTTGCCGGAGGTGTAGGCAATGGCGGTGGTCATATAAAACTTTTTCTTTTCCATGTTTTTGACCTTTCTATGTTTATAACAAATTCATTTCGCTTTTCTTAGCGGCCTTTTCAGCCTGCTTTTTCACACGCAGAGCGGCAAAGAAGTCCGAAAGCAGCTTTGCGCATTCCGCTTCCATGACGCCGCCTTCCACGTCGTAATAATGGTTGAAGGGATATTCCTGCAGATCCATCACACTGCCGTAAACCCCCGCTTTTTTGTCGTAGCAGCCAAACACCACCCGCTTGATACGGGAGTTGATGATCGCGCCCGCACACATGGGGCAGGGCTCCATGGTGACGTAAAGGGTGCAATCCTCAAGCCGCCACGCACCCAAGGCCTTGCAGCCTCTGTCAATGGCAACCAGCTCCGCGTGGAGCAAGGCGTTTTTCTTGCCCTCCCGCATATTTCTGCCGGAGGAGATCACCTTGCCGTCCTTCACCAGCACAGCGCCGATGGGAACCTCTCCCACCTTCGCCGCGGCTTTTGCGCGGGAGATGGCTTGCTTCATATAGTAGAAATCGTTTTCCATATTTATCATAAGAAATAGGTCACCCAAAGCAAAAGTCCGTAGCTTACCAGCAGGATATACAGCATGGGGCTTTTCAGCGAGGCAACAAGGACTGCCTTTCCTTTCGGGAGCATTCGTTCCGCTTCTCCCGCGCGGATGCGTTTTTGCTTCCCGGCGGTGGCAATATAAGCAACGCCGCCGAAGATGGCGATTGCCATGAACGCCAGCATATAAATGCTGAAGGCCGTCACCGCTTCCTCGGATTCGTATACGTAAGTCCAATAGGAAACACAGCCGGAAACCGCATTGTTCACCATGTGGATCAATACACCGAACCAGATAGAGCCGGTCTGATCAAAGGCGTACCCGGCGAACAAGCCGAACCCGATGGCAAAAACCGTCTGACCGGGATCTACGTGCATAAACCCGAAGATCAACGCACTAACGGCAATGGCAGAGCGTCTGCTGATCACCGTGGCAAGGTTCTTTTGCAGTATCCCGCGGAACAGCCATTCTTCAAAAACGGCGGGCAGGATCGA
>JAGBXS010000043.1 GCA_017629175.1 Clostridia bacterium
GACAGATACAGCTGATCCAGCGTTCCTGCCGACAGATAGAGCGCAGAGCGAGCGCCGTCGCTGTTCACCGTAGCGGAGAAATCGCGGCTTAGGGTCAGTGAGCCGTACTTCCCCCCGGTCATGGCAGAGAACACAGCGGCAGAGCGTATTTGGAGGGCTTGTACAGCCATCTTTCCGCCGTGGGCGGGGAAGAGACCTTTGCCCGTCGGGTGGAGGAGAAGGCTTTGCAGGGAGACCTCCAGCAGGCAGAGCGGGACAGCGGACTTTGGCGCATGATGGCAGACATCTTCGACCGCCTTTGCGACCTCTGCGGCGAGAAGACCATGACGGCTTCCCGTATGCTGTCTCTCTTGAAATTGACCTTCGGCCAGTACGATCTGGGTGCGTTGCCCGTATCCGAGGATGCGGTGACCCTGGGCGAGGCATCCTTGCTCCGTCCCGAGGGTGCTAAAGCGGTAATCGTTATGGGCTGTAACGACGGCGTGTTCCCCGCCTCTCCCGGAAGAGACCCCCTCTTCGACGAGGAGGAGGCAGGGCTTTTGGAGCTGGCTGACCTTCCCGTGGTGGAGGGCCGCACCTCCCGTATGAACGCGGAGCGGTTCTATTTCTACTGCGCCGTTGCCGCACCCGGCGAGAAGCTGATCTTCACCTATCCCACGGGGACCTGGAGCGGAGAGGAATTGCGTACCTCCTCCGCCTTGGAGCGGGTGAAGCTGCTGTTGCCCCACGTGAAGACTGCCATCTATACAGGAAAAGGGGCGCAGGGCTTGTTTTCTCCCCAAAACGCCGCCTCCATGTTCTTCTCTCTTCCCGAGGGAAGCCAGCGGGAGGAGCTGAGACACTTGCTGGCAGAGCAGGGCTACACTCTGCCCGAAGTCCGTATGCCCATGACTTTGCAGGAGGCGAAAATTCCCTATCAAGGAAGCTCCCTGCGCCTTTCTCCCAGTAAGATCGAGCTGTACCGCGGATGCCCCTTCTCCTATTTCGGCAACGCGGTGATGAAATTAAAAGAGAAAAAGACCAACCGCTTTGCAAATCAGGAAAGCGGTACCTTCCTGCACGCCGTTTTGGAGCAGTTCATCCGTGCCCACGTGCAGGATGGCAAGTTTATCCCTGCCGAGAGCGAGGAGGCTCTGCGCAGGGAAGCGGACGGTTATATCGACGAATACCTCTCCCGCGTCATCGGAGGAGAGGATCATAAGAGCAAGCGGTTCTTGCACACCTGCGAGAACCTGAAGAAGACCTTGTATTTATTGCTTTCCAACCTTTCGGGAGAGCTTTCCTGCTCCGACTTCCTGCCTGCCGGGTTCGAGGTGTCCATGGGCATGAAGGGGAGCAAGCTTCCCGCCGTGGAATACCTTACCCCCGAGGGGAAACGGGTTTACCTCATCGGCTCCATCGACCGCGTGGACACCTACGAAAAGGACGGGGTCACCTACGTTCGGGTGGTGGACTATAAGAGCTACGCAAAAGAACTCCACATGGAGAGCGTGGAGGATTACGGGCTGGATCAGCAGATGCTGCTGTACCTCTTCGCCTACTGCCGTCTGAACGCCAAGGAGGGGGAGGTCTTTGTCCCCGCAGGGGTGCTGTATAACCCCGTGCGCCTCACCTTCGCCAAGGAGACAGGGGGCGAGACGGAGGAGGATCTGCAAGCCGACAGAGAAAAGAAGCTTTGCCGCACCGGCATTCTGCTGGAGGATGCGGAGATCATCCATGCCATGGACCGCACGGAAAGCGGCAGATATCTCCCCGTGAAGTTCGACAAGGACGGACAGCTCAAAAAGAGCAAAAACCTGCTCCCCGAAACGGAGTTTGCCCGCCTGGACAAGCTGGTGGAAAGCCAGCTGATCCGTCTGGCGGAGGACATCTTCGCAGGGGAGATGGATATCCGCCCCTTAAAGCTGGGGAACCGCCACGATGCCTGCCAATATTGCAAACTGCAGTCCGCCTGCCGATTCAGCGGGGAAGGAGGAACGGAATATGAGTCCTAAGTGGACAGCGTCCCAACAGCAAGCCTTGGAAATTCGGGGCACCAATCTGCTGGTCTCCGCAGGAGCGGGGAGCGGTAAGACCACCGTCCTCACCCACCGCATCTTGGAGCGGATCAAAAACGGGGATTCCATCGGGGATTTTCTGGTGGTGACCTTTACCAAGGCATCCGCAGGGGATCTGAAGCGTAAGCTGTACGAGGAGATCACCAAGCTTTCCCTAGCCGAACCTGATAACAAGCACTACCGCAGTCAAACCTACGAGCTGTCAAGCGCCCACATCTCCACCATCCATTCCTATTGCTTGGAGATCGTCCGCGCCAACTTCCAGACCCTGGGGCTTTCCCCCAAGCTCCGCATGGCGGACGACCGAGAGACGGGAATGATCGCCTCCGAGGTGATGGAGCTGGTGACCGATGCCTTCTACGAGGCAGGCACCCCCGCCTTCCATCTGTTGGCGGACACCTTCTCCGGCACCAAGGACGATGCGCCCTTGACGGAGACCATGTTAAAATTATACGGCGACTTGCGCGCCTACACCGATTATTTCGGCTGGTTAAAGGAAAAACGGGAGGAAATGACTGCCTCCGCCACCGCCTTGCGGGAGGGAGCAGATCTGTTCTCCACCCCCTGGGGCAAAGAGATCCGCACCCGTCTGGGGGAGTGGTTCTCGGAGATCAAGACTGCGGCGGCAGAGCTGAACCAATATGCCTTAGCCAACACCGTTGACCCCAACCCCTTGCTCACCGTTTCCCTTTGGGAACAGCATACCGAGGCCTTATACAACGCCGCGGAGGAAAGCTACAACGCGTTCTTAACCGCCGCAAGGCATCTGCGGGAGACGGCGTTCCCCCGCATGACCTTTACCAAAAAGACCGATCCCATGGCCAAGGAGTACATCGCCGCAGAGCGTTCCCGTATCAAAAAAGAGACGGAGCGCATCCTTTCCGTCTTCGCCGTGTACAAAGAAGAGGAGCTTGCCCGCCAATACCAAACCATGGGGGAGATCCTTGCCGCCGCACTGCTGTTCCTGACCCGCTTCGAAGAGCTTTACGATGCCGCCAAGCGGGAGAAGGGCATTCTTGACTTCTCCGATGCGGAGCATTTCCTTCTGGAGCTGTTGGAGCAGGACGGCGAGCCCACGCCTCTGTGCAGAGAAATGCAAAGCCGCATCAAGGAGATCTACATCGACGAATACCAGGACGTTTCCCCCCTGCAGGACAGACTGTTCACCCTGCTGTCAAACGGTAAGAACCGCTTCATGGTGGGAGACGTGAAGCAATCCATCTACCGCTTCCGCAACGCCTACCCGGATATTTTCTTGGGCTACAAGGATGCCTTTGGGGACACCCCCGGGGAGAAAGAGGCGGGCACGCGGATCTTCCTGCGGGAGAACTTCCGCAGCGGGGAAGGGGTCATTGATTTCACCAACCTGCTCTTCGCCCGCATCACCGCAGACACCCCCTACCAAAAGGAATACAGGGGGGAGGAGCTGATCTTTAAGAAAAACACCACCGCCCCCAAACAGCCCGTCACCGTGGCCGTCTCTCTCAGCGAGGAGCGTGCCAAGGGTAAGGCGATAGAGCGGGAGGCGGCGTACGTCGCCGAGGAGATCTTACGCTTGGTAGAAAGCGGTACCCGGGAAACTCCCGAGGGGGAAGCCCCCATGCGGTATCGGGACATCGCCATCCTCTTCCGCACCCTGAAGGATAAGACTGCCCCCTACGAGAAGGCCTTGCAGGAGCGGGGCATTCCCTACACCGTGACCACCCCTCAGAAGTTCTTTGAACGGGCGGAGATCCGTCTTATGGTTGCCTTGCTGAAGGCGCTGGACGATCCCACCGACGATATCTCCCTGTTCGCCTCCCTGCGGAGTCCCGTGCTGGGCTTTACCGACGGGGAGCTGTACCGCATCCGTCTCCACGCTCCCGTGGGCACCCTCTACGCCGCCTTGCAGAAATACGGCGAGGAAGAGGACGACCTGGGAGAGAAATGCAAAAAAGCCCTTGCCTTCTTAGCCCGCGGGCGGGATACGGCGGAGGGCAAGGCCTGCCACAGCTTTTTGTGGGAGCTTTACACCGAAAGCGGACTGTTGCACCTTTGCACCCGCAGTGAAAAGAACGGCCTTCTCATGCTGTACGAATACGCCAGACAGTTCGAGGGCTCGGGGTACAAAGGCCTTTCCGGTTTCATCTCCTACCTGCGCTCCGCGGAGGAAAAAGGGGTGGAGCTTCCCTCCTTCGGGGAAGGGGGGGACAAGGACTGCGTCACCATCACCACCATCCACCGCTCCAAGGGCCTGGAATACCCTGCGGTGTTCTTAAGCGGCGGGGGACAGCTTCTGTTCCCGCCCATTTCCAAGCCCTATATCCTGCTGAGAGAAAAGGGCTTGTTCTTCAAGCTGAGGGACTACCACCGCCTCACCGTAACCGACCCTCTGCCCAACCTTTACGCAGGGCTTTTGGAGCGGGACGCGGAATTGGGGGAGGAGCTTCGCAAGCTGTACGTTGCCTGCACCCGCGCCAAAGAGAAGCTGTATATCACCGGTGCGGTGAACACCTCCTCCTACGAAAAAGAAGGCTTCCACCGTCTGTCCCCCACCTGCATCATGGATCTGGTGCTCTACGCGGTGAACCAAGGCAGTCACCCCAGCTTTGAGCTGATAGAGATCTCCCCGGAGGAAAGTGCCTTCCATACCGCAGAGGAGATCACACAACAGCAGGAGGAAGAGCTCTTCTTGACCGAGGAGGCCGTGGAGGCTATCCGCTTCCGCTATCCCCACCCCGCGCAGGAGCTTCCCGCCAAGGTCTCCGTCTCCTACTTAAAGGATACCCTCACCGGCACGGAGCGGGATTACACCGCCTCCCGCCTGACCCGCCCGCCCAAATTCTTACAGCAGGAGCAGACTGCGGATTTTGCACGGCAGGGCACGGCAAACCATACCTTTTTGCAGTTCTGCGATTTCGACTTGGTGGAGTCTCAGGGCATCGAAGCCGAGAAGGAACGATTGCTGAAGGCCCGCATGATGGACGGGGAAATGCTCTCCCTTTTGGACGAGCAGGGCTTGCGCCGCTTCTTTGCAAGCGACCTCTACCGCCGAATGCGAACAGGGAAGGAGCTCCGCAGAGAGATGCGCTTTTCCGTGCAGATGGATGCTGCCCGGCTGCAGGAGAGCGCAGAGGGCACCGTGTTGCTCCAGGGCGTCATCGACTGCTTCTTTACAGAAGAAAACGGCGACCTTGTGATCGTAGATTACAAGACCGACCGTGTGTATTCCGAAAAAGAGCTTTTAGACCGCCACGGCAAACAGCTCACCCTGTACGCCTCTGCTGTGGAGAAGATCACCGGAAAAACGGTGGCAAAAACCTGCATCTGGTCTTTTTCTATGGGAAAAGAGATCGTTTTTGACAGAAAAGTACGAAATCCCATTGACAAATGAACAAATTGTGTGTATACTGTGAACAGCAAAACAATTTGCACAACTTTATTACATAAGGAGCTTTTGTTATGAAGAAAATTATTTCCCTGTTGCTGGTTCTGACCATGTGCGTACTGTCTCTCGCTTCCTGCGGAGGTGGTAACGGTTCTCCCGAGGGCGTTGTTGAGTTGGCTATGGAGCTGTATGAAAACCCCAGCGCTAAGACTCTCAAGAAACTCTTGCCCGACGAGGTTTGGGAAGTCATCATCGATGACGAAGATATGGACGAGGATGAGTTCTGGGATGAGATGGACGAGAACATGGAAGACGCCATGGACGAGATGGAAGACATGGACGGCTTCAAGTTCAGCTTCGAGATCACCGATGTTGACGACATGAAGAAGTCTGAGGTTAAGGATCTGAACGAAGAGCTGGAGGACTACCTGGATGATGATATCGACGGTGCAGCAGTTGTTACCGTTGAACTCACCTATTCCTTCGAGTATGACGGCGAGGAATTCGAGGAAGATACCGAGATGGAATTCACCGTATTCGAGTATGACGGCTCCTGGTACATCGTTCCCGATGACCTGGGCATGTTCATGTAATGAAATTACAGTCATCATACTACATAGAATAGCAACGAAAAAGGATCGCGTAAGCGGTCCTTTTTTTGCGCCCGCCCATGTTTGCACCGCGGCCCCTCTTTTTCTCTTGACAATTTTCCAACCCCATGGTAAAATGAACATACAAAACCAAGGAAAGCGCAGACCTTTTTTATGAAAACAAAAAAGAAACAAGACTTTCGGGTGCTGTTGCCCGTTTGCATCGTACTGCCCCTTCTTGCCATTTTGGCAGGGGCGTTGCTCTTCAACTATATTTCCGGCGGCCCCTCTTCCACGGGTGAGGCGTATCTGAAGGAAATGACCGCCTGCCATGCGGAGGGGATCCTGGAGCTTTACCACCCCAAAATGATCACCTATCTGCAGACCCATAACGGGGACAGAGCAAGCGAGATCGCCTCCCGTCTGCAATCCCGTCTGGACGGCTGGTATGACACCAACTTCTCTTCCTGCGGGGAGAACATCACCTTTGCTTACGATCTCACCGACAAGCAGTCTTTGGATGAGGACACCCTTGCGGAGCTGAAGGAGATCATCGGGGACGGCGTTTCCGAGGCTGTGGTCTTTCAAGGCGAGATCACTGCCACCGGTTCTGCGGGCAGTAAGACCGTAACCCATTGGGTACAGCTTGTGAAGGTGGACGGCGTATGGTACCTTTACAACCTGCAGATGCTGTTATGAACAGAATAGAGTTTCAGAACCTTTTAGAGCAAGGGGTTCGCGACGGGGTCTTCCCCGGATATTGCGCCGCCGTGGGAGACCGCGGCGGTATTTTGCTTTCTGCTCACGGCGGGAACCGCGCCTTGTACCCCGCCGCCCTTCCCATGGAGGAAGACGTTCTCTTTGACATGGCCTCCCTTTCCAAGCTGATGGGGACAACCATGGCCTTTCTGCGCCTCCATGAGCAGGGAAGCGTCGCCCCGGAGCAGACTCTTGACGAGTTTTTCCCCAACTGCTACGGGAAAGAAAAAATAACCCTCCATCAGCTTTTGACCCACACCTCGGGCTTCAAGGCTCATTTTCCCCTGTGGCTCAGGGGCATCACTCCCGCACAAGCGGCGGAGCACATCCTCCGTGAGCCCTTGGGGATCCCCACGGGAAGTGACGTGGTATACAGCTGTATGGGCTTTATCCTGCTGGGTAAGATCATGGAGCAGATCGAGGGAGAACCCTTGGATACCATCGTCCGCCGTGAGGTGTTCCTCCCCTTGGGCATGGAAACTGCCTGCTATAATCCGCCTGCCGATGCGGTCTGCGTGGCCACGGAGGGGGAGATCTGCGGCACCGTCCACGATGAAAACGCCGCCTTCCTGGGAGGCATTTCCGGCAATGCAGGGGTGTTTGCCTCCATGGAGGATTGCATCAAATTCGCCGCTATGCTTGCCCGCGGGGGAGAGGGCTTCTTAAAGCCGGAGACCTTCCAAAAAGCTATCTATAACTATACCCCCGGCATGGACGAAAACCGAGGCCTTGGCTTCCAGCTTTGCTCCTTCGGCATGGGACATACCGGCTTTACGGGGACTTCTCTGTATGTCAACGATGAGGGCAGATATGCCATTCTGCTCACCAACCGTGTCCACCCCACCCGCGCCAACGGCAAGCTCCCCGCCTTCCGCAGGGAGTTCCACAAGGAGGTATTATGAACAAACAAACCGTGAAAAACGGCATCGATCGCACAGAGCTGTTGACCCCCTTGCTCCGCGGGTGGAAGGTGGGCTTGATCACCAACCCCACGGGGATGAACAAGGACTTTGTTTCCACAATTGACATCCTTCACGAAATGGGTGTGCTGGCATGCCTCTTTTCTCCCGAGCACGGCGTGCGGGGAGAGCACCAAGCGGGAGCAAAGGTAACCTTCTACACCGATGAAAAAACGGGTGTCCCCGTCCACAGCACCTACGGCGGGAATCCCCATATCCCTCCCGAGATCTTACAGACTTTGGATGCCTTGGTTTACGACATCCAGGACGTGGGGGCAAGATATTACACCTACGTTTACACCCTTTCCTACGCCATGGAGGACTGCGCCGCGGCAGGGAAGCCCTTGGTGATCCTTGACCGTGTGAACCCCGTTGGGGGAAAGATGGAAGGAACCATTCTGGAACGCCCCTTCTCCTCCTTCGTGGGGAGATACCCCATCCCTTCCCGCTATGGGCTGACGGTAGGGGAGTTTGCGAGATATATCAACGAAACCGAGCAGATCGGCTGTGATCTGCGGGTGATCCCCTTGGAGGGCTGGACGCGGGACACCTTCTACGACGAAACGGATCTTCCCTGGATTTCTCCTTCCCCAAACATCCCCACGGTGGATTCTGCCTTTGCCTATCTGTGTACCTGCCTGTTTGAGGGAACCAACCTTTCCGAAGGGCGGGGAACCACCCATCCCTTTGAGTGGATCGGTGCGCCTTGGCTGAATTCGTCCGCCTTGGCGGAGACTTTCAACGCCTTGAACCTCCCCGGGGTCAAGCTGCGGGAGTGCCACTTCACCCCCACCTTCTCCAAGCATAAGGACACCCTTTGCCACGGGGTGCAGGCGCATATCACGGACCGCAGAGCTTTCAAGCCCTTCGAAACGGGGTTGCGGTTACTCCTTGCCATCAAGGACAGCCACAAAGAGTTTGCCTTTCTGCCCCCATGGAAAGAGGGTTCGCCCGCCTTCATCGACCTGCTGTTGGGCACGGATGCCCTGCGGAGGGAAGACTTCGAGATCGAAAGCTTCCTAAAAGAACAGCAAGCCAAGGTGCAAGCCTTCGAAAACGCGGCAAAGCCTTACCTTTTATACCCGTGAAAAACATTGACAACAAGAAAAAACCGTGCTATACTGAGAAAAATGAGATGAAAAGGAGTTTTCTGTATGAGTAAGATCAACGTTACCATTTGGAACGAGTTCCGCCACGAGAAGACCAACGACGTGGTGCGTGCCCTTTACCCCCACGGCATTCACGCCGAGATCGGGAAGGCACTTTCCGAATGTGAGGATATTGAAGTGACCCTTGCCGCCCTGGATGATCCCGAGCAGGGTCTGCCGGATTCCGTTCTGGAAAAAACCGACGTCCTCTTCTGGTGGGGACATATGGCACACGGCGAGGTCAGCGACGAGCTGGTAGAAAAGATCCGTCAGCGTGTCTATAACGGCATGGGCTTAGTCGTCCTCCACTCCGGCCACTATTCCAAGGTGTTCCGCAGTGTGGTAGGTACCACCGGCAACCTGCTGTGGGGAGACAACCTCCACGAGATCATGTGGAACATCAACCCCTCTCACCCTATCGCCGCAGGCATTCCCTCTCACTTCCACATCGACTGTGAGGAGGTCTACGCAGAGCCCTTCCAGATCCCCGATCCCGACGAGC
>JAGBXS010000044.1 GCA_017629175.1 Clostridia bacterium
ATACCCCTATGTTCGACATCCTCAGAGGCAAGCTGGACGATCACTTTCGCACCCTTGCCAGAGCGTTGAAGGAATACGGCAAGCCCGTTCTGTTCCGTCTCAACAACGAGATGAACACCGACTGGACGGACTACTGCGGTATGATGACCCTCATCGATCCGGACATCTTCCAGATGACCTGGAGACGGATGTACGACATCTTTGAGGAAGAGGGCGTGGACAACTGCATCTGGATCTTCAATCCCATCTCCACTACCTGTCCTTACAGCAACTGGGGCGAGGCTTTGTGCTATATGCCCGGTGCGGATTACGTGCAGATGCTGGGTATCACCCATTATCAGATGAACAACGGTACGAACGGTGCCGCTCCCGCATCCTTCAAGGCCATGTACACCGAGACCGCAAACAAGATGCTCCCCTATTTTGAGAACCATCCCTGGATCATCGGCGAGTTCGCTTGCGGTGCAGGCGGCGAGGCGTACTACGATTGGGGCAAGAACGGCTACGTCTTCGCAGATCCCGCCAGAAATGCCAAGCTCCAGGAGCAGTGGGTGCGCGGTATGCTGGATTGCTTCCGCAACAACCAGAAGCCTGAGAACGCCTTCTGCAAGAACATCAAGCTTGCCATCTGGTTCTCTTGCAACGACTACGCGGATGCCGACGGTGACGGGCAATACGACGAGATCACCAACTACCTGAAGCTGGACGAGGGCACCATGGGTGCTATCAAAGCTCTGGGAGAATATCTGAAAGAGAACAAGTAAAACGCAAACCGCCGCTTTGAAAAAAGGGGCGGTTTTTTATCCAAGATCCATTAACCGATTTCAAAAAGCCATACTATATAAACGAAAGCTTTCAAAAGGTCAAAGGAGCTACCATATGACGACCCAACGTGCTTCTCAGCTGCTATCGGAAAATTTAACCGCCATCTACGGCTACGCCTTCGGCAAGCTCTACGACAAGGATGACGTAGACGACTTGGCGGGAGAAATTGTCTGCCGTGTGCTTTCCGCCGCCGAACGGTTGGAAAAGGAAGAAGCCTTCTGGGGCTTTGTGTGGAGAATTGCGGAAAACACCTTCTGCGACTATATCAAAAAGAAGAAGCAATCTCCCATCCCCGCAGAGGAGCTTCCCACCGCGGAGGTATCTCCCTCGGCAGAGGATGCCTATCTTTCCGCCGTGGAGGAAACGGATGCACTCTACCGCTTGCGGCGGGAGCTGGCGTTGCTTTCCAAAACCAACCGTGAGGTGTGCGTGGCCTATTACATGGAGGGAAAAAGCTGCTCGGAGATTGCGGTGGAGAAAAAGATCAGCGTGGAGATGGTGAAATATCACCTATTCAAAACGCGGAAATTATTGAAAGAAGGAATCGGTATGACAAGACAATTAGGCGAAAAAAGCTACAATCCCGGCGTGTTCCGCGTGAACTTCTGGGGTTCCCATAACGAATATTGGGAGCTGTTCCAACGGAAGCTTCCCGGCTCCATCGTGTTGGCGGCGTATTACACTGCCATGACGGCGCAGGAATTATCTTTGGAAACGGGTGTCCCCATGGCATACCTGGAGGACGAGCTGGAGATCCTCTTGAAGGCAAAGGTTCTAAAGAAGGAGGGCGAGCGTTACCGCACCAACCTGGTGATCCTCACAGACGCGTACGAAAAGGAGTTTATTTCCAAAACCTCCCATATCTACAAGCCCTTGGCAGAAAAGCTGTTCTTCGAAGCCAAGGCGTTACTGCCCCTGGTGCGCAAGCTGGACTTCCAAGGAAAGGAGTACGACGACAACCGTTTGCTGTTTGCGATATTGAACATTGCCTTTACACAAGGCTGGCAGAAGGCGAAGGAAGACTCCCCCGTGGGCGAAATGCCGCCTCTTCCCTCCGGGAACGGGGTGGGCTGGGTGTTCGGGCACGATAACGACTATGCCAACAGTCATTTCATAGGTGTCACCATGAAGACCTATAACAAAGCGTGGAACGCGTGGTATTCCGCAGAAAATTACAAAATTCTGGAGAAGAATCAGCGTTACGATCACTACTGCTTCCCGGAAAAATCCGAAGCCCTTTGCGATGCCATCCTGGGCAAAGAATCCACCGGGGAGGAATGGATCTTATCCTACTTAGCCGGGGAAAACATCGTCTTCCGTGAGGGGCGAAAGCTGACCCCCAACTTTCCCGTATTCCAAAAGGAAGTTTTCGAGGAGCTGGTTGCCCTTTTGGAGCCCATCGTTCGGCAAACAGCAGACTGCATGATCCAAGTTTCGGAGAAAGCGGCAGTTTCCTTGGCGGAGCACGCGCCTCCCGCTCTGCGGGAACAATGCGATCCCATCGCCAAGATCCACCACCGCCTGTACGTAGCGGCCTTCCTGATGGAAGCTCTCATAGAAGAAGAGCTCCTCGCCCTCCCCGCAGAGAAAACACCTCTTTGCATCTGGGGCGTGCGGGAAACATATTAAAACGCAAAAAGAGAACCGAAAAAAGCCTTCGGTTCTCTTCTTTTTACTCTTCGATTTTTGCTTTGCGGGCAAAGATGGCGCGAATCTTTTCCGGCGGGAACTTGGGAACGCGGTCATAGGTATACAGCCCGTTCTGCTCCTGCTCGATATCGGTAAGCTGGGTGTAGCACAGCCCGCAGATACGGGGATGATCCAGAAATACGTCCATACAGCCCTTCAAGCGGTTCAAGAAGTCCTCTTCCGTTTGAGGAATGCCGCCGTAGCTCCAGCCGTCGTTCACCGCCCAGCCGATGCCGCCGCATTCGCTGATGAACACGGGAAGCCCGGGGGTATAGTGCTGACGATTCTCAAAGTTATCCGCAGGGGCGCCGCCCTGCTCAAAAGCCACGTAACGCTCCCGCAGGGCAACGGGATCGCCCAGATAGTCGTGAAGGTCGTAAACGTCCGTCACTACGTGGAAGTTGCCGCTGGTATCGATGCAAGGACGGGTGGGATCGATAGCCTTGGTGGTGTGGTAAACCAAAGCCAAGAGATCGTCGTACTGCTTCCGCCCCGCCTGATCCCAGGTCTCGTTGAAGGGACACCAGCCGATGACGGAGGGATGGTTGAAGTCCCGCTTCACTTCTGCGATCCACTCGGGGAGGATGCCGTAGATACTCTCCGGACGGGAATGATCCAAGCCCCAGTTGGGATATTCTCCCCAAACCAGATAACCTTCCCTGTCGCAATGGTACAGGAACCGCTCCTCAAACACCTTCTCGTGAAGTCTTGCCCCGTTGAAGCCAAGGGCTTTGGAAAGGAGGATATCCCCGTGCAGAGCCTCGTCGGTGGGCGCGGTATAAACGCCCTCGGGGTAGAAGCCCTGATCCAGCACCATGCGCATAAAGACGCTCTTGCCGTTCAATAGGAATTTATCTCCCGCAAAAGCCACGCTCCGCAGAGCAAAGTAGCTTTCCACCGCGTCGGTGCCATAGCAGATCTGCAGATCGTACAGTCTTCCCGCGCCCACCTCCCAAAGGTGAACCTCGGAAAGGGGCACCGCCAGGGTAAAGGCTCCCTGCACCCCTTCTGCGGCGGCACACCCCACTTCTTCGCCCTCATAGAAGGCAGTAGCGGTCAGCGCCTCGCAGCCCTCAGCGACGCCCTGGATCACCAGCACGCCGTTCTTTTCATCAGGGTAATACCGAGCCTCTCGCAGGAACGCTTTTGGCGTGAACTCCAGCCAAACCGTCTGCCAAATGCCGGTGGTACGGGTGTAATCACAACCGTGGGAATGGTATTCTTCGCTTTGCTTGCCGCGGGGGATCATGGGATCTCGCTCGTCATCGGTGACGAACAAGGTCAGCACGTTTTCCCCGGGGTGCAAGAAGCTTGTGATTTCAAAGGAAAAGGAAACGTAACCGCCGCTGTGGCGACCGGCTTCCCTGCCGTTCACAAACAGCACGCAATCGTGATCCACCGCCCCGAAATGCAAAAAGACACGTCCGAGAAGCTGTTCCTCGGTGATCTCCACGGTGCGGCGATACCAAGCCCCCAGAATGAAATCCTTATATTCCACCCCGGAAAGCTTGCTTTGAGGGCAGAAGGGCACGGTGATCTCCCCGGCAAGGGCGTGATCCTTTTCCGCGTAGCCGCGGGCAATACCCGATCTGCCGTTGTCTATCTCGAACTGCCAAAGGCCGTTGAGCGTTTGCCAAGTATCGCGCATCCATTGAGGGCGGGGATGCTCCGCTCTGGGAATGTCGTTCATAGAGTAGCCTCCTTGTGAGGAATGAGGTAAAAGGCCGTATCCCACGCGGGGACGTAAGGCTTCTTGCGGAAATACAGCTTGCTTCTATAATCCAGCCGCTTCATCACCAAGGGAAGATCCACAAGATCCTCTGCGCGGTGATACGCGGAAACGCACATAGCAGGGCGGCAAGCGGTGATCAAATTCGCCGCACCCTGCAAAACGGGAAGGTCTTCCCCCTCCGCATCGATCTTCAAGCTCCCCACGGGAAGCCCTGCGGATTGGATGTAAGGATACCCGCACACGCTGTCCAAGGAGCGGACGGCCACTTCTCCCTCCCCCAGCTCCAGGCGGGAGCCTCTGCCGCTACCGGACTGCGAGGCTGAGCCGTCCTTGGCACTGCAGGCGGCAAGGATGCACTCCACCCGAGCGGGATCCACGTTGCGCACCAGCTTGCGAAAGGTTTGGGGGTTGGGTTCAAAGGCAAGGATCCTCCCACAGGCGGGATTTCCCTGCAAATACTCCAAAGCCGTATCCCCGTCATAAGCACCCACGTCCAGGTGGTATGCTGTATGGGCAAAATATCCCTCCGGCGGGCAGTTGCTCTCCCCTGGGTACTCCAAATAGGAGATCTCGCCCGTGAGGCAGTATTTCAGCACCCGCAGGTACAAATCCTTGGACAAATCATCGGCAAGCCACTCATACACCTGCTCTATTTCTTGGGCGCGCCGCGCCACCATCTCGTGATCCGGCTTGCCCTCTCCGTAAACAGGCAGAGAAGGAGACACCAGCAAATGCTTTTCCGCGATAGGTCTTAGGAAGGAAAAGGCTTCCTCCCCCTCCAGTCCAAAGCAAAGCACCGCGGCGATACGCCCCTCGCGGCGTTCTATCTCCTCCAGGGATTCCACGGGAAACCCGCGGAAGGTACGTTCCCGCACAAATCCCGCGGAAGCAAACACCCCGGAAACCGCGACCCCGTTGGCCCGCAGGTCGTCCAAGATCTTATCCGCTCCGTCCCCCGTGCCGTAAAGATACACCGGCAGACCGCTTTTCTTCAAGCGGATATAGACAGAGGGAAGAGAAAGTAACTCTTGTATCATCGTTTTACAGTTCCTCGGAGTTATGAGCCTTAAAGCCCTCGCCAAACACCGCGGAAACACCCGCCACGATCAAGAAGGCGTTGGGATCCACGGAAGCCGCCAGTTCACGGGCGGCAGGCAGCTGCTTGGGGCGCATCACGCACATCAGCACCTTGCGTTCCTTACCGGTGTACGCGCCGTAGCCGTTCAAGAAGGTGCCGCCCAAGTTCAGCTTCTCCAAAAGCAGGTTTGCGGTCTGCTGAGGATCGTTGCTGACGATATATACCATACGTGCCTCGTCGGAGCCGTAGAGCACGTAGTTCATCACAAAGGTGGAAACCAGAATGCCAATGGTGGCGTAAAGAGCCACATCCAGCCCGCCGAACACCACAGCGGATGCGACAATGATAATAGCATCCAACACGAAGAAGATCACGCCGGTCTTAATATGCGGGAATCGCAATCGCAACACCTTGGTGATAATATCCACACCGCCGGAGGATGCACCGGCGCGAAACAGAATGCCCATGCCCAAGCCCAGCAGAGCACCGCCTGCCACGGCGGCAAGGACGGGATCTGCCGTCAGAGGATACGCGTAGAACAGATCCATCAAGGGGGAGGATACCACCAACACGTAGCCCGTCATGGAAAAGAATCGCCATCCAAACTTCCAAAGTCCCAAAAGCAGGACCGGGATGTTCATCACCAACGCCAAGGTACCGGTCCCCACGGGAAGGAGCTTGCTCAGAATCTGGGCAATACCCGTAATGCCTCCCGCAGAAAGACGGTTGGGATCCAGGAAAAAGCCGATGCTGGCGGCGTAGATCACCGCACCCAGGGTTGCCATCATGAATTTATATAAGCCATGTCGCCAATCGATTTTCTTTGTTTTCTTCGTTTTCATAGCAAAATTCCTTCTTTGCAGTTATGCTTATACTATACCCCAAAATCCAAAAAAAGTCAATGAGAAGATGAGAAAACAAAAACCTTTTCTGTGAATTGACAAACAAGAGAAAATGTGATACTATAAATCCATCAAGACAAAAAAGGAGCATTGCCATGCGTACACCTTCCGTGGTTTCTTTTGGAGAAGTTCTTTGGGATCTGTTTCCCGATTCCCGCGTGATCGGGGGCGCCCCCTTTAATTTTGCCTCCCATCTCAGCAAGCTGGGTGCAGAGGTAACCTTTATTTCTGCCGTGGGGCAGGATGATCTGGGCGAGGCCGCCGCAGAGCAGATCCGCAAAATGGGAATGGCCGACACATGCACCACCCGTTTGGCAGAGTATCCTACGGGCTTTTGCAAGGTGACCCTTCATAACGGCACCCCCTCTTACGACTTAAAGCGGGACGTGGCCTATGACCATATTCCCTTCCCTGCTGCCTGCCCCAAGAAGGCCGACGCGCTGTACTGCGGCACCTTGGCCTCCCGCATGTCGGATTCCTTCGCTACGTTGCGCCGTTTGCTGGACGAGGTAGAGGCAAAGGAAGTGTTCTTTGACGTCAACATCCGCGGCAACGATTGGTCCGCGGAGCTTTTGAGCACCGTTTTGCCCTATACCACCGTGCTGAAGTTCAGCCGCGAGGAATCCGCCGTGATGGCAGAGGCTCTGGGCATCGCAGGGGAGGATCTTTGCACCGCTATGTGCAAGGAGCTGGCAAAGCGTTACCCCCGCATCAAGCAGATCTTGGTGACCTTAGATAAGGACGGCTCCTTCGTCTATCTGGCGGCAGAGGATCGCATTCTGTACTCCCCCAAGCCGGGAAGCAAGGCCGTCTCCACCGTAGGTGCGGGTGATTCCTTCTCCGCCTGCTACGTATACAACCTGCTCACCGGAGCGGATACCGAGACCTGCCTGGCAAGAGCCACCGCCCTCAGCGATTACGTAGTGACCCAGCTGGGCGCTGTGCCGGAGTATCCCGCCGAATTGATCGCCAAGATCAAGTAAACCGCCATGCCTGTTTTTTACTGGAACACACAAGAAAAAGAATACACCCTGCATTTTGAGGGGACGCCTACGGTAGCGGAGCTTCTCCGGGAAACGGGCCTCCCCTTTTCTGCTCCCTGCGGCGGGAAAGGCACCTGCGGGAAGTGCGCCATTGCCATAAATGGTAATATTTCTGCACCCGATGCGCGGGAAAAGGCTTTGAAGACCCGCTTGGCCTGCCGAACCGTCCTTTTTGGGGATGCATGGGGCTCACCCTTGACGGAGGAGTTATCCTTCGCATCCATCGAAAGCACGGACTATCTGCCCTCCCGCGGCGGGTCTGTTCCCTTTGCCGCCGTAGACCTGGGAACCACCACCATTGTGGCGAAAGCCTTCCGCGGCGACGGTACGCTCATCGGGGAAGCCTCTGCCTTGAACCCTCAGCGGGGGTACGCTGCCGACGTCATCGGCAGGATCCGCGCCGCATTGCAAGGAAAGAGCAAGGAACTAAAGGATGCCGTTACCCATTCCATCGCCCGCCTGCTGGAGAAGGCCTGCCAAGGCGAAGAGCTCCCCTCCATGGTCATCACCGGGAACACCGCCATGCTGTATCTGCTCACAGGCAGATCTCCCGTTTCCATTGCCGCCGCTCCCTTTGTTTCAGAAACCTTGTTCGGCGAGACAACTTCCCTTTTGGGCAGGGAAGCTTATCTCCCTCCCTGCATAAACGCCTTCGTAGGGGCAGACACCGTCTGCGCCCTGCTGGCATCGGGAATGTGCGAAAAGGAGGAAACCGCCTTGCTTTGCGACGTGGGCACCAACGGAGAGATCGCTTTGTGGAAAGACGGCAAGCTGTACGTCACCTCTGCCGCCGCAGGCCCTGCCTTTGAGGGAGGAGAGATCTCCCGCGGGTGCGGCTATATTCCCGGGGCCGTCGACCGTGTTTGGGTGGCAAACGGAAAAATTTTCGCCCACACGGTGGAAGACAAGCCCGCCGTGGGGATCTGCGGCTCGGGACTTTTGGACGCGGCAGCCTGCTTTTTGGAGATAGAAGAAATCGACGAAACGGGAGCTATGGACGGAGAATTCCTGCCCCTGGCGGGAGACGTTGGCCTGACCCAGCAGGATATCCGCGCCCTGCAGCTGGCAAAAGCCGCCATCCGCGCAGGGATCGAATGCCTGCTTTCCCGGGCAGGTGTCACAGCCGAAGAGGTTGCCACCGTTTATCTGGCAGGGGGCTTCGGCACCCATCTTTCTCCCGAGAGTGCCGCCGCCATCGGTATGCTCCCCCGCTGTTTGAAGAGCAAAACCGTCCCCTTGGGCAACGCCGCCCTGCAGGGAGCCTGCATGCTGGCTTCCACCCCCGCCTTGCGGGAAAAATGCCGATCCCTTGCCGCAAACGCCATTCATGTTTCCTTAGGGGGACGCGAAGACTTCAACAAGGCGTTTTTGAACTATATATCGTTTTAAAAGCAAAAAGACGCCGAGAGAGATCTCGGTGTCTTTGCGTTGTAAGGCTATCTCCCCTCGGCGGCCTTCGCCCGTTCAAACAACCCCTTCATAACCATTGCAATATCGGGGTCAATGGGCAGATCCCGGTATTCTTCAATGCGGCCTATTCGGTTCCCTTGGGAATCCTCTTCTATGCTCCCGCCCAAAGAAAAGAACATCTCTTTCACAAAGCGCTTGTAAGCGGTTGCACCTTTATCCATGGGTGGCCTCCTTCCCTTTTTCACTCTTTAAACGCCTATAGTAGGCAAAACCTCACACCCTATAGTTTTTTGTAAAAAACGCCGCTCTTTTTTGCAAAGGCGGCGTTTTGAGGTATCTTTACAGCTTTTTCTTGGCGAACAGGTAGGTCTTATCGTACATTTCACGGTAGAGAGGATTCTTGCTCTTCCAGCCGTTGGAGATACAACCCTTGAAGCGGCTTCCGTGGTAGTACATTTTGGAGGTGTTCATATAGCCCGTCTCGGCGCCCACCTCTAAGTATTCGATAAACCGTCGGATATGCTCGGGGTGGTCGATGTTGCCCTCGTCATCCTCCCGGATCTGCCAGACCTCCAGCTCCACGCACATTCCCATCCGCTTGGCCTCTTTTGCCGTGTCGTACAAACGGGATTTGGGGATGGAAAGGTCGAACATATAGTTGGGCTGCATGCAGGCGATGTCAAAACCGTATCTCTGCCAATGCTCGTAGCCCAAGGCGCGGAAGTAGGGAATCCAGAAGCACTTGTAACCTTTGGACTGCACGTATTCGCAGGCGAAGCGGATCAGCTCCTCCTCGTAGCGGTCGGTGGGGTTCAAGGCCTCCTCAAACCAATAGAAGCCTCTCAGCTCCGTGTTGCCGTAGTTTCCCGCGGTGTAGCGGGCGATCATGGAATCGATCATCCAGCGGATGGCCTTCTTGCGGCTTTCCGGGTTGTCGAACACCAAGTGTTCTCCGTTTACCGTGCCGAAGTCGTCGTACCCCGTAAAGGTATACAGAATGGTGAAGTAGACCCCCACCTTGTAAGCGGGATTGCCTAAAGCGGTACCCACCTTCTTAGCGGTGGCGTTCAGAGCGTCCAGATTCTTACCGGGGACGAAAACGCTGTCCATATACTTCTGCCAGCCCTCGGCGTGCTGTCCCTCGGGGCTGAAATCAAAGGAAACGTCCGGCAGGAACAGAAAACCGTCCATGAAGGTGTCCTGCACCTTGCCCTCTTTGTCCAGATAGGCCACCAGGGGGAGGTAATCCGCGGGGGTGCGCAAGCCCAGATCCTCGTCCACAGGGCGGTAGTTGTAGGTCAGCAGGATGTTGTGGGAGCCCATCACGTCCTCGGGAGGGAATGCGTTCACCTCCATGGAGCCGGGGTATTCGTTGAAGATGGGCTTATCGTCTGCCACGGGCAGAGGAACTCCCGCCACGTCGGTACAGCCGTAAACCTCCAGCTCGTCAATGTAAATATGATGCACCACGTCAATGATCACCTGGACGTAACGCGCCTGCACGGGGGCAAATTCCCCCTGGATGGGAATGATCCGCAGATCACGGTGGGTGCGAGTATCCGCCTCGTAGACGGTCTCAAAATTCTCGCCGTCGGCGGAAACACGGATCTTGGTGTAGCGGGGAGAACGGACGGCCACCACGTCGTCACGGCAGGTGTTCATGCAGAAGCCTTCCACCGCGCAAAGGTAGGGCAGCTTGAAGGTGATGATTCTGCCGCCACCGCCGTGGATATGGAACCACTGAGGGTTGTGGTAGTGGCGGTCGGGTGAAAATTCCCCGTCGGTGAGCAGTTTGCAATCGGTGTCGTAGTTCCGCTCGGGACGCTGACCGGGGTTTGCAAAAAACTCCTTCTCCTCAATAGCGTGGATGGGCAAGCCGCGAAGTAGGTTTACCCGTTCCTGGGAGGGCGTATCGCAATAGATAGGCTCGCATTTGGCGATGGGTTTGTTTGTGTAGTACATATAGATCTCCGTTTTTGAAAAAGCGAGGGAAACCCGAACAGTTTTCCCTCGCTTGCAAAGCGATGCTTACAGATTTTCAAGCGAGAACGAAGCGACCATACGGTAAAAAATGCGTCGCCAGCCCGCATTTACTGCGGGCGAAAGACTCCGATCTGGTTTTTTGCGTACGGACGCAAAAAATTCCGAGCGTAGCGAGGAACCCCGCAAGGGGCACGTGCCCCGCGGAAGGGGCACGAAAGTCCACTTGGGAATCGAAGATTCCCAAGTGAGAGCGAAGCGACAATTACGCCATCTTGGCAAGCATTTCCTGCGTGACCTCAGCCAACAATTTCTCTCCTGCCAGGAAGCGTTCCAGCTCCTCACAGACGTGCTGACCGATCTTTTTCAGACCGTTGGCGGCAAGGCCTGCCAAATGAGGCGTCATGATGCAGTTGGGCAGGGTGCGCAGGGGGTGGTCAGCCGCCGGGGGTTCGGGATCGAACACGTCCAGGCAAGCGTACTTCAGGTTGCCCGCCTTCATGTGGTTATACAATGCCTCCTCGTCAATGAGGGAGCCGCGAGCGGTGTTGATGAGAATAGCGTCCTTCTTCATCTTTGCCAAGGTCTCGGCGTTGAACATATGGTAGGTCTCGGGAATGGAGGGCGCGTGGATGGAGATGATGTCGGATTGCTCCAAAACCTCCTCGAAGGTTGCATTGCGGCAGCCCCAGGAAGCGGCAGTCTCATCGGAAATGAAGGGATCGTACAGCAGAATATCCACGTTGAAGGGCTGCAACAGCTCGATGTAATGTCTGCCTGCCCAGCCGCCGCTGATAACGCCCACGGTCAGCTCGTACAGCTCGCGGATGTTCTCTTTGCCCTCGGCCCACAAGCCGTTATGCAAATTTGCGTTCAGGTTGTAGAAGTTCTTGGAGGCGGAGATGGTAAAGCCCAAGGCCGTCTCGGAAACACCCATGGACAGCATGGGCGCGCTGGATGCCACGCGGACACCCTTCTCCCACAAAGCATCGGAAACCACGGGCTTCACACTGCCTGCGGCGTGGATCAAAATCTTCAGATCGGGGCAAACAGCCAGCAGCTCTTCGTCCAGAGGGGTGCTTCCCCAGGAGGTAACGCAGACGGTGGCGCCTTCCAAAAGGGGCTTGACACTCTCGATGTTGTTGCCGCCTTCGTTCATCACCACTTCGCCGATTTTGGAAAGTCTGTCGATGGTCTTCTGGTTAATGACCATGTTACGGGTACCGGGATCCATAATAAGCGCAATTTTTTCCATGTTGCTTTTTCCTTTTTCGATGTATTTTTTACAGTATAAAACAAAAGGGGCGGTTTGTCAAGAAAAAGAACGGGGGTGAGCCGATTTTTCTTGATCGGTTTGTTCTTTCCCAGCAACCCGAAACGGTTGCAAAATACGTCCCCAAGGAAACACACGCAGATAGCAAGTTCAACGGGAGGTCAAGACGCCCTCCCGCGGTGGATAAAGCAGTTCGTTGAACCAAACAAGGCCGCTTTGAAAAGCCTTCCACAAAAAAGGCTGAGCCAAAAGCCCAATGCAAGCTTTTGACTCAGCCTCTTTCGTTTTTATTTCGCAAAGCAGTTATGATACCCGTTCTGCTCAAACAGCTTGCCACTGTCTGTGAAGAAGGCGTCGCTCAGGGGGAACACGCCGTTTTGCAGGGGGGCAAAGTCCAAGCCCTCGGGGAGCAGGGTCTTCAGTTCCTCCCAGCGGGAGTAATTTTGATCGCCGTTGATCTCTACGCAACCCACCTTCATCCCTGCAAGAGGGGCGATGCGGGCGGCGAACTGCTTGTTCCATTCCGCCAGCAAGGGGTTCACCGTGAGATCTGCGCACAGACATTGGCCGCCTGCATTGTGGATGGCCTGCACCATGCGGAAGGACACGGAAAGGGTCTTGGCAATGGGCTTGAGAGCAACCGCCTTGTAACCCATCCGCAAACGCGCCTCCACGTCCGCCAAGGAATGAGCGGATTCGTCGGCGTTCAAGCACAGGGGCAGATCCCCCACGTAGGTGTGGTTCTCGGGGGCGAAGGGCTCTTCCAGCAGAGCGATACGGGGCAGAGCGCCCATCTTGTCCGCCGCCTCCAAAAGAGCCTCCAGGCGGGAACGGTTGTCGTATCTGCCGTTGGCGTCCAGATAATACAAAATCTTGCCGTCCTTGGTGTGGGGCGTTTCGTAATGGGAGGCGATGGTATGGATCTGCTGTAAGCGGGCAATGTCCCATTCCAGCATGGCCTTCATATCCGCTTCCCCCGCGGGAACGCCGGGGATAGATTTGCCAATCTTGATCTTTAAGAGAGAAATGCCGCTGTCCAAACAGCGCTTGATCTCCTCTTCCTCCACCGCGTAGGACAGCAGAGGGATCTGCGCCAGAGCGGTGTGGCGGTGGGACATGGCGGGCTTTACGTCGGCGGGAATCAGCCCGTCAAAGGAAGTAACACCGTTTTCCTTGGCGTACAGCATCCAAAGGGCGAAGTCAACCCCCACCAAAGAGTTCAGAACAAAGGTCTCTGCCACGGGTCTGCCGCAAACGGAGGCGGCGTAGGAGATCAGCTCGGGGAGGATACCGCCGATGGCCTCCTCGGGGGTGACGAAGGAGCTGCCTTCCAACAACTTCAAGGCTCTGCCGGTGACCATCATCATCATGGCGGAGGAAACGGCGGGGGGATTTTCTCCAAACACAGCCGCATCCGACCAAAGAACGCTTTCCACGCAGGGACAGACCGCGGTGAAGTTGTCGCTTTCTACCTTTGCCACCGTCTGCCATAGCTCGGTTAAATATCTCCCCTTAAAACCAAAGGGGGCGCGGAGGGGCTCCCGCACAAATTCCAGATCCCCTTTTCGAACGTTAATTCTTTTCATTTAAGTACGCCTCGATCACGCCTATGGCGGGCTTGGGAAGCACGCCGTTCAAGGGCTTCCCGTAACGGATCAGCTCTCTGGCATAGGTGGAGCTGATGTGGGTCATACTGCCGGAGGAGGGCAGGATCACCGTATCGATGCCGCCAAGCTCCAAATTGATGGTGCGAAGCTGTGCCTCGTATTCAAAATCCGTGCCGTTTCTTGCGCCGCGTACCAGAACGGGGTTCTCAAACTGCTTGACAAACTCCGCCAAGAGCCCTTCCAAAAGCACCACCTGCACCCGCTTGTCGGGGAAGCAGGCCCAAATGGAATCCAGCTTCACGCGGTCGGGGAGAAAACCCTGCTTTTCGCCGTTGCGGCTGATGACGATCACCACTTGATCGAACAGATCCAAGGCACGGCGAACCAAATTCTCGTGGCCTCTGGTAAAGGGATCAAACATTCCGGAAACGATGGCTGTACGCATGGTTACGCCTCCTCTTCTTCTCTGCGGTATACGGAAACGTAGCTTTTTCCGTAGCGGTGAAGCTTCTGACAGTAGCCCTCCAAGGGAGCGGGAATGCCCTGCTCATCGCTTTCGCAGATGATGATGGCGTTTTCGGAGGGAAGCCCCGCTTCCAGCAAAGCGGCAAGAATCTCGTCCAGCAAGCCGGGAGTGTAGGGGGGATCCAGCAGGATCAGATCAAACTGCTCTCTTCCCTTTGCCATACGGATATATTCCTTCCAATCGGCGGAGAGAATACGGCACTGGGGCATCAGCTTAGTCTTCTGGGCGTTTTCCTTGATAATATTGGCCGCTTCTCGGGAAGCGTCGTTGATCACAGCGAATTCCGCCCCGCGGGACAGCGCCTCCAACGCCAGCTGACCGCTTCCGCCGAAGAGATCCAGCACTCTTCTGTCATGAAGCTCAAACTGAATAGCAGAGAAGATGCCCTCCTTTGCCGCCTCGGAGGTGGGACGGGTGGCGAGCCCTTCCAGGGTACGAAGCTTCATGCCTCTGGCTTTACCGGTGATAATTCTCATAGTCTTTATTTCTCCTTGAAATAATCGTAAATGTTCATGGCGATGGCGGGGTTGATTCCCTTCACTTCACACAGCTCCTCTACGGTAGCCTGCTTTAACCGCTCGTAGGTTTCAAAATGCATCAGCAACGCCTTGGCCTTGGCTTCTCCCACACCCTTGATGTTCACCAGATCGGAGCGCTTTACAGTCTTCCGCCGTTGCAGATCCATGCGGGACAAGGCAAAACGGTGAACCTCCTCCTGCAGCTTATACAGGAAGACGAACAGATCCTGCCGTTTGTTCAGAGAAAGCTCGTTTTCCCCGTCGGTGAGGGTGCGGGTCTTATGGAAGGCGTCCTTCACCATGCCGAACACGGGAATGGAAAGCCCTTTTTCGGCCAGCACGGCCTTGGCGGCGTTTACCTGCGCCACACCGCCGTCCATCAAAATGAGATCGGGATGCTCCCACCCCTGCTTGGCATCGTCATGGCCGAAGCGGCGGGTCAACGCCTCCGTCAAGGAGGCAATATCGTTGTTGCCGTCCCCTTCCTTGATATGGAAGGTGCGGTACTTTCGTTTGGCAAATTTGCCGTTCTCCAGCACCACCATGCCGCAGGTGGGATGCTCTCCCCCGCTGTGGGAGATATCGTAGGATTCGATCCGCTGAGGGATCACCTCCATACACAGGAATTTGGCAAAGGAAACCAGGAAATCGTTCTGCTTTTCCTCCTCGGCACGCTTGTGAAGCAGCAGCTGCTTGGCGTTTTCCGAGGCGCGGTCGGTGAGAGCGCGGAATTCCCCTCTTTGCGGGCAGTATACTTGCACCTTGATACCCGCTTTTTCGGCAAGCCAACCGGAAAGAAGGCTCATGCCCTCCTCTGACAATTCCTCGGGAAGGCAGATCTTCCCGGGAACAAAGCCTCTTGCTTGATAAATTCTCTGCAAGAGCCCTTCCCAGGCCTCTCTGTCCAAGATCTCGTCTGCGCCGAAGAAAAAGCTCACTCTGTCGGAAATGGCACCGTTCCGCACGAACAACAAGGAAACGGCACTGCCTAAGTCGTCACGGTAGACGCCGAAGATATCCGCCTCCACGTCGGGAGCGGCAACGATCTGCTGTTTGTCCCCAATCTTTTTCACCGCGCGGATACGGTCGCGGAAATTGGCCGCACGCTCGTATTGCTCCGCCTCGCTGGCCTGCTCCATTTGAAGGGTCAGCTCCTTCAAAAGCCCCGCGTAATCCCCCTTCAAAAGCTGCTCCGCTCCGGAAGCCAGGGCGCGGTATTCCTCGGGAGAGACCTGCCCCTTGATGCACAAGCCGCAACAACCGCCGATGTGGTATTGCAGGCAGGGGCGTCCCTTCCCGATGTCCTCAGGGAAGGATTTCTTGCAGGTGGGCAGACCGAAGGTCTTGGCCGCAGTGGCAACGATCTCGTTGGCCACGTGGGCGGAGGAAAAGGGGCCGAAATAGCGGTGGTTCCCCTCCGTGCGGGAATACACCACGGAAAGGTTGGGGTACTCCCCCTTGGAGATCCGAATATAGGGATAAGCATCGCTGTCCTTCAGCTTAATGTTGTAGCGGGGCATATATTGCTTGATAAAAGCGTTTTCCTGCAACAATGCCTCCAGCTCCGTGGCGGTGTGGTACACCTCAAAATCATCCACGGAACGGATCATCTTCTCCGTTTTGCCGTAATGGGGAACGGAGGGAGAAAAATAACTGGAAACCCGGTTCTTCAGGGCCTTAGACTTCCCTACGTAGATCACCGTGCCCGCTTTGTTGCGCATCAAATAGACCCCGGGGGTCAGGGGCAGTAATTTGGCTTTTTCCAGCAGTTCTTCTTTCGTCATACTTCTCGGTTCTTTTCCTGTAAAAAAACAAAATCCGTCCGAAGCTTCGAACGGATTTTACCTGTTTTTTGCACATTGGTATCAATACGGCCGAAGTGCGATGGAAACGTCATGCATCGGCGACGCAAGGCTCACTCCCTGCGCTAAAACGGAACAGCTCAGTCCTCCAGCTCGGAGATCAACTGAGAAAGACCCACAACAGCTTCTGCCTCGTCTGCGCCCTCTGCGCTCAAGGTGATCACGTCACCCTTGGAAACTGCCAGAGAAAGAACGCCCAAAAGGCTCTTGGCATTGGCTTTGCGGGTACCGTTTTCAACCCATACAGAGCTCTTGAAAGTGTTGGCTTTCTGAATAAAGAGCGTAGCGGGGCGCGCATGAAGTCCCTTTTCGTTTTGGATGGTTACATCTTTTTTCGTCATAACACGTACTCCCCTATGGTTTGTTACATAATAGTATTATATCAAAAATGTGGCGCAAAATCAATATCGCCTTCCCCCAAACCTAACAAGTCCCAGGGGCTCTTTTTGGTCAATTTGCACGATTTTGCTGTGAGATCTGCACGCCCGTAATTTGCAGGGTAAAAACTGCCTCGCGGGTGAACACCGTGATCTCTCCGCCGGGAACCAGCAAGGTGCCGTCTGCAAGGTAGATAAAGCCGTCCACAGAATACCCTACGGCAGACACGGTACCGGAAAGCTCCACGTCACCGTTTTGCACGTAGACGGTATGGCCATCCGCCAAAACGTGGGGATCGGTGGCCGCAGAACGGTTTACGGAAAGGGTCTCCCCCGTCTTTTCCCCTGCGCCGTTATACAGGCTCGTTCCCGAAGCAAGGTATGCCGCTTGCTCTGCTTCCAGATCCTCCGCAACGAAGGAATAGGTCACCACGTAGGTTGCCTCCTCCCTGAAGAAGGAGAGGATCTTTCCGCGCATAAAGAACGCGGCAATGGCAAGGAGCACCGCCAGAACGATCAGCACGTCCAGAAAATTGATCCGATTTTTCTTAGCATTTTCCATTTATGGCGCCTCCTTTACGGTTGGTTGTCGGTTTCCCCGGCGATCTGCTTTACGGAGAGGATCTCTCCCTGCCCTGCAAAGCCTGCCACCATGGCGTCCACAGTCATACCTGCGGCGATACGGTTGCTCTGTACAAAATAACCGCCGTTCCGAACCTCTACGGTCACCCGCACCTTCAAAAGCACGTCGCTCTTGTTGGCGGAGCCCGTCTCGGTATAATGATATTCGCCGCCCTCCACGTAAGAGGTGTGGAGATCAAAGGTCTGCTCGGTGGAGCGGGTCACACGGGAGGCGACCACCTCGCCCATGGAAAGCCCGGAGGCGGAGAACAGCTCCTTCGCCTGAGCAAGCGCACCGCTGTAAGAATTATCCACCTGCTCAAAGCGTACGGTATACTCCACCACGGCAGTCTCGGTGTCTCCGCGGGTGCTTACCCAATAGCTTGCTCCCGCCACAGCGATGGCGATCAGCAAAAGAAGGGCGATGTCAAACAAGGGCAGCCGAAATTTCTTGGTCTGCTTGCCGTCAGTTCTCATATCCATTGCTGTTCCTCCTCTTTCGTAGGCTCAAAGCCGTATAATGTGCCCGTCAGCGATGCCGCGGAGCAAATGCAGAAGAATACGCCCAGGATCCTAAGATCCGTCCACACGTCGGAAACCGCCGCTCCCACAAGGAACAGCACCGCCGACGCCGCCAAGGCACCGCAAAGAACGGTACGCTTTTTTTCCTGCCCGCCGGTCAGATCCCGCAGAGTGGTGAACATCCGCTGTCCCGCAAGGAACACTCCTGCAAGGAGCAGCACGGGCAACAGAATGCCGCCCTCCAAAACCAAACGGGTGTAAAGGCTTGCCACCGTTCCGTCAAGACGAAGTCCCTCCGCAAGGGCGGCGGTGGTAAGTGCGCCGTTTCCGGAGCCCACTCCCGTCCAGACGTAGCGGGAAGCGATCTCCCGCGCCACCCGGGAAAAGCCTACGGTCAAGCCGCCGAGCCGTTCGCCGCCAAAGGCAACCGCCAAGGGCAACACTGCCGCGCCGGTAAGGGCCGCACCCACCCAAGCACCGCGGGCAAACACTCCGTAAGCCAAAATGGCAAGGAACACACCGCCGAACACCCAAAGGGAGCCGGTGAGGTATCCGTTCAGCAAGATCAACGCCAGCAGAAGGATCCCGCAGCACCGCCTGCCGTGCAGCAGTGCCAAGGGGGTCATCATCATAAGATAGCACTTCAGCACCGTGTTCCCCATCACGGCAGGGAAACGAATTGCAC
This sequence comes from Clostridia bacterium, assembly GCA_017629175.1. Classification (GTDB taxonomy): domain Bacteria; phylum Bacillota; class Clostridia; order Oscillospirales; family CAG-382; genus Coliplasma. The sequence continues at coordinate 18,651 of JAGBXS010000044.1, forward strand.
CCAGCACATCGGGAAGATCGATCACGGCGGGAAGCATATTCCATGCGGAGATCGCCAAAACGAAGATCCCACCGTACACCAACGCGGTAATATATTTTCGGAGCAAGCGCTCCGTAGTGATCAAATTCAAGGTCAGGAACCAAACGGTTCCGAACAAAAGCATTCTCTTTAAGAAGAAATAATCCCCTGTGTTCAGCGCGGAAAGGAAGCAGATTCCCACCGACAGTGTCATAAACAGCTCGGGAACGCCGAAGCGGAACACTCTCTTCAAGCGGATCAGCTTGAAGACGTATCCCAGCAAGGCCACAGCCACCGGTATCGCCGTATACCGCAAAGGCATAAAGGGCAATCCGATCACCGCCGCCATCAAGCCCATCTCGGGAACAGCGGGAATGCACAGACAGAACGCCGCGCAAGCCAGCATCAAAAGCACCTTGTGCGGGGCAAAGAACAGGGTGCATACACCTGCCAGAGTTCCCGCCAAAAAGGCGATGCCGCCGTGGGTAAGGGTCTCTCCTCCGTCATCACGAAGGGCACCTTCATCCATGCCCAGAATGCCCGAAAAGATACGGCAGAACAAACGGCTTCCACCCAAGAACACGCTCATGGGCTTACCGCAGAACAAAAGGAACAGCGCGGGCAGCAAAACCACAGCCGCGGTAATCAGGTCTGCGGCGGAAGGATCTCCAAATCCCCAGCCCATCAGCTCCTTGGCGAAGAAGATCCCCGCAGAATACAGGGCGAACACCAACAGCGCGATGCCGAAAAATCTCGCCTTTGTATGAAGAAAGGCGCGCCGTAACCCGTCCCCGCGGGCAAAGAAAACGCTCTTGCTCGCGCCGACGGCGACCGCCTTCTTGACAGGCTTGGAGACCAGCTCTCCAAAACCCGTCACCTCGGAAATATTTGCCGCGATACCGGTATGGAGACTCTGCTCCACCTTGTCCGCAGTGCCCAGCACCTTGGAGACAAGCCCCTTGCGTAAGGACCAGGTACATCTCGCCGAAAGGCGGGAAGTGCGCGACAAAAGGAAACTGCCCGCACTCAAACGGTGGCGGGAGCTTTTCTTCGTCTTGCTTTTGGTTCTCTTGTCGGCAGAGGTTGCCATCGCGGTCACCTTTCAAAAATCATTTTTGATCCGGCGCATCCCCCTGAGGGAACGCCTTCTCGTACAGATCCGGACGCTTGCGCTTGGTACGCTCCAAGGCCTGCTCCCGTCTCCACTTTTCCTGCAGAGCGTGGTTGCCGTTTACCAGCACCTCCGGCACCTCCAATCCCTCGAAAACGCGGGGCTTGGTGTACTGGGGATGCTCCAAGAGGCCGTCGGAAAGGCTTTCCTTCTCGTAGCACTCCCGATTGGCAAGAACACCGTCCTGCATACGGGCCACACAATCCACCAAGATGGCGGCGGGCAACTCCCCGCCGGTGAGAACGTAATCTCCCGCGGAGATCTCCTCGTCCACCTCTAACTCAATGATCCGCTCGTCGATGCCCTCGTAGTGGCCGCAAAGCAGGATCAAGCGGTCGTAGGAGCAAAGCTCCTTGGCCTTCTGCTGGGTCAGCACCTGCCCCTGAGGGGAAAGGTAGATCACCCTGGTGGCGCCCTCCGCCTGGGCCTTTACGTGACGGATGCAATCCACGGCGGGCTGGCAGGTCATCACCATGCCGTAGCCGCCTCCGTAGGGGGTATCGTCCACCTTGCGGTGCTTGTCCTTGGTAAAATCGCGGATGTCCACGCAATGAACGTCCAAAAGCCCCGCCGTTCTGGCTCTTCCCAGAATGCTGGCGGAGAAAATAGACTCCATCATCTCGGGGAAGAGGGTCAGTACGTCAAATCGCATACCGCTCGTCCATCCCTTCGATGAGTATGATGCGGATCGCCTCCCCCGGAACCACGGAAACCGTCAGATCCGGAACGGGAGGGAACAGAAATTCCATGCCGTCTCTGGCAATGTGCCAGAGCAGTCTGCCGCCCTTTTCCTCTACCTCCCGCAGGACGCCCAGATCTTCGCCGGTGGCGTCGTTGTACACGGGGGTGCCGATCAGGTCGTCATTGAACCAGGTACCCTCGGGCAGGGTCACGTCCTCTCTGTCAAACCAGAGGGTGCGCCCCGTCAAAGCGGATGCAGAGGTGCGGTCGGAATATCCCTTGAACACTACGGTTCCCAGGTGGGGAATGTACCGTTCCACCTCCAAAAACCGTTTGCCGTCGGGATCCAAATACAAGCGGGAAACGCCGGAGAGGAATTCCGCATCGTCGCACCAGCATTCAAAGCGAAGCTCGCCCTTCAGCCCGCGAGGGGAATTCAATCTTCCGGCTTCCAAATAGCGTTTCATCAAAGAATGTCTACGATGACGCGCTTGTTTTCCCTGGCTGCCTGGGCACGCATCACGGTACGGATGCTTTTTGCGATCTTGCCCTCTCTGCCGATGACGCGGCCCATATCGCGCTTTGCCACCGTCAGCTCCAGAACTACGGTGTCACCATTGACACGCTCGTTCACGGAAACCTCCTCGGGATGATCCACAATCGCCTGAAACAGGTCGATGAGCATCTGTTTCATCAGATGACTCCGTTCTTCTTCAGCAGGTCACGAACGGTATCGGTGGGCTGTGCGCCGTTAGCGATCCACTTCTTTGCCTTCTCAGCGTCAACGGTGACGGTGGTGGGCTCGGTCATGGGGTTGTAGGTACCGATCTCCTCGATGAATCTGCCGTCGCGGGGATAGCGGGAATCTGCTACCACGATACGGTAAAAGGGAGCCTTCTTTGCGCCCATTCTTCTCAGTCTGATCTTTACTGCCATTGTTTTGTTCCTCCTAAAAAAGGTTGTATAATATTTTTCTTTTTTTCTGAAATTGATTAACCGAAGAGCCCTCTCAGCTTGCCCTTCTTCTTTTTGCCGCCGCCCATAAAGCGCTTCATCATTTCTTTGGTCTGGTCGTACTGCTTCAGCAGGCGGTTGATCTCTTCCACCGAGGTGCCGCTTCCCGCCGCAATACGCTTTTTGCGGGAGGAGTTCAGCACTGCGGGATGGGTGCGCTCGTAGGGAGTCATGGAAAGGATGATGGCTTCCGTTCTGGCAAGAGCCTTCTCGTCCACCTTGGCATCCTTCAAGGCGCCGGGCTTCACCCCGGGCATCATGCCCAAAAGCTGATCCATAGAGCCCATGCCCTTGATCTGGTTCAGCTGATCCAGGAAGTCCTCCAAGGTGAAGGTCTGCTCTCTCAGCTTGCGCTCCATCTCCAAAGCCTTCTTCTCGTCGATGGTGGCCTCCGCCTTCTCAATCAGGGTAAGCACGTCACCCATGCCCAGAATACGGGACGCCATACGGTCGGGATGGAAGGGCTCGATAGCATCCAGCTTCTCGCCGGTACCGATGAATTTAATGGGCTTGCCCGTTACGTGGCGCACGGAAAGTGCCGCACCGCCTCGGGTATCGCCGTCCAGCTTGGTCAAGATCACGCCGGTGATGTCCAACAAATTGTTGAAGCTTTCCGCCACGTTCACCGCGTCCTGACCGGTCATGGCATCCACCACCAAGAGGATTTCGGTGGGCTCTACCGCCTCCCGAACCTCCTTCAGCTCTGCCATCAGCTCCTCGTCCACGTGGAGACGGCCTGCCGTATCCACAAAGACCATATCGTAGCCGTACTTCACCGCGTGCTTGATGGCCTCTTTTGCGGTAGCCGCAGGATTTTGCGTGCCCCGCTCAAACACGGGAACGCCCACCTGCTCCGCAACCACCTGCAGCTGCTTGATAGCGGCGGGACGGTAAATGTCACAGGCCACCAGCAAGGGGTTCTTGCCCTGCTTTTTGTACATCTTGGCAAGCTTTGCGGTGTGGGTGGTCTTACCGGAGCCCTGCAGGCCGCACATCAGAACCACCGTGGGAGGCTTGGGAGAAATATTCAGCTTGGAATTGCTGCCGCCCATCAAAGCGGTCAGCTCCTCGTTGACGATCTTAACGATCTGCTGGCCGGGGAGAAGGCTTTCCATAACCTCCGCGCCCACGGCACGCTCGGACACCTTGTTGACAAAGGCCTTTACTACCTTAAAGTTAACGTCCGCCTCCAGAAGGGCAAGCTTGATCTCGCGCATCCCCACCTTAACGTCGGCCTCGGTGAGTTTTCCTTTGCTGCGCAATCTCTTAAACGCTTCGGAAAGTTTATCCGCAAGATTCGAAAACATATCTCGTCCTTCCTTTCATAATCAATCGTTGTCTGTTAAAACGGCGGAAAGCTCCGCACCGTAAGCGGCGCATTCCTGCCCTGCCTTCTCCATCCGTCCGGCAAGAGCCAAGAGCTTTTCCGTTTTGGCACCGAAGCCCAACGCCTTCTCCAAAGCAAGAAGCTCCGCTTCCCCTCTGCGGATGGCGTCGTGTACCCCCTGACGGGTGATGCCCATATTCTCCGAGATCTCCGCAAGAGAGAGATCATCGGCGTAGTAATACTCCAGCACGTCCCTGCATCTGGAAGAAAGCGCCATGCCGTAAATATCCAGAAGTTTACAAAGAAGCTCCCGTTGTTGCGCCATGCCTTGATCCTCCTTAAAAAAGAACGCCTGTAAAGTTTTTTGCTTTACAGGCATCTATTATACACACTTTTTTCTGTTTGTCAATAGCTTTTTTCTGAAATTTTCATGCGATAAACGCCGTTTTCTGCACAAAGAAGTACATCTCGGTCCTTGCAGAGGCTTCCGTCCAGAATCCCCTGTGCCAAAAGCTCCTCTGCCTCCTTTGCCACCTGCCGACACACCCCGCGAGCACCGCCCTCGGCGCGGGCAAGGGCACACTCCAAAAAGGAGCGATCCACCTGCACGGTGATCCCCTGCTCCTTCAGCCGATCGGTCAAGGTCTGCATCCTGCCAAGCGCCACACGGGCAAGGGCGTCCTTATCCAAGGGGCGGAAATAGGCAATTTCATCCACTCTGTCCGTCAGCTCCCGGGACAGCAAGGCCTCCGCCCGCTTCCCCGCGCCCTCTGCGGGCAAGGAAGCAAAGCCGATGCCCAGGGCACTCTCCCCTGCGTTGGCAGTCAACACCACCGTGGCGTTGCGGAAGCTTACCGTCAGCCCTGCGGAATCCGTCAGCTTGCCCTCGTCCAGGATCTGCAAAAGCAAGCCCCGCACCTCGGGGTGGGCCTTCTCCACCTCGTCAAACAGCACCAAGGAATAGGGATATCTGCGGATCCGCTCGGTGAGAAACCCGCCTTCCCCAAACCCCGCGTATCCCGGAGGGGCGCCGATGAGCTTGGAAAGGCTGTGGGGCTCGGCGTATTCCGTCATATCCAGCCGCAGGAAGGCGTCCCTGCCGTAAAGCAGCTCCGCCATGGCCTTGGCGCACTCCGTCTTCCCCACCCCGGATCTGCCGATGAACAGAAAGGAGCAGGCGGGCTTTTCCGGATCCCGCACCCCGGTCTTGGCGCGGCGGATGGCAGAGCAGACCGTTTCCACGGCGGCATCCTGCCCCACGATCCGTTCCTTCAGCCCTGCCTCCAGACGGCGCAGAGCCTCCTTTTCCCCACCGGAAAGGGCAGAAAGGGGGATCCCCGTTTTTTCCTCGGCACAAAGGGCGATGTCTTCCCCGTCCACCACGCTGCCGCCCCGCATCCGTTTTCTGGCCGCAGCCTCGTCCAGAAGGTCGATGGCCTTGTCGGGGAGGTAACGGTCCCCGATATACCGCACGGAGATCCGCACGGCGTTTTCCAACGCATCCCCCGTCAGAGAGACCCCGTGGAACCGCTCGTATTGCTCCTTCAACCCCCGCAGGATGCGCAGGCATTCCTCCGGGGAGGGCTCCTCCACCGCCACGCGGCGAAAGCGGCGATCCAGCGCCCCGTCCTTTTCGATCAGCCGCTTGTATTCCTTTGCCGTGGTGGCACCGATGAGCTTGATCTCTCCTCTGGCAAGGGCGGGCTTTAGGATATTGGAGGCGTCCACCGCCCCCTCTGCCGCCCCTGCGCCCACGATGGTATGGATCTCATCGATGAACAAGATCACGTCCTCGGACTCCTTGGCTTCCGCCAGAATCCCGCGGATCTTTTCTTCAAACTCCCCGCGGTACTTGGTGCCCGCCACGATGGAAGCGATCTCCAGACTCATGATCCGCTTCCCCAAAAGAGCCTCGGGAACCCGCCCCTCCGCGATCCGCGCCGCCACGGATTCCACGATGGCAGTCTTGCCCACCCCCGCTTCCCCTACTAAGCAGGGGTTGTTTTTGGTGCGGCGGAGAAGGATGCTGATCACCTGCTCCTCTTCCTTCTCCCGCCCGATGACGGGATCCATGGGGCAAAGCAAGGCCTTTTCCGTAAGATTCACCGCGTTCCGATCCAAAAGGGGCGTGCTTTTCTGCAGGGGACGTACCTCCTCCGCCCGCAGGTCGCCCCCTCTGCCGTAAAGCTCCTCCAAAATGTCTATCAGCTCCCCGGAATCCGCTCCGCAGTTTTCCGCCAGCCGCTTGCCCACGCACTCTTCTTTTAAAAGTGCCATGAGCAGGTGCTCCACGTCTACGGAGCCGTTCTTTCCCCCGCGGGAATACAGGGAGGCACGGGTGAGGATGCGGCGGCAGGTGGGGGTCAGATCCTCGGTGGTCACCGTACTGCGCACCCCCGTCCCCACGATCCCCACGATGCGACGGCGTACCTCCGACTCCGTCACCCCGCGCTGGGAAAGCAGGCGGGAGGCGGTACTGTTTCGCTCCACGGCGATCCCCGCCAGAAGATGCTCGCTTCCTATATAACTGTGCCCCATCTCTTTTGCCAGAGAAAGCGCGGTGCCCAGGGCGCGCTTCGCCCCCTCCGAAAATCGTTTGGTCAGATCACTCAAAAGTACAGTCCCCTTTCGCTCTTATCAAAAAGCCTGCGATGTTACATCTTATGAAAATATTTTTTTCGTTGTTCGCGAAAAGCCCTTTACATCTTCGTCGTTTTCCGATATAATAAGGTGAGAAAAGACGAAAGGACGGGCATCTTTATGGAACAAACGAAAACCAGACCCGCACCCCACCCCGGGAAGTCTCAATCCTCCCCTGCGGGAAAGCGGCCTCCCGAGAAGAAGTCCCGTCTGACGGAGCGGGAAAAGCAGGGTGCCCAGACCCTCCTTGCCATTTTATTCGTGGCAGGAGTGCTGTATCTGCTCATTATCTTGATTATAGCCGTGTGCGTGTGGTATTCATTCTCCACCCCCTCGGAAAGTACCGCGCTTTATTCTCTCCGTATCGTCACCGAGGACGGCAACATCAAGCGTGCCGCCTATTCCTCCTCGGAGGCCAACAACAGCTACGGGCTGTATTTGCGGTATTCCGACATCGCCCCGCTGTGCGGCTTCGGTATCGCCGGGGACGAGGAGACGGTGACCCTCTACCTTCCGGGAGAAGGGCTGGTGGGCAGTACCGAGCTGGAAAGCATCGTCTTCCACCGCAACTCCTCCTTGATCGTGGTCAACGGCAACAACGTGCGCCTTTCCGCCCCCATTCTCTTTGAAGGGGACGATTACTTACTTCCCGTGCCTCTCTTTGAGACCTACCTTACGGGTCTGACGGTGGAATACGACGAGGAAGAACTTCTCTGCGTGGTCACCGTGCCGGAACGGCTCTCCTTCTCTCTGAAGCTCCACAGACCCACCGAAGCTCCCAAATGCGACCTTACGCTGTTGCCCGAGACGGATACTTCCTCGGAAGAACCGCAGGCGGAATAAGGAGAGTTCATCCTTGAAAAAAGAAAAATTACTGTCCGTTTTGTCGGTGATCCTGTGCCTTTTGATTTTTGCGGCATTCGGCTATTTGGTATATTCCTTGTTGCAAAGCCCGGAAGATCCCGGAAAGCTACTTCTTCGCGGAGGCATCGTCATCATCTCGTTGATCGCCACCACGGTAAAGGTCTTCGCCGCCGCCACAAGCACCAAAACTGTGAGCAAGCACCTCCTTGCCCGCTACGAATCCGCCTACGTGGATCTCATCCACGGTGCCTTCTCCCGTAAGGAACAGAAAAAGCAACGTCAGCAACTGATCGTTGCCATCCATCATTGGAACAACAAAAATCCCGCAAAAGCAGAAGAGCTTCTGCAAAAGCTGTTGCCTCATTGCCAAAAGAATGCCGATTACGCGGCCGTATATACCTTCTTGGGCAGAACCTATTCCAGCACTGCGGACTATCTCTCTGCCGAAAAGGCGTTCCGGGAGGTTCTCCGTTACGACGAAACCCGCCCCTACGTGTATTCCGCCTTGGGGATGGCCTGCCAGGAGCAGGGCAAGAATGGCGATGCGGAAACCTTCTGCAAGAAAGCCTTGGATCTGGATCCCAAAAACGCCGCGGCATACAATAATCTCGGTTCGCTGTATTTCAGCCGCGGAGACATCCACGAGGCCATCGACTACGGTCTGAAAGCCTTGGAGCTCAACGGCAAGCTCTACCAAGCGGCAACCCTTTTGTGCCTTTGCTACGCTTCCTTGGAGGATCAAGCAAAATCCGCCAAATATCTGGATATCGCCCTGGCAAACGGCCAAGATGCCGGTGCCATTCGAGCGGCGTTACATAGGGTAAAGGTAGGAATCCTTGCCAAGCAGGATATGGAACCCACCCCCGCCGAGGCGGATTCCGCCTGCAACAGTCTCTACCGCGAGACGGCGGGTGCCTTTGCGCGGGCGGAGCTCCCCGAAAACCCCACCGAAAAGGAACGTAGCCGTCTCGGCGGCGCGCCCTTGGGGGAAGTGCCGATAGGCAAGGACGGCAAGCCCATGCGGCTGTTGTGCGCCATTGATTGCGCGGAAGTGCCCAAGCTCCCGAATTTCCCGGAAAAGGGCTGGCTGTTGTTCTATATCACCGACGATCTCTATCACGGCGCAGACTTTGACAACCCCACGGAGCAGACCGGCTTTCGGGTACTGTATACCGAGGAAACGGAGCTTCCCCCGGGGGAAGAACCTGCACCCAGCGACCTTTTCCCCATTATGGGGCAGTTCCCCCTGGCATTCACCCCGGACGTGTGCGGCATGAGCTGTTGTGACTACCGCTTTGAAGAAACGCTGAACGTCCATCTCAAAGAGGCAGGCGCCCCCTCCTACGCCAATCAGACGAGCAGTACGCGGGAGGAGATCTGCCGCCGCTTCTATCCCAAGGGAAGCCATGTTTTGGGGTCTCCCCTGTTCCTCCAGGCGGATCCCCGTTCCCGGGAGAAATACGGAGAGTTCGACACCCTGCTGTTACAGATCGATTCCATGTCCGCAGACGGCAAGACACAAACCCAGATCGGGGACGACGGCGTGATGCAGTTCTTTATTCCCGCAGAGAACCTGAAAAAGCGGGATTTCTCCAAGATCCTCTATTGGTGGGATTGTTATTGATTTTTCAAAAATCCTTGCGTTTTCGTAAGGATTTTTGTTTTCTCGGTTGTATAAGGGGTATACGAACCCTTTGAAAGGAGCTACACCCAATGAAAAATCTCTCCCTTGTTATGCTGTGCTTGCTCTTGCTTTGCAGCTGCAAAGCAGATTTACCCCAAGAGGGCTCTTCGCCAAGCGCCGCCGATGAAGAAAGTCTCCCTGCCGATTCCACACACGGGTCTGTGGTCGGAAGAGGAATCCATGCAGAACTTTTTGGAGCTATTGGCTCTGCGCGGCGCGTTTCCCATTCCAGCCTTTGACGAAGACACCGTTTTCCACACCATTACCATCGAGAACTATTCGGGAAACGTATACTTTACAGGGCCTTCCCTGAAGGTTGAAATTCAACTTCTCTCCGAGGAAGCCGAGGAACTGAGTATCAAGCAGTTAGCACACTTGGCGCCTGTATCGCTTTCCTTTGAGGACGAACGGTTTGGGGAGTGCTACCGATTAGGCAGTAGCTTGTTATTTAAGGCGTACGGCTGTTTGATTCAAGTTTACGATCCTGCGCCGGAATCCGCTTCCGCGGAAGAACGAAAGCAATGGCTGGCTCGTTTCAATTTAACCCCCTACACTCCTGCCTATCTGCAGAAAGAAGCTTAAAAAGCAAAAAACTTTGTAACGTTTTGGCGTTTGCGCAATCTAACGTACAAAAGGCTTCGTTAATCAAGGGGGAACAACCATGCATACAAAGATTTTCAAGTACGCGCGCACCTCATTGCTTCTTCTGCTTTTGACGGTGGTGCTTGTCCACTCCGTTCTGTGGGTCATCGGTACCATCGGGGCTTACCGCCGGGGGATGTTCTTGGTGGACGTGGAGGATTTTTCCGACTGCAAGGACTCCTTTGATCTGCTGTCGGAGAAATGGCTTCCTTATTATGAAGCCGCCAAAGAGAACGAAGAAGATCTTCTTACCTTATCCATACGGCATAATTTTTCCATTTGGACCATTCAATTTGAATATGAAGATCCTGCACGCAACCGCGCGGAAACGGTTGCCATGACGCCGGAGGAGGCGGAAGCCGTCAAGCAGGTGAATCAAGGACTTTCCAACGACTATACCAAAGGGGAAGCGCCACCCTTCTGCAGGATGACGGTTTGGGAAAACACGGTGTGCTTCCATCAGCTGAGCCACCAAAACTATACCGTGGTATACCGTGCAAGCGGATGGTGGCCGGATGCTATCTCCCGGGAGGGCGAGGATTTCTTCTGCCGCCGGCTAAGCTGGCATTACTTCCACGGGGTCACAAAAGAATAAGAAATACAGGGTGAAGCCGATTCGCTAAGTCGGCTTCACCCCGTTTTGTTTTGTGAAATTCCGGCAAGGTGCGGCGCGGTAATTTTAGCAGTCTCTTTTTTGTTTGCCAAAGGAGCAAAAGGGCAAAAACCTAAAAAGTCCTTGTTTTTCATACTTTTTTGGGAAAGAAAATACAAATTGTTCACAATTAAATTTGTCGCTCCCCCTTGACAAACGCCAAAATTGGGGTATAATAGAGACAGAATTAGCACTCGGACACCGAAAGTGCTAAAAAGTTGTTCGATAATCGAACAACTTACGTGCCAAAAACCGTTCGATAATCGAACAGTTCGCAGAAAGGAGATCCCTCATGGAGCTTTCCGAGCGTAAAAAAGCAATACTGAAATCCGTGATCGACTCCTATATCCGCACGGGAGACCCGGTTGGCTCCAAGTCCTTGACGGAATCCAAGCAGTTCAGCCTTTCCAGTGCCACCATCCGCAGTGAGATGAACGATCTGGAGGCCATGGGCTACTTGGAACAGCCCCACACCTCCGCAGGCCGCGTTCCCACCGCCCGAGGCTACCGCACCTACGTGGACAGCCTGATGGAAAAATACTTCCTGGGCATGGAAGAGCTTGAAGTCCTGGACGAGGTCATGAGCGGTAAAATGGTGGAGGTTGGCAAGCTCATGGACGAGGCTGCCAAAGCCATCGGACAGATCACCAACTACGCCACCTTCGCCTTCATGGGCGGAAGCGGCAGCGCGGTGGATCGGTACGAGACGGTATTCGTGGACGAGAACAGCTTTTTGCTGATCATGATCTGCAAGGACGGCACCATTCGCAACCGCCACGTGAAGCTGATGGAAAGCATCACTCCCGATCTGCTGGAGACGGCAAAGAAGGCGTTGAACGAAACCCTGGCAAACCTCTCCGCCGACCAGATCAACCTGACGGTGATCCTGGAGTTCGAGGAGAAGATGGGTGAGCACCGCTCCTTCGCCACCACGGTACTGCGCGTGGTGCACGAGATGCTGGGCTCTTACGACAGCGAGAAGGTTCACATCGACGGTGTGACCAAGCTGCTTTCCTACCCCGAGTTTATGAACGTTGCCAAGTTCCAAAGCATCCTCGCTCTCTTTGAGCAGAGACAGCGGTTTGCGGAGCTGATGCAGCACGCCGTGCCCGGGCAGACCAGCGTGATCCTGGGGGACAGCGAGCAAAACGAATTCGCCCTGCCGGACACGGGCTTTGTGTTCCATCCCATTACGGTGGGCGGCAAGGTGGTAGGTGCCATCGGCGTTATCGGCCCCCAGCGTATGGATTACAAAAAGGTCGTTGCATCCTTAGATTACTTCGCCGCAGGACTCACCGAGCAGATCGCTCTGCCGGAGGTAACGGCGGAGGCGCAAGGAACTTATGAAGAAAGGAAGACTACCCATGGAGGAGAATAAGAAGGACACTGCCCCCGAGGCGGAGGCGCCCAAGGCGGAGGCCACCCCTGCAGGAGAGACCACCGAAACGGAAAAGAAGGAAAAGAAGGACAAAAAGTTCTTCCATAAAGAGCAAAAGGAGCTGGAGGCCGCAAAGGCTCAGCTGGCCGAGAAGGAAAACCAATACCTGCGGCTTTACGCAGAGTACGAGAACTTCCGCAAGAGAAGCGAGAAGGAAAAAACGGATTGCTACAACACCGCTTACGGCGACGCGTTGACCGCATTCCTCCCCTTGATCGACAGCATGACCCAGGCGTTGCAGTTCTCCCCCGAGGATCAAGGCATCAAGGCCTTGGCAAAACAGCTTTCCGACATCCTGGCCAAGCTGAACATCACGGAGATCGAAAGCGACGGCGCACAGTTCGACCCCAACGTACACAACGCCATCATGCACGAAGAGAACCCCGAGCTGGGAGAAAACGTAGTCACCCAGACCTTCCAGAAGGGCTACAAGCGCGGGGATAAAGTTTTGCGCTGTGCCATGGTCAAGGTTGCAAACTAAAGCGCTCCGCGCTCACTCAATTTTTGAAACAAATCACCATTTATTGATAAAAAGGAGACATTTATTATGGGAAAGATCATCGGTATCGACCTCGGTACGACCAACAGCTGTGTAGCTGTATATGAAGGCGGCGAACCCGTCGTCATCGCCAACGCGGAAGGCAACCGCACCACCCCCTCCATCGTAGCATTCGCAAAGAACGGCGAGCGTATGGTAGGCCAGGTGGCAAAGCGCCAGGCAATCACCAACCCCGACAGAACCATCAGCTCCATCAAGCGTGAGATGGGCACCGCAAAGAAGGTTTCCATCGACGGCAAGGGCTATACTCCCCAGGAGATCAGTGCTATGATCCTGCAGAAGCTGAAGGCAGATGCAGAGAGCTATCTGGGCACCTCCGTTACGGAAGCAGTCATCACCGTTCCCGCTTACTTCTCCGACGCACAGCGTCAGGCAACCAAGGACGCAGGTAAGATCGCAGGTCTTGAGGTAAAGCGTATCATCAACGAGCCCACCGCGGCCGCTTTGGCTTACGGTCTGGATAAGGACAACATGGATCAGAAGATCCTGATCTACGACTTGGGCGGCGGTACCTTCGACGTCTCCATTCTGGAGATCTCCGACGGCGTGTTTGAGGTTCTTGCCACCAACGGCGATACCCGTCTGGGCGGCGACGACTTCGACGAACGGGTCATGGAGTGGATCGCTTCCACCTTCAAGGCAGAGAACGGCATCGACATCCATGGCGACAACATGGCAATGCAGAGACTGAAGGAAGCCGCAGAGAAGGCTAAGATCGAGCTCTCCGGCGTGATGAGCACCGAGATCAACCTGCCCTTCCTCACCGCAGACGCTACCGGCCCCAAGCACTTCTCCGCAACCCTCACCAGAGCGAAGTTCAACGAGCTCACCGCAGACCTGGTAAGACGTACCTTGGAGCCCATGAAGAAGGCTATGAGCGACGCAGGCCTCTCCGTAAAGCAGCTCAACAAGATCCTGCTGGTAGGCGGCTCCACCCGTATCCCCGCAGTTGTTGACGCAGTGAAGGATTTCACCGGCGTAGAGCCCTTCAAGGGCATCAAC
>JAGBXS010000045.1 GCA_017629175.1 Clostridia bacterium
CGGTAGGATGGTTGTGGGTCTCGTTCTTGAACAAGAGCAACCAATCCTCTTCCTTACCCTCTACCTCCACCTTCATCTTCACGGTGCAGGCGTTGATCTCCTCGGATTCGTCCAGCTTTTCCAGCTTGCCGGTGGTACGGAGATATTTGGTGGCAAGGGTAGCGATGTCCATCAGATTGATGGGCTTGGTGCGTCCCAGCTCTGCTCTGGTCTTTACGTATTCGTTATAAGCATCCTGCAGAACCCCATCCTCAAACTTCACGCTGTCAATGGTGGTGGAGAAGGTGGTATGTCTGCAGTGATCCGACCAGTAGGTATCGATCATCTTGATCTCGGTGATGGTGGGATCTCTCTTTTCACTGCGGAAGTACTGCTGGCAGAAACGAATGTCGTCTCCGTCCATTGCCAGACCCGCACCCTTCAGATAGGCCATCAGCTCCTCGTCGGAGAAGTCGCAGAAGCCCTCAACGGTGTCAACCTCGGTGGGGATCACGTAGTCGGCCTTCAAGGTCTCTACGGTGTCCAGGGAAGCCATACGGCTTTCCACGGGGTTGATAACGTATTTCTGAATAGCCGCAACGGATTCCTCGGAGAGGTTGCCGTACAGCAGATAAACCTTTGCGGTGCGAACGGTGGGACGATCCCCCTGAGAAAGGATCTGGATACACTGAGCGGCAGAGTCTGCTCTCTGGTCGAACTGACCGGGGAGGTACTCTACGGCAAAGACTACGTCAGCTCCCTTAGGAAGCTCCGTATATACCGTATCCAGCTGAGGCTCGGAAAATACCGTTTTTACGGAAGAAGCAAACAAAGCCTCGTCGATATTTTCCACGTCGTAACGGTTCAAAAGCCGTACGTCGGTGAGCCCCTGGATCTGCAACAGGGAAGTGAGATCGTTTTTCAGGCTTTGCGCCTCGTGGGCAAGGCCTTCCTTCTTTTCTACGTAGATTCTGTATACCATGGTCAGTTACCTCTTTCCTGCAAAACGGACAACGCCTTCTTGCCGATGTCCTTGCGATAATAGGCATTTTCAAAATGAACCTTCGTGACGTCTGCGTAAGCGTTTGCCACAGCCTCGGGCAGGTTCTCACCCTTTGCAACCACACAAAGCACACGGCCGCCGCCGGTAACGATGGCATCGTCCTTTTCCTTTGCACCTGCATAGATCACGTCGGAGGTCATACCCTCTTCCGCGGTGATCTCAAAGCCGGTCTCGTATTTGCCGGGGTAACCGTTGGAGGCCACCACCACACAGCAAGCTGCCTTATCGGAGAACTTTACTTCCAGATCACCAAGAGTGCCGTCTGCTGTGGCTATCATGATCTCCAGCAGATCGCTTTCCAGCAGGGGAAGCACCACCTGCGCCTCGGGATCTCCGAAGCGGCAGTTGTATTCGATCACCTTGGGGCCGTCTTTTGTGATCATCAAGCCGAAGTAAAGACATCCCTTAAAGGTTCTGCCCTCGGTGTTCATTGCGGCAACGGTGGGCAGGAAGATCTTTTCGATACACTCCTTTGCCACCTCTTCGGTATAGAAGGGGTTGGGAGCAATGGTACCCATACCGCCGGTGTTCAGGCCCTCGTCTCCGTCCAACGCTCTCTTGTGGTCCATGGAAGAAACCATGGGCACGACACACTTACCGTCGGTAAAGGCCAGCACGGAAACCTCCGGGCCCTCCAAGAATTCCTCGATAACCACCTTACTGCCGGATTCTCCGAAAATGCGATCCTCCATCATGGAACGGATGGCTTTCTTGGCCTCCTCACGGGTCATGGCGATGATAACGCCCTTGCCGAGAGCAAGCCCGTCCGCCTTCAAAACCGTGGGGATGGGAGCCGTCTCCAAATATTCCAGCGCCTTATCGAGATCCTCAAACACCTCGTAGGCTGCCGTAGGGATCCCGTATTTCTTCATCAGATTTTTAGAGAACACCTTACTGCCCTCAATGATCGCGGCGTTCTTGTTGGGGCCGAAGCACTTGATGCCTTCCGCCTCCAAAGCGTCCACGCAACCCAAAACCAACGGATCGTCGGGAGTCACCACCGCAAAATCGATCTGATTTTCCTTTGCAAATGCCACGATGGCAGGGATATCCTTCGCCCCGATGGGCACACAGGTGGCATCCTTTGCGATACCGCCGTTGCCGGGCAGAGCGTAGATCACCTCAGCCAGGGGATTGCATTTCAATTTTTTGATCACGGCATGCTCACGTCCGCCGCCGCCGATTACCATCAATTTCATGTTTCGTTCCTCTTTCTCACAATCTCCCCGGAAACCTGCTCCGCTGCGGCGGGGAGCAAAATCCACTCCGCCTCTTCCATTACAAGCTTCTGAAGCCCGGAAGCATCGATCCCTTCGGGAATATTCACTGCCTTCTGCAGTAAGATCTCGCCGCCATCGGTGATCTCGTTGACGAAATGCACCGTAGCGCCGGTGACCTTCACGCCCTTCTTCAAGGCCTCCTCGTGAACACGCAGTCCGTAATATCCGTCTCCGCAGAAGGAGGGGATCAGAGAGGGATGGATGTTGATGATCCGTCTGGGATATCTCTTCACGAAGTCTTCGGAGAGAATGGCAAGGAAGCCTGCCAGAACGATCAGATCGATCTTTTTCTCCTCCAGAAGTGCCATCAGCTGCTTTTCAAACTCTTCCTGCCCCAAGGCCTTTTTGTGGAGAACCACGCCCTCCACCCCTGCGGCGGAAGCGCGCTCCAGGGCGTACACGTCGGGCTTGTTGGAGACCACCAAAGCGATCTCGCCGGAGGGAAGCTTTCCCTCCTTCTCCGCGTCCAGCAAGGCCTGCAGGTTGGTGCCGCCCCCGGAAACGAAGACAGCAATCCGCGCCTTCAGCATAAGATGATCCCTTCGTCGGAACGGATCACTTCACCGATGATGTAAGCGGCCTCGCCTGCCTCACGCAGAGTTGCAAGCGCCAGATCAGCCTGCTCCTTGGGAACGACGATGCTCATACCGACACCCATGTTGAAGGTGTTGAACATATCTCTCTCGTCGATACCGCCCTCTTTTGCAATCAGATCGAAGATGGGCAGAACCTTAACAGCCTTCTTCTCGATCTTAGCGGTGTAGCCCTTGGCGAAGGAACGGGGAATGTTCTCATAGAAGCCGCCGCCGGTGATGTGGGAAATACCCTTCACCTGTACCTTATCAAGCAGTGCCAGAACAGGCTTTACGAAGATCTTGGTGGGGGTCAGCAGGACCTCGCCCAGCTCACGGCCGTCCAGAGCATCGTACTTGCGGTGAATATCGCTGTTCTCCAGATCAAATACCTTACGAACCAGAGAGAAGCCGTTGGAATGTACGCCGCTGGAGGGGATGGCGATGATCACGTCGCCCTCGGTCATGGTGTTGCGGTCGATGACCTTGTCGCGGTCAACCACACCCACGGAGAAGCCGGCCAAATCGTATTCGTCTACGGGGTAGAAGCCGGGCATCTCGGCAGTCTCACCGCCGATGAGAGCAGAGCCGGACTGTACGCAGCCCTCGGCAACGCCGGAAACGATGGAAGCGATCTTCTCGGGAACGTTTTTGCCGCAGGCAATGTAGTCCAGGAAGAACAAGGGCTTTGCACCGACGCAGATAACGTCGTTAACGCACATTGCCACACAGTCGATACCCACGGTATCGTGCTTGTCCATCAAAAATGCAATCTTCAGCTTGGTACCAACGCCGTCGGTACCGGAAACAAGAACGGGCTTGGAGATGCCGGTGAGATCCAGGTCGAACAGACCGCCGAATCCGCCGATATCGGAGCAAACACCCTTCGTCATGGTTCTGGCGATGCTGGCCTTCATCAGCTCTACCGCCTTATAGCCTGCGGTAATATCTACGCCTGCGTTCTTATAGCTTTCGCTAAAACTCTTCTCGTGCATAATCGTATCCTTTCGTTGTGACAACGTTTATTTCTTTTCTTTTTCGCTGATCTTCTGATCAAAGCGGTTGGTACGGGTTTCCGTGGGGGTCTGGGTGGGATATTCACCGGTGAAGCAAGCGTTGCAGTATTCCTTGGTCTCGCCGCTGAGCTTCATGGCGTTATCAATGCTGAGATATCCCAAAGAATCTACGCCGATTACCATGGCGATCTCTTCGGTGGAATATCTGTTGGCGATCAACTTATCCTTGGAGCTGATGTCCGTGCCGTAATAGCAGGGGAACTTAAAGGGCGGGGAAGAGATGCGCATATGCACTTCCTTTGCTCCCGCGGCGCGAAGCAGATTGACGATCTGTCCGCAGGTGGTGCCTCTTACGATGGAGTCATCCACCAAAACTACCCGCTTGCCGGCAATGGCGCTGGCAATGGGGCTCAGCTTCAGGCGCACCAGATTCTCTCTGGATTTCTGTCCGGGAGAGATAAAGGTACGGCCGATGTAACGGTTCTTCAAAAGGCCGGGGGCGTAGGGGATGCCGGATTCTCTGGAATAGCCCAAAGCGGCGTCCAGACCGGAGTCGGGAACACCTACCACCACGTCTGCATCCACGGGATGCTCTTTCGCAAGGAATCGACCTGCGCGGACACGGGCTTCGTGAACACAGCAGCCGTCAATGACGGAGTCGGGTCTTGCAAAATAAACGTATTCAAACACGCAAAGCTTGGGGCAAGCCTTTCCGCAGTGATCCGTAATGGATTCAACGCCGTCCTTGGTGAATACCAAAATCTCACCGGGCTTCAGATCGCGGACAAACTTTGCGCCCACTGCGCCAAGGGCACAGCTTTCGGAGGCTACGATGTAAGCACCGTCGTCTCGGATACCGTAGCAAAGGGGGCGGAAGCCGTTTTCGTCACGGCAGGCGATCATCTTGGAGGGGGACATTACCACCAGAGAGTAAGCACCCTTGACACGGTGCATAGCGGCGTTGACTGCCTGCTCGATGGAGGGCTGTCTCAAACGCTCCTCAATGATGATGTAGGACATGACCTCAATGTCACTCTGGGTATGGAAGATAGAGCCCTTCAGCTCCAATTCGGTACGAAGCTCGTAGGAGTTGACCAAGCTGCCGTTGTGAGCAATGGCCATTCTGCCCTTGATGTGGTCCACCACCACCGGCTGAGCGTTTTCTCTGCCCTTACTGCCGGAGGTGCCGTAACGGCAGTGACCCAACGCCATATTACCGCCGTCGATAGACTCCAAAACCTCGGGAGTAAACACGTCGTTGACCAACCCGCTGTCCTTGTGGGTGTGGAACAAGCCGTCGTCATTTACAACGATACCGCAGCTGGACTGTCCGCGATGCTGCAAAGCAAACAGACCGTAGTAGGTGGTGGCGGCAACTTCACAGCGCTCGGGGGCATAGATCCCGAAGACGCCGCATTCTTCTCTCAATTTGTTCATGTGAAATACCTGCCTGTATATAAAGTATCCTTATTCAGCAAATCTTGCGGAGATCTCCGCATCCTTCTTCAGAACCTTCTCGGTGTCGGCTTTTCTCTTCTCGGAAAGCTTGGTGGCCAATGCTCTGTCGGAAACCGCCAAAATCTGAATCGCAAGCAAAGCGGCGTTGGCGGCACCGTCGATGGCAACGGTGGCAACGGGCATACCGGTGGGCATCTGTACCGTGGAAAGCAGTGCGTCAAGCCCGTCCAGGGTGGAGGACTTTACGGGAATTCCGATCACGGGCAGGGTGGTGTTGGCGGCAAATGCACCCGCCAAATGAGCGGCCTTTCCTGCGGCGGCGATGACAACTCCGTAGCCCTTACTGCGGGCACTCTCGGCAAACTTCTTTGCCTCTGCGGGAGTTCTGTGGGCGGAAAGCACCCGTACGGTGAAGGGTACTTCGAACTGTTTCAGAACGTCAATGGCTTTCTCAACTACGGGCAGATCGCTGTCGGAGCCCATGATAATGGCAACTTTTTTCATAACTGCAAAAAGATCCTTTCAGTAAATAATTTCAGCAAATAAATGAAAGAAACCGGCGCTTCTCTTCCTGCATCAACCTGCAGATAGGAAAGTCCGGTCAAAATGGGCGAAAGGGACCTGTACGGGCGCACTGCTCCCGCTTTGCGTAAACTTCGTGGGAAGTATGTTTTCTTCGGGAAAAACACGCAAGCTTCACAGAGGCCGCCCCCTTTCAAAATAATACATAATATTCTAACACGAGAGGCGTTTTTTGTCAACGGATTAGGGAAAAATAAATGAACTTTTTCGTATCTTACAGAGGAGAGGGCAAAAAAATCTTCCTTTCTCGTCTCTTTGTCAAAAAAGCCATCTCCAAAACTTGACAAACGTTTCGGAATGGGGTAAACTACATCGAAAGAACCTCAAAAGGAGACCGGCTTTATGGAAGGAACGTTGATTGTCAACCACGGCTTGAACAGTGAAAAATATGAGGAGCAAACGGCGCTTTACAGAGAGGCGGCGGCCCGCCTGGGCATCTCCTTGCAGGTGTGCACCAACGCACAGCGTCCCGCCTCCTACGGAGAGTTCGTTCTGTTTTTGGATAAGGACGTGATCCTCGCCCGCACCCTTGAGCTCGCGGGGCTTCCCGTTTTCAATTCTGCCTCCGCCATCGCCCTGTGCGACGATAAGGCGCGTACCTACCTTGCCCTTGCGGGGCAGGAGATCCCCATGCCCAAGACCCTGGTCTTACCTATGACCTTTTTCGAGACCGATTGGACGGATAACCCCTTCCTGCCCTACGCAGAAGAGGAGCTTGGCTATCCCATGGTTGTTAAGGAGGCCTGCGGCTCCTTCGGCTGGCAGGTATTTTTGGTGTCAAGCCGAGACGAATTGGTGGAATGCATCAACCGCATCTCTCCAAAGAGAACTCTTCTCCAGTCCTTCGTCGCCTCCTCTAAGGGCAGGGACGTGCGGATCAACGTGGTGGGCGGCAAGGCTGTGGCAAGTATGTACCGCTATTCCGAGACGGATTTCCGTGCCAATATCTCCTCCGGCGGCAGTATGAAGCCCTACACTCCCACCCCGGAGCAGGAGGCACTGGCCATCCGCGCCTGCAAGGCTCTGGGCTTGGATTTCGGCGGAGTGGATCTTCTCTTTGGCGAGAATGATGCTCCCTTACTTTGCGAGGTAAATTCCAACGCCCATATCAAGAACATTCTGACCTGCACCGGCATCAACGTTGCGGAGCATATCCTTGCCTATATCCGCGAGAAATGCGAGGCAAGCAAATGAAGGGCTGGCTGATCTACGATCCTGCGGGAGCCTTGCGAAACAAGACCTTCATCGACTTTTGGTTTGCCGCCGCAGAAAAGCGCGGCGTAGAGTTGGAGCTGCATCTGACGGATGTCCCTCTCCCCGAAGAGAACCCGGATTTTGCCGTGGTACGCACCATGGATCCGTCACTTTCCAAAGCCTTGGAGGCTCGCGGGATCCCCACCTACAATTCCTCTGCGGTCAGCACTCTTTGCAACGATAAATGGAACACCTACCGGCTGGCAGATTCCTTGGGCGTACCCTACCCCAAAACGGAATACATCCCCGATCCCGCACTGATGACAGACCGCCCTTACCCTTATGTGTTGAAGGCCTGCGGAGGTCACGGCGGTACCCAGGTGTTCCTGGTGAGAAGCAGGGAAGAGGCTGAGGCGGCAAGAACTGCCTTGGCAGGCATCCCCTCCGTATTGCAGGAGCCCGTCTCCGATTTGG
This sequence comes from Clostridia bacterium, assembly GCA_017629175.1. GTDB lineage: Bacteria > Bacillota > Clostridia > Oscillospirales > CAG-382 > Coliplasma. The sequence continues at coordinate 7,619 of JAGBXS010000045.1, forward strand.
GGAAGGATCTGCGGGTTTACGTTTTGGGTGAAACGATCCTTGCGGGAATGCTTCGCGTTTCCCATACCGATTTCCGCAGTAATTTCTGCTTGGGCGGTACTGCCGTACCCCATACCCTCACCCCCGAGGAGGAAGCGATCGTTCGCGCCTTTATCCAAGCTCTTCCGCTGGGGCTTGCGGGGATCGATCTGATCTACCACCAAGGAAAACCCGTTTTCAACGAGATCGAGGACGTGGTGGGATGCCGCATGCTGTATACCCATACGGAGGTGGATCCCGTATCTCTCTACCTGGATTGGATCCTGGAACGGAGAATGTGACGAAAGACGGGCGGAACAGCTTCCCAAATTTTGTAGGAATTTTCATTGCCACGGGGCAGAAAATGTGGTACAATATGTCGATAAAAATTGTAGTATGATAGATTGGAGCAAACCGTTTTGGTACGTAAGGATTTAAGAAACATCGCTATCATTGCCCACGTTGACCATGGTAAGACCACCTTGGTGGACGAAATGTTAAAGCAGGGCGGTATCTTCCGCGAAAATCAGGTCACTGAGGATCGCGTTATGGATTCCAACGCCCTGGAGCGCGAGCGCGGCATCACCATTCTTGCCAAGAACACCGCCATCCACTACGAGGATGTGAAGATCAACGTAGTTGACACCCCCGGCCACGCCGACTTCGGCGGGGAAGTGGAGCGTATTCTGAAGATGGTAAACGGCGTTATCCTGCTGGTAGACTCCGCAGAAGGCCCCATGCCTCAGACCCGCTTCGTGTTGCAGAAGGCTTTGGAGCTGAACCATCGCGTCATCGTTGTGGTGAACAAGATTGATAAGCCCGATGCTCGTCTGGACGAGGTTCCCGATGAGGTTCTGGAGCTTCTCATCGACCTGGATGCCAATGACGAACAGCTGGAAAGCCCCGTGCTGTTCTGCTCCGGCAGAGACGGCACCGCATCTCTCACCCCCTACGAGAAGGGTGAGGATCTTCAGCCTTTGTTCCGTACCATTCTGGATTACATCCCCGCTCCCGAGGGTGAGCCCGAGGAGGAGCTTCAGCTTCTCGTTTCCTCCATCGACTATAACGAGTACGTGGGCAGAATTGGTATCGGCAGAATTGAGCGCGGTACCGTAAAGGTGAACCAGGAGGTCTGCATCACCAACTACCACACCGGCGCTGCTCCCAAGAAGACCAGGATCGTCAGCCTCTATCAGATCGACGGCTTGAACCGTGTTCCCGTAGAGATTGCCTCCGTGGGCGACATCGTCTGCTTCTCCGGTGCAGAAAATATCACCATCGGCGATACCGTTACCTCCGTGCTGTGCCCCGAGCCCTTGGAATTCGTCAAGGTCAGTGAGCCCACCATGGAGATGACCTTCTCCGTCAACGATTCTCCCTTCGCAGGTAAGGAGGGTAAGTTCGTTACCACCCGTCAGCTCCGCGACCGGTTGTATAAGGAGCTTCAGAAGGACGTTTCCCTTCGCGTTGAGGACGGCGACACCACCGACAGCTTCAAGGTCTGCGGCAGAGGTGAAATGCACCTCTCCATCCTGATCGAGAATATGCGCCGCGAGGGCTATGAGATGTCCTGCTCTACCCCCAAGGTGCTGTTCAAGGAGATCGACGGCGAGCGTCACGAGCCCATCGAATTGGTATATATCGACGTTCCCAATGAATATTCCGGCTCCGTCATCGAGGAGCTGAGCCGCCGTAAGGGTGAACTGCTTGCCATGAACCCCAACGCCGCAGGCACCCGTATGAAGATCGAGTATAAGATCCCCACCCGTTGTCTGCTGGGCTATCGCAGTATGTTTATGACCATGACCCGCGGTGAAGGCATTATGAACACCGTGTTCGATTCCTACGAGCCCTTCCGCGGCGAGATCCAGCTGCGCTTCACCGGCTCCCTGGTTGCCTCCGATGCGGGGGAGACCACCTCCTACGGTCTGTACAACACCCAGGAGCGCGGCAATATGTTCTTAGGGCCCGCTACCAAGGTCTACGAGGGTCAGATCGTTGGTATGAACCCCAAGCAGGGCGACATCGTTGTCAACCCCTGCAAGCAGAAGCACCTCACCGCCATCCGTTCCTCCGGTGCGGATGAAAAACTGATCCTGGTTCCTCCCATCATCTTCTCTCTGGAGGAGGCCATCGAGTTTATCAGCGACGACGAGCTGATCGAGGTTACCCCCAAGAGCATCCGTCTCCGTAAGCGCATTCTTGATAAGGATGCCCGTCTGAAGGCAGAGGCCAAAGCAAGAAGAGGTCAGAACTGATATGCGTATTTTATTTCAGGGTGACAGCGTCACCGATGCAGGCAGAAACCGCGAAGATCCCATGGATCTTGGCCCCGGCTACGCATCCGTAGCGGCGAGCATCCTGCGGGAAGCCTTTCCCGAGATCGACTTTACCTTCTATAACCGCGGCATCGGCGGCAACCGTACCGAGCACTTGGTGCAGCGTTTGCAGTCCGACTTCCTGGATCTGAACCCGGATATCGTCACCATTCTGGTGGGTGTCAACGACAGCTGGCATATTTTCGACAAATGCGCCTTGGTGAACACCACCCACGAGATGACCGAGCAGAACTACCGCACCGTGCTGGAAGCCTTGAAGGAGCGGAACATCCCCGTGATCATGATGGAGCCTTTCTGTCTGCCCACTCCCGCCACCGAAGAATTCCGCATGGATCTTTACGGCAAGATCGAGGTGATCCGCCGCTTGGCGCGTGAGTACGCCGTAGCCTATCTCCCCCTGGACGGACTTGCCCAGGCGGAAGGGGTTGCCCACGGAACCCTCTACCTGGCTGACGACGGTATCCATCCCAACGCAGAGGGCAGAAAATGGCTGGGCAACTTAGTTGCGGAAGCCTTGAAGCCCGTCATCGCCGAGAAATTGGAGAACGCCTCTTGCTGATCTACAAAAAATTCTTTACCATTGGGGAAGAGATCTTCAACGCCGTCACCCACGGCGTGGGAGCCGCTCTTGCCATTGCCGCAACGGTTCTTATGCTGATCCGCTCAGCTTCCGTGGGTGCTATGGCGGTGGTGAGCTGTGCCATTTACGGCGCGTCCCTCATCATTCTCTATACCATGTCCACCCTCTATCACGCCTTGTCGGCCAGAACGGCAAAGGCAGTGATGCGGATCTTTGACCATTGCACCATCTTCGTTCTCATCGCGGGAACCTATACGCCCTTCTGCCTGGTTCTGCTGGGCGGTGCTTGGGGCTGGAGCATCTTCGGTGCTATCTGGGGCTTGACCGCTCTTGGAATCACCCTAAACGCCATCGACTTAGAGAAATACAAGGTCTTCTCTATGATCTCTTATATCGCCATGGGCTGGTGTGTTTTGATGGTTGCGGGAAAAGTAATCTCCGCCTTGGGATTTTGGGGTACCGCGTTCCTGCTGACCGGCGGCATAGCCTATACCGCAGGCATCGGATTCTTTGCAAGCAAGAAGAAATACTTCCATTCTATATGGCACTTCTTCGTCCTTGCGGGAAGCATCCTGCATTTCTTCTGCGTTTATTTTTACGTGCTGTAAGGTACGCTTTAAGGGGGCTTTCTTGTAAGAAAGCCCCCTTAAAAAACCCGAAAGAATTTTTATTGCCGAAAACTGCCGTTTTCGGAGTGGGAAATAGAGATGGGCAAATTTCTCGCGCCTTGACAAATCGCCTCGTTTATGGTATTATGAATACACGCAAGGCAGGTACGAAGCATTTTACTCCGCACCGCTGACTAATATTTTGAACTTAAACGTACTTGCTTCTTTGGAGTAAGTGCGTTTTTTGAATGAGCATAGGAGGATAGCAGCTATGAACAAAACCCAATTATTTCAATTCGTTTTTCGTGTAAAATTAGAAGCACTGGGTTTTCGGGTTAAGCAAGGCATGGCGTATCGTGTCAACGGCGAAATCCTGCAAGGGCTGGCTCTACAATCAATTCCGGACTTGTTCTTCATCAGATACACCCAGCTTCCTTATTGGTGTTATCGCTTGGCTTTTTCCGATTTGCCCATGGACCGCTTATATTGGGCATCGGAAGGTGGCGTTGCTTCTCCATCGGAAACCTTCTTTCGCGAGGATGCGGAAAACAATAAGGCGGGGATGGAACGGTGCTACGAGCACTTTATAACGGAGGTTTTCCCCGTTATGGAGCAGACTTACGACGAAAAAACCTTCTTGGAACTTCCTAAGCGTATCTTACCCGGTCGCCCTACGGAACAGTATTCTCTTTTGCATCTTTCGTATCTCCAAGGAAATTGGGGATACGCAAAAGAATGGCTAAACAACAGAAAAGCCAAAGAGCTGCAGCTCCGGGACTCCATTTTTGAGAAGCAGTGGGCGTCCGTTTTCCCCCGCGATGAGAAGGAAGTTCGTATTTTTGAAAATAATTTTAGAGCTACATACGAGAAACAGAAGTCCGAGATTCCCTCTAGTGTGGATCGAACCATGATGCTTCAGTACAAATTGGTGTTTGATAAGATTGCAGATAACGATTTGAATTGGATTTCCGCCGTGTACGAAACAGAAAAAGAGTTCGTGCGGCAGCAGTTAAAAGCACAGTTGAAAATCACGGTTTAACTTTTCCTCCCGAAAACGTTAGTTTTCGGCAATGAAAGTTTTTGGGGATCCAACCCCTTTTTACAAAAAGGGGTTGGGCGCGCCCCCCTCCTCCCAAAACGAAAAACCGCCGAGAGTAACTTCACACTACTCCCGGCGGTCTTTTTATGCCTTTTTTACTTCGCTCTTGCGGCGATGAGATCAGCCATCTCGCCAACGTTTTTCATAGAGCTGACTTCCTTCATGGTGAACTTCACCTTGAATTCACGCTCCACCGCACCGATGAGGGTGATGTGCTCCAGGCTGTCCCAATCCTCAATATCCTTAGCCGTGGTTCTGCGGGTCACGACGATACTGCTGTCGTCAAAAACCTTGCGGAAAATCTTGTTAAGTCTGGTAAAAAGTTCTGCTTCTGTCATTTCAAATCTCCTCCATTGATGCGAATTACGTGATTCTGATCTTGATAGTTTTCGGTGAACAGCTCCCAAACGGTGTTGCCTTCTTCATCTTCACTGACCTTGGTAAAGCCAAACTTGCCGTAAAGCTCTCTCACCATATTGTTTTTTGCGGTGGGGTAGTAGTAACCCACAATGCGCTGAATGCCTTGTTCTTTGGCCTTGGCAACCACCTCGTCTAGCATGGCAAATTCCATGTCCTTCTTCAGAACGCGGCAGCTCATCAGCCACAGCTCCATGTGGAGCTCTTGTGCCTCTTTTCTGCCGATGACCACGGAAACCACGCCGTTGTCGCCAAAGCGATCCACCAGCTTGCCGTAGAGCGCAATGTGCTCCCCGTCCGTTGCCGCCATGC
>JAGBXS010000046.1 GCA_017629175.1 Clostridia bacterium
CTGGTGGAGGGCAAGGCGCAGTTCTCCGATTTCGACGGGGAATTGGTGATCCGGGTCTCTGCCATGGCAACGGTGAAGGCACTGTTCCGCAAGGAGACCAACCCCACCCCCCGCGTGGAGCTTCATTGCCATACCAATATGTCCGCCATGGATGCCATGACCGATCCCGGCGCCATGATGAAGCGTGCCCAGGATTGGGGCTGTCCCGCCCTTGCCATCACCGACCACGGCAACCTGCAGGCCTTCCCCGAGATCATGAAGGCCACCAAGAAGTGCCCCGACGTGAAGCCCATCTACGGTATGGAGGGGTATCTGGTGGACGATACTGCCAGAGCGGTGTTCTTCTACTCCGACGAGAAGGACAACAAGAACTTTGAAAAAGACGAGTTTGTCGTCTTCGATATCGAGACCACCGGACTTTCCGTGCAAAGCTGCGGTATCACCCAGATCGCCGCCGTGCTGTACCGGGGCGGGGAGATAGGGGAGAGCTTTGAGACCTTTGTCAACCCGGGAATGCCCATCCCCGAGAACATCACCCAGCTGACGGGGATCACCGACGACATGGTGAAGGACGCCCCCGACGTGGAAACGGCTGTAAAGGCCTTCTTGGCCTTTGCCGACGGCAGAATGCTGGTGGCGCACAACGCTTCCTTCGACGCCTCCTTTATCCGTAAGGCTTGCGCTGACTACGGGATGGAGTTCAACTGTCCCTGCCTGGACACCGTGGCGCTTTCCCGTTTTATCAACAGCGATATCAACCGCCACACCCTGGATTCTCTTGCCAAATACTTCAAGCTGGGAGATTTTGACCACCACCGTGCCAACGAGGATACGGAGATGTTGGCGAAGATCTTCGGCTGTCTCATCGGCAAGCTGGCCGCCAACGGCATCTTCACCACCGGGGAAATGGTCACCGCCATGGCGGAAAATTCCGATCCCAAAAAGCTGAAGAACACCTACCACATCGTGTTGCTGGCCAAAAACGAAACGGGACTGAAGAACCTGTATAAGCTGGTCTCTTATTCCTACCTCAACTACTTCAACCGCCATCCCCGTATCCCCAAAACGGTGCTGAAGGAGCATCGCGAGGGTCTGATCATCGGCTCTGCCTGCATCGCGGGTGAGTTCTATCAGGCGGTGGTAGAGGGCAAGCCCTTCGGAGAGCTTTGCAAGATTGCGGAGATGTACGATTATTTGGAGATCCAGCCCTGGACAAATAACTGGTTCATGTACGAGGACGGCAAGCTGGACAGCAACCCCAATAAGGCGTTGGAGCAGCTCCACGAATACGACCGTACCGTGATCCGGGTGGCGGATAAGCTGAAGAAGCCGGTCTGCGCCACGGGTGACGTGCATTTCTTAGAGCCCGAGGACGAGCTGTTCCGTAAGATTTTGCAGATGGGGCAGGGCTTCTCCGACGGCGGAAGAGACACCAAGCTGTACTTCAAGACCACCGACGAAATGTTAGAGGCCTTCTCCTTCTTAGGGGAAGAAAAGGCCAGGGAAGTGGTCATCGACAACCCCCGTATGATCGCCGACAGCGTGGAATTCTTAAAGCCCATTCCCGACGGTCAGTACACCCCCGAGATCCCCGGTGCGGACGAGGACTTGATCCGTACCTGCGAGGAGACGGCCAAGAAGCTTTACGGCGACCCCATTCCCGAGATCGTGAAAGCGAGAATGGACAGGGAATTGAACTCCATCATCAAGAATGGCTTTGCCGTATTGTATATCATCGCCCGTAACTTAGTGCGTAACTCCGAGGAAAACGGCTATTACGTAGGCTCCCGCGGCTCCGTGGGCTCCTCCTTCGTGGCCTCCTTGGCGCACATCTCCGAGGTAAATCCCTTGCCTCCCCATTGGCGGTGCCCTAACTGTAAGCACAGCGAGTTCATCACCGACGGCTCCTACGGCTCGGGATTTGATATGCCCGACAAGAATTGCCCCCACTGCGGCACCAAGATGACGGTGGACGGACACGACATCCCCTTCGAGACCTTCTTGGGCTTCCACGGGGAGAAGGCGCCGGATATCGACCTGAACTTCTCGGGAGACGTTCAGTCCGCCGCCCATAAATACACCGAGGTACTGTTCGGCAAGGAGAACATCTTCCGTGCGGGAACGGTTTCCGCCTTGCAGTCCAAGACCTGCTTCGGTTTCGTCAAGCATTACGTGGAGGATCTGGGAAAAGACCTCACCCGTGCGGAGATCGAGCGACTCATCGACGGCTGTATCGGCGTCAAGCGTACCACGGGTCAGCATCCCGGCGGCATCGTGGTTATTCCCAAGCAGTACCAGATCTACGATTTTACCCCGGTGCAGTATCCTGCGGAGAAGGAATCCTCCGGGGTCATCACCACCCACTTCGCCTTTGAATACCTCCACGATACCCTGCTGAAGCTGGATATCCTGGGGCACGATGTGCCTACCTTCTACCGTATTCTGGAGGAATACACCGGCCGTTCCGTGATGGCGCTTCCCATGAACGACGTCAACGTTTACGAGCTGTTCAAATCCACAAAACCCCTTGGCATCACCCCCAAGGACATCGATTGCAACCTTGGCACCTTCGGTCTGCCCGAGTTCGGCACCAAGTACGCTATCCAGATGATCGAGGACGCCAAGCCTCAGAACTTCTCGGATCTGTTGCAGATCTCGGGACTTTCCCACGGTACGGGCATTTGGCTGGGCAACGGTAAGGACTTAATCGCCAACGGCACCTGCTCTATCCACGAGATCATCGGTACCCGAGACAGTATTATGATCTACCTGATGCAGAAGGGCTTGGATTCCTCCGTGGCCTTTACCGCCATGGAGCGTACCCGTAAGGGTAAGGGACTTACCGAGGATCTCATCGTGGAGATGAAGAAGTGCGACGTTCCCGATTGGTATATCGAATCCTGTCAGAAGATCAAGTATATGTTCCCCAAAGCCCACGCGGCGGCGTACACCATCGCGGCACTCCGTTTGGGCTGGTTCAAGGTCTACGAGCCCGTAGCGTTCTACGCCGCTTACTTCACCATCAAGGCGGATACCTTCGACGGCGCCTTGGTAATGCAGGGCTTGCGTGCCATCAAGGCAAAAATGCGGGAACTGCAAAACGCCCAGAACCTCACCGCAAAGGACGAGGATATGCTGGTCATTCTGAACCTTGTGGCGGAAATGTACGCCCGCGGGGTAGAGTTCCTGCCGGTAAACATCTTCAAATCCCACGCCTTTAAGTTCTTGCCGGAGGACGGCAAGGTAAGATTGCCCTTCACCTCCCTTTCGGGCTTGGGGCAGGGGGCGGCAGAGCGGATCCAGAACGCGGTTGCCACCGGCAGAGTCACCACCGTGGAAGAGCTTTCCATGGAGCCCGGCGTGGGCAAGAGCGTGGTGGAAATGCTTCGTAACCACGGCTGTCTGGACGATCTGCCCGAATCCAATCAGTTTACGCTGTTTTGATTTCGTCGGAACATCCCTTCGGGATATTCCTCCGGTTTTCCGCGCCCCTTCCGCGGGACGCGAGCCCCTCGCGGGGTTTGCAACACGGTTGCAAATTTTTCTCCTGCGCTACCACTTGGAGAAAAACCTTTATCGTGAGTCCAGCGACGCAAATCAATCATATCCCCTGCGGGGAGATCGTAGAAACGAGTGTAAAGGCGGTATGAGGTTATACAAGAGATGCAGCCTTTCGCCGACTTGGTCATCCTGAGGGAGCCCGAAGGGCGAGTCGAAGTTTCTGCAGTTGAGGCGTAGCCGAACAGCAGAAACCGCCGATAGGCGGGATCTACTGAGAGTCTGATGTACCTTTCTGTAGCGGAAGAACTGTTTTATCACAACAAACGTAACACCCTATACTTTTATTTACCAATATGAAACTTTTTGATTATCACACCCATAACGAGATCTCCTTCGATTCCGAGGCGAAGATCACAGAGCACTGCGAGAGTGCCTACCAAAAAGGCCTTGCCGAGATCGCCCTCACCAACCACTACGAGCTGGACATGGTGCTGTTGGGCACTGCGGAAGCCCCCGACCTGGTGCGGGAGGAGCAACTGCTGACAGAAGCCCGTGAATTGTATGAAGGGAAGATCACCCTTCTTCGCGGTATCGAGGTGGGTCAGCCCACCTACGACAAGGAAGCCTTCCGCAAGCTGGTCACAGCCCGTGACTACGACGTGGTGCTTGGCTCTCAGCATAACGGAAAGGGCAATATCGACTTCTATTTTATGGATTGCAAGTCCATGAGCGACGACTATTTGCGAGAGCTGTGGGATGCCTACCTGGAGGATCTCCTTTCCATTGCAA
>JAGBXS010000047.1 GCA_017629175.1 Clostridia bacterium
CGTGATCCCCACCGACGAAGATAAGTACAGCGCTGCATGCTGGATGGCACTCAACCAGCTGACTCCCATTCAGACTGAGCGCGGCTACGGCTACGTTAAGTTTGACCTGGGCGAGAGCTACGAGATCAGCGAGGTTTCCATCGTTTCTCTGAGAGACGGCGCCAGCGGTATCAACGCTCCTCACACCGTAGAGATTCTGGTTTCCGAGGATGGCGAGACCTGGTACTCTGCTTCCAAGCTGGTCACTGCTGTTGACGAGCTGGAGGATAACGTTACCCACACTCTGGTTTCCGAGATGGACGTAACCGGCCGTTACGTTGAGATCCGCGTGATCTCCTATGGCTGGTGCTTCATGGGCGAGATCGAGATCAAGTAATTTTTCGTTCCTGAAACTAAAAAGGACTGCGTAAGCAGTCCTTTTTTCTGTTGACTTTTGGCGGAGGATATGCTATAATGACTCTATCATAAAAGAATGAGGTATTCCTTATGATCAATAAAAAGATAGATTATTTTCTCACCCTTGCCGAGTGCTTGAATTTTACCCAGGCGGCGGCGAAGCATTCCGTCTCCCAGACTGCCATCAGCCAGTACATCGCCGCTTTGGAGGAGAAGCTGGGGATCCGTCTGTTTAAGCGCAGCTCTCACTCCGTCTCTCTCACCGAGGCGGGTGCCTTCTATTACGAGCGTGTGAAGTTCTTACGGAAGTATTACGAGGATACGGAAAAGCGTGTCCGCGCCATCGATGCGGAATACAGCGGCTACGTGAAGGTGGGCTTCGGTGTGTACGAGTATTGCAACACTGAGGATTTCTTTGCCGCCTTCTTAAAAGCCTTCCCCGCCGTCAAGGTGGATTTCTTCCAGTACCCCTACGGGGAGCTTACCGCCAAGCTGAAGACGGGTGAGCTGGACGTGATCGTAGCGGACAGCATCTGTGAGCAGGCCCTTAGCAAGGAGGAGTTCCACTCTCGCACGCTGTTTGAGTCCCCCAACTACCTGGTGGCGGACAGTGAGCTGGCCAAGAAATACGCAGGCGGCTCTCCCGTAGAGCTTCTGAAAGGGGAGTATCTCATCACCAACTGTGAGAACAGCGGCCCTTCCTCCATGGATATGCTCCGCCAGCTTCTTTGGGAGGCCTTTGGCTTTGTACCGGATAAGATCGCCCAGACCAACAGCATCGGCGCTCAGCTTCTGATGGTGCGTTCCCGCCACGGCGTGGCCATCGTGCCCGGCTTTATGCGGGAGATCGATGGGGAAGAGTTTGTCAAATACCCCATCCCCGGGAACAAGATCGTGAAGTACAACCTGATGATGCTTTCCGACAATACCAACCCCATCGCCAACTATTTGATGCAATTCCGTACTTAAGGTAAAGTGAGTGTGAACCATGACCATTGATCTCACAGCGGGAAAGCCCTCGCGGGTGCTTCTGCGTTTCTCCTTGCCCATGGTGTTCAGCGTGCTGTTGCAGCAGCTGTACGTTTTGGTAGACCTTTTTGTGGTGGGGAACTATACCCAGTCTCCCGAGGTTGCCGTGTCCGCCGTTGCGGCGGCATCCTCCGTCACCGCCATCTATACCGCCGTGGCGGTGGGCTTCAACGCGGGATGCTCCGTGCTGATCGCCCGTCTCTTCGGCGGCAAGCAATACCGTGATCTCTACACTGCCGTGCGCACCGCATGGCTGGGTGCGTCCGCAATTTCCTTGGTGCTTACGGTCTTGGGCTTTGTGTTCTGCAAGCCCTTGCTGAGTCTCATCAACACCCCCGCCTCTGCCATGGAGACGGCGGTGGAATATCTGTACATCTACACCGGCTCCTTGCTGTTCGTGTTTCTGTACAACATCTCCACGGGCATCTGTAACGCCCTGGGAGACTCCTCTACCCCCTTGTATTTCTTGGCGGGCTCCTCCTTCGGCAACGTGCTTTTGGACTTACTGTTCGTTGGCGTGTTCCGCTGGGGCGTGGTGGGTGCCGCGTGGGCAACCCTCATCGCCCAGGTGGTTTCTGCCTGCGGGCTGTTCGTTCTGCTGTTGTTCCGCTTGAGCAAGCTGGAGGGACGGGATGCCCCTTGGGTGCGTTCTCCCATCCTGAAGGAGCTGATCTCCCTTTCCGTGCCTACCGTATTCCAGCAGAGCTTTATCGCCGTGGGGAACTTCTTCATTCAGCGCGTGATCGACAACTTGGGCAACGAGGCCACCATTGCAGGCTTCTCCACCGCCTTGAAGGTGAACGGCTTTGCCACCTCCTGCTTGGTAACCGTCTGTTCCGCCATGGCCGCCTACACGGCGCAAAACGTGGGAGCAAAGCAGACCCTGCGGGTGAAGCAGGGCTTTACCGCAGGGGTGAAGATGCTGTATATGCTGATCCTTCCCATTGCCGCGGCCTTCTGCTTGGGCGCGCCCTTCTTCATCAAGCTGTTCTTGAACACCGATAACACAGCCATCATTGAGGAAGCCGTCTCCGCAGGCAGTACCTTCTTGCGCATCGCCGCGCCCTTCTATTTGGTCATCGCCGTGAAGATCGCTTGCGACGGTATCCTGAGAGGCTACGGCGCTATGAAGTATTTTACCGCCAGCACCATCGCCGATCTGTTTTTCCGCGTGGCGCTTTGCTATCTCCTCACCGCCCTGGGGATGGGCATCTACGCCATTCCCACCGCCTGGATCGTGGGCTGGACCATCGCCTCCGCCATGGCCGCCGTGTTCTATAAAATGCGTGTCTGGGAGAAGAAAAAAATATGATTTTTTAAGGGGACGCTTTTTGAAAAAGCGTCCCCTTATGATCCCCCGAAAAGCATTGTCGCGCCGCACTTGCGCCGCGTAAATATAAAAAATCCGAAAACGACAGTTTTCGGCATTGCTTTTCAGGGTTTAAGGGGTACTTTTTAAAAAAGTACCCCTTCATCGTTCTCTCTTAAGCTGTCTCGATCTTAGCGGCGGCTTGGAGGCCTAACTTTTCCACCGCCTCTTCCCGCATCTTGTACTTCAAGATCTTACCTGCGGCGTTCATGGGGAACCCTTCCACGAAATCGAAGTATCGAGGCACCTTGTGCTTCGCCATGTTCTCCATGCAGTAGGTGCGGATCTCCTCCTCGGTGAGAGTCTCGCCGGGCTTGACGATGATGCAAGCCATGGCCTCCTCGCCGTACTGCTTGTCGGGCACACCGATGACCTGCACGTCACTCACCTTGGGGTGGGTGTAAATAAAGTCCTCGATCTCCTTGGGGTAAAGGTTCTCACCGCCTCGGATGATCATGTCCTTGATGCGTCCCGTCACCTTAAAGTTGCCGTCTGGCAGCTTGCGCAGCAGGTCTCCGGAATGGAGCCAGCCCTCGCTGTCGATGGCGGCGGCGGTAGCCTGGGGCATCTTGTAGTAACCCTTCATGATGTTGTAGCCGCGGGCGCAGAACTCGCCGTCCACGCCGTCGGGAACTTCCTCTCCCGTTTCGGGATCGATGATCTTGCATTCCACGCCGAAGATGGGGCTACCCACCGTGTTCACACGGGTCTCGATGGAATCGGTGGTCTTGGACATGGTGGTGGCGGGAGAAGCCTCCGTCTGCCCGTAAGTGATGCAGATCTCGCTCATGTGCATTTTACCGATGACCTCTTCCATCACCTTGGTGGGGCAGGGAGAACCTGCCATAATGCCGGTACGCATATGGGAGAAGTCGGTTTTATCAAAATCCTCATGGCCCAGCATAGCGATGAACATGGTGGGCACACCGTGGAAGCAGGTGATCTTTTCTCTGTTGATACAGTCCAAGCCCCTTCTGGGAGAGAAAGCGGGGATGGGGGACATTGTCACGCCGTGGGTCACGGAGGCAGTCATTGCCAGCACCATGCCGAAGCAGTGGAACATAGGCACCTGGATCATCATGCGGTCTGCAGTGGAAAGATCCATACAGTCGCCGATGGCCTTGCCGTTGTTGATGACGTTGTAATGGGTCAGCATGACGCCCTTGGGGAAGCCGGTGGTGCCGGAGGTGTACTGCATATTGCACACGTCGTGTTTGTCAATGGAGGAAGCGCGGCGGTACAGCTCCTCCACGGGGGTCTTCTCGGCGTATTCCATGGCTTCCTCCATGGTCAGGGCACCGGGCATGGAGGACTCGCATGTGATGACGTTCCGCAAGAAGGGAAGTCGATCGCTGTACAAGGGCTTGCCCGCCTCATGGGTAGCCAGCTCGGGAACCAATTTATTGATGATCTCCTTGTAATCCGTACCCTTGTAGCCGTCTACCATCACCAGAGTGTGGGTATCGGACTGACGGAGGAGATATTCCGCCTCGTAGATCTTGTAGGCGGTGTTCACCGTTACCAAAACGGCACCGATCTTGGTTGCCGCCCAGAAGGTGAGATACCAAGCAGGCACGTTGGTGGCCCAAATGGCCACGTGGTCGCCCTTGCGCACACCCAAGGCCATCAAGGAGCGGGCGAACTTATCCACGTCCTCGCGGAACTGGGGATAGGTACGGGTGTAATCGTGGGTGGTGTAACGGAAGGCGTACTGATCGGGGAAGCAGTCGCAGATATGATCCAACAGCTGGGGGAAGGTGAGATCGATCAACGTCTCCTTGGGCCAGGGGTACTGACCTGCACCGCGCTTATCCACCTGCAGGGAATGGGCGGCAGGGGTCTTGCCCAGATAGCGGGACATAAAGTGCATATACTGAGGGAACACGATGCCTGCATCCAGCATCTCGGGCATCCAGGTCTTGACCCACTCCAAGGAGAGATAGCCCTCAAAGTTGATGGAGCGGAGGGCGTTCATAATGTCCTCCAAGGGCATATCGCCGTCACCCATCATGCGGTAAGCAATGGCACCGTTCTCCTTCACAGAGTCCTTTACGTGGACGTAGCGGATGTATCTGCCCAAATTCTGCACCGTCTTCTCGGGAGACTCGCCCATGTGGCGGTAGGGATGGTGAATATCCCAGAGTGCGCCCACAAATTCGCTGTGACAGCGGTTCAAAACGGAGGCGAGACGGGCGGTGTCGCAGTAAGCGCCGTTGGTCTCCACCAGCAGGGTCACGCCTGCCTCCTCTGCGTAGGGGAGGAGTGCGGTGAGCTGAGCGAAAACCTCCTCGTCGTCGATCTCGATCTCGGGAGCGGGAGTCGCCTCGCCCAAAACGCGGACGTACTTGGTGCCCAAGGCCTTGGCGGCGCGGATATATTCCAGAATGACTGCCAGATTTTCTTCTCTTTTGGTGCTGTCGCTCAGCACCACACCGGAGGAGAAGCAGGAGATCTTCAGCTGAAGAGAGCGAAGCTTTGCCGCGGTGGCGGGAATGTTTTCTGCCGCAAAGGGCTTAAACAAACGATCCACAAGATCGATACCCAGTCCGCGAACCTCAATGCCGTCAAAGCCGAGGTCTGCCGCCATGGTGGTGATGTCCTGAAAATCGTATCCGGGACAAGCGAGAGTAGAAAATGCTGTCTTCATAGGGATGTTCCTTTCGTAAGAAAGCTTGCAGGGAAACAAAAAACGACCCGATCGGGCATAGAAACACCGACAGAGCCATTGGGAAAACACATAACACAAGAATTGACACCGATCCAACAATCGGCTCTCCTGATCACGGTGAGAAACCCGTTCGCTCCCTACTGAAGGACAAACTGCCCTCGTTCGAAAGGAAAGCTCTGTGGTGAGTTCGCATTCCGCCTCCATACCGTCTCGCACCAACCGACGGCTCTCTGAAAAGGAAAAACGGAAGCTTGTTCCACTTCCATGCTTTTGTTGTTAGGGATTATAACAGAGCGGCGTAACTTTGTCAAGAGCTTTTTGAATTTTTTTGAAAAATCTCTTGCAAAACGCTGTAAGATATGGTAATATGCACATAAGGCATCAAACCTAAAAATTTACGAAAAAAACAAATCTTTTCGGAGGTTACCCACTATGGCAAAAATGAAGATTGCGATCATCGGTTGCGGTACGATCGCCAACAGTGCTCACATCCCCGCGTATATGAAGAACGAGGAAGTAGAGATCAAGTATTTCTGCGACATCCTGCTTCACAAGGCTGAGAAGTGTGTAGAGAAGTACGGTTGCGGTACCGCTGTTGAGGATTACCACGTAGTTCTCAACGATCCCGAGATCGAGGCAGTTTCCGTCTGCACCCCCAACAAGCAGCACGCCTTCATCACCATCGACGCTCTCAAGGCAGGCAAGAACGTTCTTTGCGAGAAGCCCGCAGCCCGCGTATATTCCGAGGCTCTGGCTATGCAGCAGGCTCAGCACGAGTCCGGCAAGGTTCTGAACATCGGCGTGGTAAACCGCTTCAACTCTGCGGTTAACCGTCTCCGTGAGATCATTCAGTCCGGCGATCTGGGCGAGATCTACCACGTATACGTATGCTTCCGTTCTCAGCGCTCCATCCCCGGTCTCGGCGGTGCTTTCACCACCAAGGAGATCTCCGGCGGCGGCGTTCTCATCGACTGGGGCGTTCACTATCTGGACATCGTTATGTACTGCACCGGCGACCCCAAGGCTACCTCCGTTTCCGCTAAGGCTTACAGCAAGCTTGGCGTAGATATGCCCAACTACGTTTACGAGGGCATGTGGGCTGAGGACACCAAGGATCTGAACGGTACCTACGACGTTGACGACTTCGTTACCGGCTTCGTTCGCACCAGCGGTCCCACCATCACCTTCAACGGCGCATGGGCACAGAACCTGGGCGTCAACGAGAGCTATATCGACTTCCTGGGCACCAAGGGCGGCGCAAGACTGAACTACGGCGGCGACTTCACCGTTTACACCACCTCCTGCGGCAGCTTGGTAAACTTCAAGCCCAAGTACAAGGATGAGCCCATGTTCCAGAAGGAGATCGACGGCTTCATCAACTGTATCAAGACCGGCGAGAAGCTCCCCTCTCACATCGACACCGTTATCAAGACGGCAGAGATGATGCAGGCTATGTACGATTCCTCCGAATCCGGCAAGGAAATTATCCTGGGTTAATTTTATCGTCTGTGAAAAGGGCTGTCCTGCGGGATGGCCCTTTGCTTATTTTGAGGTTCTTTTATGGAATTCTATTCTGCCTTCGGCAACCGTCCCGTTCGCCTGAGCGATGCTACCCGCAAGTTCGCATACGATTCCCTCCATTGCCGCTACGGCAGGGAGACGGCGGAAAATCCCATGGTCTCTTTGGATCATCTCGATGGCTTTTCGGAGCTGACCGACCTCCAAAAGTACGATCTGGCCATCCGCGAGATCTGTACCCACGCGCCCATACGGATCTGCGAGGGGGAGATGCTCAGCGGCAGTGCCACCCTGGGGGAGGCGATCCGCCACCGCGTTCCCGCCTCCTTTGGCGGAGGATCGGTGTTCTACGCCGTCAGCCACCTCACAACGGATTTTGAGACGGTGGTGAAGCGCGGAGTCGATGGCATCCGTTCGGAGGTTCTGGCCTCTTTAGAGCATCACAAAGGCACGGACAGGGAGCCCTTCTTGCAGAGCTGTCTTTCCTGCCTGGAGAGCTTTGCCATCTGGCACAGCAGATATCTGGAGGCTTTGCGGGAGGCGGGATACGAGGAGAATTACGCTATCCTTTCCAAGGTGCCCTTCGGCGCTCCGGAAACCTTTCGGGAGGCGTTACAGAGCATTTGGTTCGTCTTTGCTTTTCAGCGGCTTTGCGGCAACTGGCCCGGCATCGGCAGGATCGACTGGTTCTTAGGGGACTTTTTGGAGCGCGATCTGGCGGCAGGCAGACTGACCTTGGAGGAAGCAAGGGAGCTTCTTGCTCACTTCTTCATCAAGGGCTGTGAATGGATCTGCGGAGGCAACTACGGCAGCGGAGATGCCCAGCATTACCAAAACCTGGTGATCGGCGGCAGAGACGGGGAAGGAAAGGACGTCACCAACCGAGTCACTTATTTGGTGCTGGACGTGATCGAAGAGCTGGGGATCGGAGATTTCCCCACCACCTTGCGGTTGCACAAAGACACGCCCCAAAAGCTTCTCCGCCGTATGGCAGAGGTCATCCGCTACGGCGGAGGCGTTCTGGCGGTGTATAACGAGGAGCTGATCTACCAAAGCCTTTTGGCCTACGGGTATCCCAAGGAGGAGGTCTGGAAATTTGCCAACGACGGCTGCTGGGAGGTACAGATCCCCGGGAAGACCAATTTCGGGTACGACCCTTTCGATGGCTTGCAGATCTTACAGCACAAGACCCTGCGCCCCGGGGCGGATTTTGCCACCTTTGAGGAGCTTTACCAAGCGTATCTGACCCACTTGGAAACCTCTGTTTCGGGGATCGTGGAACGCCACACCTGGGAAATGCTTGGGAAGGACGAACAAGGAAATTGGCGTTGGGGCGATTGGGAGCCCTGCACTGTGATCTCTCTGTTCGAGGAAGGCTGTATTGCCTCCGGGCGTCCCTATTTTGAAGGGGGCGCGATCTACAACGTTCGTTCTCCCCATTTGGGCGGATTTGCGGATACGGTGAACAGCCTCTACGCCATCCGCAAGCTGGTATACGAAGAGAAAAAATGTACCCTGTCCAAGCTTCTTGCCATCCTGTCGAAAAACTGGGAAGGGGAAGAGGTGCTGAGACGGTACGTGCAAAGCCGCTACACCTATTTCGGCAACGATGACGACGGTTGCGACAGTATTGCCGTCTCCCTGGCAAAGGATTTTGCCGCCATCTGCCGTAAGCAGGAGGGGAGATGCGGCTACAGAATTCCGCCGGGAATCAGCACCTTCGGTAGACAGTTGGAGTGGGCACCCCGCCGTATGGCTACCCCCTACGGCAGAAAAGCGGGGGAGGTGCTGGCGGGAAATTGCTCCCCCACACCCGGGACGGACAAGGAGGGTGCCACCGCCGTGATCCGTTCTTATTGCAAGCTCGACCTTACGGAAATGACCACCGGGGCGGCCTTGGATCTCAAGCTGTTGCCCTCCGCCGTGAAGGGAGAGGACGGCATTGCCGCCATCATCGCCCTGATGCAGGGCTTTGTCACTCTGGGAGGCTTTTTCCTTCAGCTTGACGTGGCGGATGCGTCCATCCTGCGGAAGGCGCAGGAGCATCCGGAGGATTACGCCACCCTTTCCGTGCGGGTCTCCGGCTGGAACGCCCGCTTTGTTACCTTGGATCGGGGCTGGCAGGATATGATCATCAACCAAACGGAGGGACGCACATGAAGGTAGCGGAGATCCAAAGATTCTGTATGCACGATGGGCCCGGGGTGCGCACGGTGATCTTCTTCAAGGGATGCCCCCTGCATTGCGCCTGGTGTCACAACCCCGAGACCCAAAGCCCCTATCCTCAGCTTTTGTTTGAAGCCCAAAAATGCCTTGCCTGCCGCGCCTGCGGGGAGTGTCCCCAAGGGGTACACGGGTTTGCGCAAGCCCACACCCTGCATCGGGAATTCTGCTCTGCCTGCGGCAGATGTGCCGCCCTTTGCCCCACGGGAGCGTTGTCTCTGTGCGGTAAGGATATGACCCCTACGGAGCTTTTGGAACTCATCCTGAGGGACGCTTCTTTCTACCAAAACGGGGGCGGCGTCACCCTTTCCGGGGGCGAACCCTTTCTGCAGGGGGAAGAAGCCTTGGAGCTGTTAAAGCTTTGCAGGGAAAAAGGCATTTCCACCGCCGTAGAGACCTGCGGGTACGTGTCTCCCGCCCTTTTGGAAAAAGCCGTACCCTTTGTGGATCTGTTCCTTTGGGACGTAAAGGACATCGACGATCCAAGACATTTGGCGTACACCTGCGTTTCCAACAAACCGATCATGGAAAACCTCCGCAGGGTGGATTCCCTGGGCGGCAAGACCCGTTTGCGTTGTATCCTGGTAAACGGGGTGAACACGGAGGAAGCCCATTATACCGCCATCGCAGAGCTTTTCCACAGCCTGCAAAATTGCGAGGGCGCAGAGCTTTTGCCCTACCATCCCTACGGAGATTCCAAAACCAAAGCGGCGGGAATGACTTCCACCTCGCACCCGGAATGGATCCCCTCGGAGGAAACGATTTTGCAAGGAAAAAACGCCCTGCTTTCGCAAGGCGTTCCCATACACGGATAAGTTATTCTTCCGTAACCGTCACCGCAATGGTGACGGTTTTTCTGTTTCCTACTGCGTCGTAAAGCTCCAGCACCACCTGATCCTCCCCGCGGAAGTCTTTCATGGCGCGGTAATAGCCCTTGCCGGAAAGGTTCATCTGGAAGAGGCCGTACACCGTGCTTTCCAGGATCCGCGCCTTTACCCCTTCGGGCAAGGCCAGGTCGAACTCCACCTTTTTGCCGTGCGCCACCTGCAAAGACAGATCGGTGAAGTTGTCCAGGGATACGGAGATCTTTTGGTTGTAATCCTCATCCAGCTTCCCCTTGGCGTAAAGGTAGGTGTCTTTATATACGGAGTGGGACAAAGCATCCTTGGAATCGTATGCGGTGGCAATGGCGCTGGGCGTTCCGCTGACGTAGTACAGCTTCACGGAGTGCATATAGCCGCTGTCAAAGCCCTCGCGGAGGTATTCGCGGTATTTGCCCACGGAGCCTTCGCCGCTGACCGTTTCGATCTCGATCTCCACGCACATGCCGTAGATCAATGCGATGTCTGCTGTGGCCTTCAGGCGGGTGGAATCTGTGACGTAGAACATATAGTTGGGCTGGAGGCAAGCCACGTCAAAGCCCAGCTCCTGCCACATCCAAATGCCGTTGGCGGTATAATAGGGGCACCAGAAGCTCTTGAAGCCTTTTTCGTGAATGTAATCGTTGATGCCGCCGATCACTGCTTTTTCCATGGCAAGGTTGGTTTTATCGATATATTCGTTGTTCCAATAGAAGCCCAGCAGAGTGATGTTCTCAAAGCCCGCTTCTTCCCAAGCCTTCAGATATTCATCCACCTGATATTTCAGGAAGGTCAGCCGTCCTTCCGCGGTGGAAAAGTCCTCGTCCTTGCCGTCGCCGTCCAGATCGGGACAGGTCAATTCATTCTTGGGGCACATCAGGTTCAGCCAGACCGTGGCATCGGCAGTACCGGGAACGGCTGCCTGCACCAGCTTTGCCGCGCTGTCCCAAGCGTAAAGGTTCATTCCTTCGGTGAACATATCGGCACGATAGAGGTCTGCGTTGGCCTTGGCGTCCGACGTGAAGGGGAACTGCATGGAGGGGCAGAACAGCACGGAATCATAGAAGGTATCCAGAATATTGCCCTGCTCATCCAGATACGCCTGGTGCTTCAAGGCGCCTGCCACGTCCAGATTGCCGGAGGGGTTTCCTGCAGTATTGCCATGGACAGCGGCCAGGAGAACGTTTTCGCAACCGATCGCCTCGGGATCGGGATAACGTCCCATACCGATGGAGGGATCGTCCTTTGCCGTCGGTACGTTCTTTGCATTCTTCTTGCCCCAAACCTCGATCTCGGAAAGATACACGTTGGAGGAAATGGCGTTGTCCGGCACGGTGACGAAGGAGATCCGAATGTATCTTGCACGGTAGGGCTCCTTGAAGGCAGCGGAAAGGTTGTAAAGACTTTTCTCCTTGGTGGGGTAAGGCAGGGTATACCCGCCGTAGGTGGTGATCCAATTCTCACCGTCGTTGCTGACGCTGACCATCACCGCAGGGGGAACGCCAACGCCCACACCCACCTCGTTTAAGAACTCAGCTTCTACGTAATCAACCGCCATCTCGTTGCCCAGATCCACCACGATATGTCGTCCGCCCCCGCGGTAGAAATGGACGAAGGAGCCGTCTGCATAGGTGGCATTCTTGGCACGCTTGCCGTTGATCAGACCGGAAAGCCCCTCCCTGTTGGTGTTGGAGCCCAAGTGAGACGGATCCAGGGGATCAAAATGGGTTGCCTGCACCTCTGCTCCCGTCAAAAGGGCGAGGTTCTGACGGGTGTTATAATCGCTGTCGGATTCGTGAACGGGGGTGGTGATCTCCGTTTTCAAATCATAGTTGTAGTAATCAAACTCCATCTTCACCTCGGCGGTGGAGCTTCCCGTGGTGGGGTCAAGGGTACCGTCCTCGCAGTACTCGTATCCCGTGATCTCATCCATGAACAGGAAGTTCTGCGCCTTTCTGTGGAAGATGATACGGACGTATCGTGCGGAAACGGTTTTCGGCAGGGCAAAGCGATAGAGGAACACGTTGCCTTCTCCCACGTCGGTGGGAGACTTCAGGGTGGAGATCGTCACAAACTCCTTCCCGTCATCGGAAACGGAAAGGATCACGCTGTCGGGCAGCTCGATCCCGTAATTTACCTGGCGGAGCATATTGATCTCCACGTCTGCCAAGGCGTGCTTGCTTGTGCCAAGGTCAAAGGTGACCGAAGGATCCGGGCGCCCCATGAAGCCTACCCAGTTGTATCTGTCGAACAGATTCTGCTTTTTGCCGTCGGTCAGCTTTTTCATTTCCGGGTCGGTGTAGGCATCGTTGGTCTCGGTGTTGAAGGTATAGGTCGCATCGGCAAACAGATTCTTGGCCCGCATGGTGCGGTCGGGAGCTTCCCCTGTCAAAAATTCGTTGATTTCCCCGATGAGCTTATTTTCTTCAAACACTTGGCTGACTTCGCTTTCTGTTTCAAGAGAACTTTCAAAGCTTTCTTCCCCGGGAAGGGAGGAGGTGTTCTCTGCTTCTCCGCAGGCGCACAGCAACAGCGTCAGAGACATGAGCAAACATAAAAATCGTTTCAAAAAAATCACAAACCTTTCCTGCTTTTTTCCTTCCCCTTTATGATACAATAAAATCCGTGGAAAAGCAAGAACTCTTTTCGGAAAAAGCTCCGCCCTCTTGACAAATTCTTCATAAAAGGGTATCATATTGACAAGAGGAGGGAGACTTTATGACCTTGATCTTTTGCATCGACGATGGGGGCGGAATGCTGTTTGGCGGAAAGCGTCAAAGCCGCGACCGCGTCTTAAACCAATATCTCCTATCCCGTATCGGGGATGCCCCCTTGTGGGTCACGCCCTATTCCGCGGCGCTGTTTCCCACGGGGCGTTCCATGGAGATCTGCGACGGCGAGGGCTACGCCTTTATCGAAGACAGCCCCTACGATCTCACCCAAGCGGAGGAAGTGATCCTCTGCCGCTGGAACCGCCGTTACCCCGGGGATACCTTCTTTGACGAAACGGCGCTGAAAGAACTTTTTAAGAAAATCCACACCGAGGAGCTGGAAGGCTCTTCCCACAAGAAGATCACCATCGAGACCTACAGGAGGAAATGATGAAAAAACGATTGACCCTTTCCGCACTGCTGTTGGCGGTGCTGTTGCTGTTTAGCGGCTGTATCGAGGAGCTGGAGGGGCTTGTCGGGCTGATGTCCGATCCTTTAACGGAGAGCAGTACCCAAGCTTCCCAGACGGTCAGCGTGGAGAACGTTGAGGATCTCGCGCAGATCCCGCCATACAACGGAAGTCTGTACGTCACCTTAAACGATAATATACCCGTTTTTTCCGCTGAGGAGCTGACGGAGGAGGGGTATGAATCCTATTCCCCCTTGGACGAATTGGGCAGATGCGGCGTTGTGATCGCCTCTCTTGGGTTTGAAACCATGCCTGCCGAGGACGAGGAACGGGGAAGCATCAGCCACGTGTACCCCTCCGGCTGGGTGCAGGCAAAATACGACATCGTCAACGGCAAATACTTATACAACCGCTCCCATCTCATCGGCTGGCAGTTATCTGCGGAAAACGATAACAAGTCCAATCTCATCACCGGCACCCGCTATTTCAACGTGGAGGGGATGCTCCCCTTCGAGAACATGGTGGCGGATTACATCAAGGAGACGGGCAACCACGTGGCCTACCGCGTGACCCCCATCTTCAAGGGGGACGATCTGGTGTGCATCGGCGTGCAGATGGAGGCCTTCTCCGTGGAGGACGAGGGCGAGGGTGTCTGTTTCAACGTGTTCGTCTACAACGTTCAGCCCGGCATTACCATCAACTACACCACCGGCGAGAGTAAGCTTGCCGAGTGAGGAGTATAGCCTTAAGGGGCGCCGCCCCTTAAGAACCCCCGCTTAGGGGGATGATCCCCCTAAGAACCCTGCATCTTGTGAGAAAAAATATAATAATTTTCCGAAAACGACAGTTTTCGGCATTAAGTTTCTTTGGAGATTCTTAAGAACCTTTCTTCAAAAAGAAAGGTTCTTAAGCGTCCCCTTACACCAACAAAAAGGAGCTTCTCGGCTAAGGGAAGCTCCTTTTTCCTATGTGACCATATGGTCACGTACGGTCACGCCGGGGCAGGGCTCATTCCCCGGGGATTTTGAACATCAATTGTCTGTCCACGACCTCAACCTGCAATACTTCGCGGAAGCCGATGGCATCCGATGCAGTCTCGTATTGCGGATGCGTCTCATCGTTGAAGACTTCCACGATCGATGGCAGATCACAGCTTTGGATTCCGTGGGGAGAGCTTACAGCCGCGGAGTTTTGAATTCTGTAGTGGAACACGTTGTGATAGTCCGTGGAGTTGTGGTTGGTGGCCACGGGAGATGCCGCTCCGCCTGAGGAGTGAGTCCCCGTAACGTAGAGATTGTATACGTAACCGTAGTTGGAATAGATGGCACCTGCCTCCTGCTCCGCCTTCAGATCCACGTCGAAGATGCAGTTGATCAGCTTGCCGTGCAGCGCTCTGACCACCTGAGCGCAGGTTCCGCCTTGAATACTGCCCTCCACACGAAGATTGGAGATGACGCCGTAGGTATAAGGGAACACGGATTGCTGACCGCCGTCGGCGATCTCCACCCGAATGGTATGACCGTTCCCGTCGTAATGACCGGCAAAGGTATAGCGGGTGCTTCCACCTGCGGAAATCCCGTTGTAGCCCTCAACGTTACTCATATCCAGATCGGCAGTCTGCAGGAAATACATCCCGTATCCAAACATTTCCGTTTGCTCCGTGGCGGTGGAACCCGCAAATGCCTCCGTCAGCAATTTGAAGGCCTCCTCCGTTTCGATGAGATAGGGATCCTTTGCCGTTCCTGTGCCCTTCACCACGTCGAACAGATCCTTTTTCTCTGTTACGTCCTTGATGGTGGGATCCATCACCTGGCCGCCGGAGCCGCCGTAGGGCTCCACAGGCAAAAGCAGGCAGGCCGCAGGGATGATCTTTCCCGTGGAGATGTTGTACCCCGTATAGACGATAAAGTCGTCGTACACGTCCACCACGTAGCCTTCGCTGCCGTAGGAAGGGGAGTTGTACTGCCGTCCGTCGGTATCGCTGATCATGGTATCTCCGTGGTTGTAAGAGCTGGTCTGGGTCCCGCTGCTTACGTGGATCATACGACAGAAGCTGTTGTATTGATCGGAGTAGTTTTCGTTTTCATAGAAGGTTAGATGGGTATGGCCGGTCATCATGATCACACGGCGGTGCTTTTCCAGCAAGGCCTTCAGCCGCATGGTCTGCGTGAAGGACTCCTTGAAGGTGATCATCCTCGTGTAGTCTCCGTTTTGCCTGTCTCCGGGGCTCCAATGCAGGATCGGGGAATGTTCAATGAGGAAAACATTCGTTTCAGGGGTATCGTACGCTTCCAGCGTTTCCTCCAGCCAATCTATCTGCCGCTTCGAGAAATTGTCATAGGCGGCGCTGTCGCTTGGGCCTTTCAGCTCCTGCGCCATAAAAATGAACAGGTTGTTCCGCACTCCCTCGGAATTGCTTTTTTTGTATACGTAAAAATACGGAGAGCCTTCAAAGGGATGCACCTGGTCGCTTCCGCCGGTATATTTTGTGAACAGATCCACGGAGGCCGGGGTATTGCCGTGGTTCCCGATCCCTTCGTATACGGCGTCAAGGGGGATATCGGAAGCTTCAATCCTGCTGATATAGGCTTCATATTCCGTTGCCAGATCCGTATCTCCCGTCATGTCACCGGTGACGACGAGGCAGTCTACTTGATGCGCGGCATAGAATGCCAGGGTGTTTTCCCATTTTTGCAGGGAGCCGAAGCCCAACGCCTCGAAATTCATATGCACGTCGGAGGTGGCTCCGAAGCGGAATTGGGATCCCCCAAGAGAGAGCCGCTTTGCGGGATCGATGCGGATCACGTCCACGGCCGTTTCAATGGAGGGCTGTTGGGACAAACAGCGGCTGTCGCTTTCGAATACCGCCAACAGAGTCGCCTGCGGGGGCAGGTACGTGCCGTCCTTCACGTTGTACGAAACGGTTCCTCCGGTGATCGCTATGGAAGCGACTTCGTCATAGTCGGAAAGAACGCCCTCACCGTTGGCAAAATAAACCAAATAGTATCCGTCCGGCTTGGCGCTGTTACCGGGGGAGACGGTGATCACCCCCTGTGCAAAGCCTGCTTTTTCTTTTTCATCACCTGTAAAGACGTAGGTCATATCGACCTTTTTATCAAACTCTATCATAAGCAATTCATCCGCCACGAAGGTGGCCGAAAGGGTGTGATGGGCGGTAACGTTTTCTATGGTGAAGGTGGAAACGGCACCCAGACTTTCACCGTCAAGCATTACGTCGGCAAGGAGATATCCTTCCGAAGGTGTGACCGTGAAGGCCTGTGAAGCTCCCGACGGCAGAGTGATCTCTCCGCTTGGGGAGATGCTGCCGTGATCCGACGGGAGAACGGTGATGGTGTAGCTCACCGATTCGGAAACGGCTTCCGAAGGGGAGCTCCCGCAACCGGTGACGAACAGCAGGAGTGCAACAAGGCACAGGAAAAGACTCTTTTGTCTGCTTGAAATGCGTTTTTGTGTAGATCGATATTTGATATTATGCATGAAAAACTCCTTATGAGCAGGGGCCCTCCTGCGAGGAAAACAGGGCTCCATTTGCTATTATCCTATCACAGAACCTTCAAAAATGCAAGTTTTTTCTTTACAAATCCTTTCAAATATGATATACTCAAACCAAACGAACCCAAAAGGAGTCTGTCTATGGAAGAAACCATTCGTTGCCGTGTTTGCGGCACGGAATATACCGGGGATCATTGCCCCACCTGCTTGTCCGCCATCCACACTGATGAGGACCCGGAGTACGACTGCGGGGGCGTGATGGAGCCCGTCAGCGTCTGGGTCAAGCCCGACGGAAGCTGGGATCTGATCTTACGCTGTAAGTCCTGCGGGGAGATGGAGACCTTCCCCGTGGCAAAAGGAGATAACCCCATGAAGCTCATGTCCGTGGCCTCCAAGCCCTTGGCCAACCCGCCGTTCCCCATTGAGCGGCTGGCGGATATCGCAAAAATGACCGGTGCTACCGGCAGCACCGGCGACTTCGGAGGTGCCTATGAACAGGGAGAATAAGCGCAAGCAATATGATAAGAATTTTTACCGCACCCACCCCTGCATCGATCCCTTCACCTGCAAGACCTGCGGGCGGACGGTGGTGCCCGAGGGGGCGGGAAGCGACCACCGCAACCATTGCCCTTACTGTCTCTTCAGCCTGCATTTGGACGAGGAGCCGGGTGACCGTGCCTCCGATTGTCACGGCAGAATGGAGCCCATCGGCGTTTGGGTGCGTAAAAACGGAGAATGGGCGTTGATCCACCGCTGTACCGTCTGCGGCAAGCTGGACTCCAACCGTGTCGCCGCCGACGACAATCCCATGAAGCTTTTGGCTCTTGCCATGAAGCCCTTCGCCAACCCCATCCTCAACCCGGAAGGGCTGAAGGAGATCACCGTCAAAATGGAGGATTGAATATGAAGATCGGACTTTCTACCTGCGGCTTTACTCCCACCGAGGAAGCCTTTAAGAACCTTGCCGCGGCAGGCATCCACGCCGTGGAGCTTTCCATGGAAAAGGGCTATATGGACGCTTTGGATTTTTCCGCCGTGAAGAACTACGCCGATACCTACGGCGTGGAGATCTGGTCCTGCCACCTGCCCTTTTACCCCTTTGAGGTGGTGGATCTGTCCGCATTGGACGCAGGCCTGCGGGAGCGTACCCTTTCTTATTACGAAAACCTCATCGCCAAAGCCTCTGCCGCAGGGATCACCCGCTTCGTGGCACACCCCAGCGGAGAGCCCATTCCCGACACGGAGCGCAAGGAACGACTGAACTGCGCCAAGGATTCCCTTGCAAGACTTGCTGATATTGCCCATACCTACGGCGCCATCATTGCCGTGGAGGATCTGCCCCGCTCCTGCTTGGGGAATACCGCCGAGGAGCTGGCAGAGCTGATCTCCGCAAATGACAAGCTTCGGGTCTGCTTTGATGTGAACCATCTGTTGCAGGGGACACATACCGACTTTTTGAA